>NZ_JBHRYU010000002.1:0-432282 GCF_042649185.1 Cohnella sp. GCM10012308
GTGCTGCTTCACAACAGCCTTTTTCCAGACGAACGAATAGCGATTGGCGTTCGCTTCGATCTTCGTGCCGTCGACAAAGTAATGTTCCAGTTGTACGTATTTTTCTTCCACCAGAAGTTCCAGCACAGCTGTAAAAATCTGTTCCAGCACATCCTTCATCCGTTCTGAACGAAAACGGTTGATGGTGCGGAAATCCGGTTGCTGGCGGCCGGCCAGCCACATGAACATGATGTTTTCGCGGACGGCTTTGGCAATCTGGCGCGAGGAGTAGAGGCGCTGCGTGTAGGCGAAGATGATGACTTTGGTGAGCATCTTGGGGTGATAGCTGTGTCGTCCGCCTCCGGGGTAGGCTGCGTCGAAAAGCCTGTCGCTTAGGCGGTTAACAGCGCTATTCACGACACGTACAAGATGATTTTCAGGAATATCTGTTTCCAGATCCATTGGCAGACAAAGTTGATCCATGCTATATTGAATGTACAAAGAAACCGTTCCTTTCGTAAATGGTTGCTAGACACTTCCATTTTACCAAAGAACGGTTTCTTTTTGTTTTACAAAAACAGGACTGCCCCGCAGGTCATTTTCATGACCCTTTTGGGACAGCCCCCTTGCGGCAGCTTCGTTACGCTCGCTAGCGATAACGTTTTTTTCGGCCGCGAATAGCGGAAGCCGTTCTTGCGGAACGGTGCGGATGCGAGCCCGAATACGAATGATGATCTCCGTCACGACCGGGCCCCGGTTCTCCTCCGAGACCGCCCAGCGAACCTAGTCCGGACTCCGCGCCCCAACCGAGGCCGCCTTCAAGGCCGCCTAACCCTCCGATACCGCCCAGACCGCCGAGGCCCCCGAGACCTTCCCCAACCGGTTCGATCGGCTCGGGACGGACAGGTGCCGCGCCAGAGCGCGCATGGTGATGACTCCGGTGGCTGTGGTGGCTGTGGTGGCTGCGATGGCTGTGATGGTCGTCGCGATGTTTCCGATGCGGCTTGCAGCCGCATTTTTTGCGACGCTTTTTGGGATGCGGCTTGCGGCAACTGGATGCAAGCAGCACGTTTTTCTTGTTAGCGGACAATTGCTTGCTCATGACTTCACACCTCCATACGACAAGGATGATCCAGTGTATGAAGGACAACTGCGGAGTGACAGGGACAATGGCACAATTTGGGCGCCTGGCACGAAATATCGCTTTCGCCCAAGCGCGATTTTCCGCAGCATTAAAAAAATCCGTCATGGAAAGTTCGGAGACCATAGAAAACAGCCAACTTCAGACCGTTCCGCACAGTTATTCGGACTTTTTCGGCGGCTTCGAAAGATTGCCCTGACGTTCTCATTAAGTTCTGCGAATCCGAAACGGGAGTCTCGCGGAACGCCAGTCAATGGATCGTCCGACGGCCTTTCAGACGGTCCGGCATATCGTCGTCCGCGTCGTTCTTTCACGGCAAAGCCTGCAAATATACATCTATTTCCGTTAATGTCGGCCTTCTTGTACAAATAGATGCATCCGTGCAGGTTTTTTCCTTCATCAGCCAGATTTTCAGCTTGCGCATTGCATTTACCTGCACATTTGCAGGTCATTTTTTCAAGCGTCGCGTGCCGGTCGAAAATACCTGTACAAATGCAGGTTTTTGGGCCTGCCAATCATCCTAAAGTGCCGATACGCCGAAAACGCGCTATCCTCTTCGCAAATTGACGCTCAAGTTTGCTCAAGTTTAAAATTCCTGAATTTCTTAATTTCAACAAAAGCCTCTTGCGAAACGCCAACGGCAGGCGTCCACAAAAGGCATTTTGTCTGAAATATTCGGTAATCGGCTTTAAAAATGGCGCTTGTCTACTCTTTCTTCCGGCCCGCCTCCACCAACTCGCGGAAAACGACGCTTACCATAATGAGTCCCGCGACCGGCGGCACAAAAGCATTGCTGGACGGCGGCTGCTGCGCCTTGCGGATTTCCTTCGGCGCCGTATCCGGCACGATCCGCTGGGTCACGTCTTCGCGCGGCTTGATCGGATCCTCCGTGGAGAAAACGACCTTGACGCCTTTCTTAATGCCCTCTTTGCGCAGCTTGGTGCGAATGACGCGCGCGATCGGATCGACCGTCGTCTTGGAGATGTCCGCGACCTGGAACCGGCTGGGATCCGTCTTGTTCGCGGCGCCCATGCTCGAGATAATCGGGATACGCCGCTCGAGGCACTGCTTGATCAGATGAATCTTGTAAGAGATCGTATCGGAGGCGTCGACCACATAATCGAGCGGATACTTGAACAGCTCTTCGTACGTCTCCTCGGTGTAAAACATCTTCAGCGCGATCGCGTCGCATTCAGGATTGATCAGCTTGATGCGATCGCGCATCAGCTCGGCCTTCGGCTGACCGACGGTCGTCGTGAGCGCGTGGATCTGCCGGTTGACATTGGTAATGTCTACGACGTCCTTGTCTATCAGGATAATGCGCCCGATGCCCGACCGGGCGAGCGCCTCGGCGGCGATGCCGCCGACGCCCCCGATCCCGAGCACGGCGACCGTGCTTCCCTTAAGCGTCTCGAGTCCTTCGGGTCCGATGGCAAGCTCCGTGCGCGAGAACTGATGCAGCATAGGATCGCTCCTCCCTTGGCCTTAGGATCCGGTTATTCCTTGGCGGCAGCCGGCTCGGCGCCGGCTTCGGTCTCGGACTGCTCGGCCGGTGCGGCCGCCTTCGCTTGGGCGGCAATGGCTTTGGCCGACAGGCGAATGTGCAGATCCTCGAGTTGCTTGTGCTCGACGCCGGAAGGCGCGTCCGTGAGCAGGTCCGTCGCGCTCGCCGTCTTCGGGAAGGCGATCGTCTCGCGCAGGTTCGTGCGGCCCGTCAACAGCATGATCAGACGGTCCAGGCCGAAGGCGATGCCGCCGTGCGGCGGCGTGCCATAGTCGAACGCATCGAGGAAGAAGCCGAAGCGCTCCTTCGCCTCTTCGAGCGTGAATCCGAGCGCGGTGAACATCTTCTCCTGCACTTCGCGACGGTAGATCCGCATCGAGCCGCCGCCGACTTCATAGCCGTTGAGGACGATATCGTAAGCCTGCGCGCGGATGGCGCCCGGGTCGGTATCGAACAAAGCAACGTCCTCGTCGCGCGGGCGGGTAAACGGATGGTGTTCGGCGACAAAGCGCTTGCCTTCTTCGTCCCAGCCGAGCAGCGGGAAGTCGACGACCCATAGGAACTTGAACTTCGCGTTGTCGATCAGGCCGAGATCGCGGCCGACCTTGAGGCGCAGGTTGCCCATGACATCGGCGGCCGTCTTGAGCTTGTCGGCGGAGAAGCAGAGCAGGTCTCCGTCTTCGACGCCCAGGCGCTCGGTCAGCGCAGCAATTTCTTCAGGCTTGAAGAACTTGACGATCGGCCCCTTCCATTCGCCGTCCTTGACGGTGATCCAGGCGATGCCCTTGCCGCCGTAGCGGGCCGCGAACGGCTGCAGGTCGTCGAGCTCCTTGCGGCTCCAGCTCGCGCAGCCCTTGGCGTTAAGCGCCTTGACCACGCCGCCGCCTGCCGCGACCGAAGCGAAAACTTTGACTTCGCTCGTCTTGACGATGTCGGTGACGTCCTCGATCTCGAGCCCGAAGCGCAGGTCCGGCTTGTCCGAGCCGTACTTGTGGATGGCGTCGTGATAGGTGAGACGCTGGAATGGCGTCTCGATCTCGGCGCCGATCGTCTCGCGGAACAGGCGCGCCATCAGCTCTTCCATCATCCCGAGCAGCTGGTCCTGCGACAGGAACGACGTCTCGATGTCGACCTGGGTGAACTCCGGCTGACGGTCGGCACGCAGGTCCTCGTCGCGGAAGCAGCGCGCGACTTGATAGTAGCGCTCGATGCCGCCGATCATGAGCAGCTGCTTGAACAGTTGCGGCGACTGCGGCAGGGCGAAGAACTCGCCCGGATGCACGCGGCTCGGCACGAGATAATCGCGCGCGCCCTCAGGGGTGCTCTTGGTCAGGATCGGCGTCTCGACGTCGAGGAAGCCGTGGTCGTCGAGGAAGTCGCGGAATACCTTGGTCGCCTTGGAGCGCAGATATAGCGTACGCTGCATCTCCGGACGGCGCAGGTCAAGATAGCGGTACTTCAGGCGCAGCGACTCGTCTACCTCAACGCCGTCCTCGATCGGGAACGGCGGCGTCTTGGCGCTGTTCATGATCTCGACTTCGGTGACTTGCACTTCGATCTCGCCGGTCGCGAGATTTGCGTTCACCGTCTCCGAATCGCGCTCGACGACCTTCCCCTTCACTGCGAGCACGTATTCGTTGCGCGCGCGACCGCCGAGATCCAGCGCGTCGCCGGAAAATTCGGGATTGAACACGATCTGCACGATTCCGCTGCGGTCGCGGAGGTCGATGAACAGAATGCCGCCGAAGTCGCGCCAGCCTTGCACCCATCCGTTCAGTACGACGGTCTGTCCTACGTGTTCTTTTGTCAGCTTGCCTGCGTCAAATGTTTTAAGCATTGTCATTGCGCTAACCCCTCTTCGTCTTGTTGGTTCCATTCGCGTACCGTCTCGGCCAGCTTCGCAAGCGGCACTTGCCTCTGCTCCTGCGTCTTCAAGTTTTTAAGCCCGACCTCGCCGCGCTCCAGCTCGTCGTCTCCGATGACGGCCGCATAACGCGCGCCGATGCGGTCGGCGGCCTTGAACAGCGTCTTCGTCTTGCGCCCTTGATAGTCCTTGTCGGCCGACAATCCGGCTTCGCGGAGCCGATAGAGCAGCCCCGGCGTCTCCCGCTCCGCCCGCTCGCCGAGCGCGATCACGAACACGTCGACGGCCGGCCCGAAGTCCGGCTTCGCGTTCTGGCTCTCGAGCAGCATGACCGTGCGCTCGAGCCCGAGGCCAAGGCCGACGCCCGGACGGTCCTCGCCGCCGATCTGCGAGACGAGGCCGTTGTACCGCCCGCCGCCCCCGATCGTGTCGATCGCGCCGATCCCCTGCGCCTTGTACTCAAACGCCGTGTGCGTATAGTAATCCAGGCCGCGTACGAGCCGCGGATTGACCCGATACGGGATGCCCATATCGTCCAGGTATTGCCGCACGAGCGCGAAGTGCGAGCTGCAAGCCTCGTCAAGGCTGTCGAGGATCGAAGGCGCGCCTTCGAACTTGTCCTGATCCACCTTGCAGTCGAGCACGCGCAGCGGATTGCGCTCCATTCGCGACTGGCAGTCCTTGCACAGCGTGTCCTTGATCGGACGGAGGAATCCAAGCAGCGTCTCCCGGTACGCCGCGCGCACCTCGGGCGTACCGACGGAGTTGATGTCCACGGTCACGCCGGTCAAGCCTACTTCCTTATAAAAGGCGTAGCCGAGCGCTACGACCTCGGCGTCGAGCGCAGGATCCTCCGAACCGATCGCCTCCACCCCGAACTGGTGGAACTGACGGTAGCGGCCAGCCTGGGCCCGCTCGTACCGGAACATCGGCCCGATGTAGTAGAGCTTGGACAGCTCCGGCTCTCCGTACAGCTTATTCTCGACATAGGCGCGTACGACGCCCGCGGTGCCTTCCGGCCGAAGCGTCATGCTGCGGTCGCCTTTGTCCACGAACGTGTACATTTCCTTCTCGACGATGTCCGTCGTCTCGCCGACGCCCCGCTGGAACAGCTCGGTCGCTTCAAATACGGGCGTGCGTATCTCTCTGAACCTGAATCTTCTGCCGATCTCCCTTGCGGTCCGCTCCACGTATTGCCACAGCTCGGATGCGTCCGGCAAAAAGTCCTGCGTGCCCGGCGGTTTTTGAAATCCCATTGCTGCACCACCCTCTCGAATTCGTCAAAAAAAGCTCTCGTCCCGGATAGCGCATCGCTGCGTCATCCGGGACGAGAGCTCGTATATGCTCCCGCGGTACCACCCGTCGTTCGAACGCGCTCAACTGCAATGGATGCAGAAGAAGTTGCGCTCGCTCTCGAACCGGTTAACGCCCGGCGGACGCCTGCTCGCTACTGAACGCGGAATGTCGGCGTACGCGCTTGTGGCGCATTCGCCTCTCGTCCGCCCGTTCGCGGGAGGTTCTCGGAGATGTCGTTCGTCCGGTCATCGGCGGATCGCTCGCAGCCTGAAGGCGATCCTCTCTGGAGAAGTGGGTCCGGAGTACTTGTTCCCGTCATTGAATCGAAGTTTGATACAATTGAGTTTCATTTTACCCTTCGGCGGGCTCGCGTGTCAAGAAATGGCCTCAATTATGAAAGATAGCTCAGCTGAACTGATCAATAACGATTCTCATTCTCATGAGAATGTGGTACGATATTGGAAAAGAGTCCTGCAGCCCTCCTGCAGCCCGGCTCAATACGCGACCATAAAGGAGCGATCGATCGCTTATGCAACCGAACGTATACGACGTCACTATCATCGGCGGAGGCCCGGCCGGGCTATACTCCACATTTTATAGCGGTCTGCGGGAAATGAAAACGAAGCTCATCGAGTATCAGCCGATTCTCGGAGGCAAGGTCAACGTCTATCCCGAGAAAATGATCTGGGACGTCGGCGGACTGACGCCGGTGACCGGCGAGCAGCTCATCAAGCAGCTGATCCAGCAGGGGCTCACCTTCGGACCCGAAGTCGTTCTTGGCGAAAAGGTCACGTCCATCTCCAAAGGCGAGGACGGCCTGTTCGTCCTCTGCACGGATTCGGGCGACAAGCACTATTCGAAAACGGTCATTCTCGCCGTAGGCGGCGGTATTCTGAAGCCGACCAAGCTCGATATCGACGGCGCGGACCGGTTCGAAGTGTCCAACCTCCACTATACCGTGAAGTCGCTCTCCCGCTTCAAGGACAAAACCGTCCTGATCTCGGGCGGCGGCAACTCGGCGATCGACTGGGCCAACGAGCTCGAACCGATCGCGGCCAAGGTGTACCTGACCTACCGCAAGGATACCTTAAAGGGCCACGAAGCCGAGATCACCAAGCTGAACAGCGGGACGGTAGTCTGCCTTCTGAACACGGCCATCGAAAAGCTCGTCGCTTCGGACAGCCATGACGCGATCTGCAGCGTCCTGCTGAAAAATATGGAAGACGAGTCCACGGTCGAGCTCCAGGTCGACGAAGTCATCATCAACCACGGCTACGAGCGCGATAGCGACATGCTCGACAAGAGCGACATCGACGTCCGAATGAGACCGGATTGGGGCATCGACGGCACGCCGATGAGCGAGACGTCCGTGCCCGGCCTGTATGCCGCCGGCGATATTCTCGCGCATGACGGCAAGCTTCACCTGATCGCAGGCGCCTTCCAGGACGCCGCCAACGCCGTCAACAAGGCGAAGCAATACATTACGCCGGAAGCGAACGCATACGGGATGGTGTCCTCGCACAACGACGTGTTCGCCAAGCGCAACGCGGAGCTTAAAAAGCAAATGTTCGCGAAATAGCATCTTGAGAAAAAAAGGGCCCGCTCGAAATTCGAGCGGGCTTCAGTTTGTTGCTTTATAGAAAAAGGGGGTCACCAACTATAATAGTCGGAATTCATTAAGGGAGCATGAAGCTAACATTACGTCTTTGTTACAATCTCAAAAAACGCATCCTCATCCGCGATTCGGACGACGGGGTCGCATGCCGCCGTCTGCGGACGTGTCGCGAGGCGCGAGCTCGGCCGCGAATTCCTCGGCCATCAGCGCTTGCGCTTCCCGGCGATCCGCGCCCGGCATCGTGCCGGCCGCCCGATCCATCCGGGCTTCCTTGGGAGACTGGCGCACACGATCGGCTCCTTTCCGGGTTGAAAAGAGTAACGATACGTAGTGTTGCCCATGCATCCCTTTCCCATTCAGAAGCGCCGTTCGCGCAAAAAACGCAAAGGCGCGGGCGCTTCTCGCGGCTCTCCTTATTCTTTCGTGTCCAGAATCAATGTCACCGGACCGTCGTTTGTTAACGTCACATCCATCATCGCGCCAAAAGATCCGGTTTCGACGGTCAGTCCCTTTTCACGCAGCATCCCGTTAAACCGGTCATAGAGCGCAGATGCCGCTTCCGGCCTTGCCGCCCCCATGAAGTTCGGGCGCCGCCCCTTGCGCGTATCCCCGAACAGCGTGAACTGCGAGACGGACAATATCGCGCCGCCCGTCTCCTTCGCCGACAGATTCATCTTGCCGCCGTCGTCCTCGAATATGCGCAGGCCGGCGATCTTGTCCGCCATCTTGGCGGCGTCATGCTCGGTATCCTCGTGACCGACGCCGACGAGCAGCAGCAGTCCCGCTCCGATCTCTCCGACCGTCTTCCCTTTGATATCGACTCGGGCATGGGAAACCCGCTGCAATACGACCTTCATCTCCTCATCCGCTCCTGTACGCATAAGCGGCGGCCGATTCGGCCGCCGCAATAGTTGCTTCAAATTTATCGAAATCTATCAATTGCCTACTGCATAAGCCGCTGCACCGAGAATATATCTTTGATCCGCTTGATCTTGTCGACCACGTTTTGCAGATGCTCTTTGTTGCGGATCAAAATCGTCAGGTGCATGATTGCGACCTTGTTGCGGTCCGAACGGCCCGATACGGCCGCGATATTGGTCTTGCTCTCCGACACCGTCTGCAGCACCTCGTTGAGCAGGCCCCGCCGGTCGTGCCCGAGAATCTCGATCTCGACGCTGTAGCTCGCCTCGACCTCCTCGCACCATTCAACCTCGATGACGCGCTGCGCCTCTTCGCCCTCGGCGGCGGTCGGCAGGTTCTGGCAGTCCGAACGGTGCACGGATACGCCGCGTCCGCGCGTAATGTAGCCGATGATCGGATCTCCTGGAACCGGATTGCAGCAGCGCGCGAAGCGCACGAGCAGATTGTCGACGCCTTTGACCCGGACGCCGCTCGAAGTGCGCGACCGGTTCGCGGCGGCGGCTGCGGAAGGCGCGCGTACTTCCTTGACCTCGTTGGTCAGCTGAATCTGCTGGGCTTCTTCGGCTTCCCTGCGCAGCTTCTCCGTCAGCCGGGTGACGACCTGCGCGGCCGTGATGCCGCTGAAGCCGATCGCGGACATCATATCCTCGATATCGTTAAAGGTGAATTTGCGGGCCGCCTCGAGCAGCTTGTCGTCGCTCATCCATTCGGAAGGCTCAAGCCCCAGGCGCTTCAGCTCGCGCTCGATCGCGTCCCGTCCCTTCGCGACGTTTTCCTCGCGCTTTTCCTTTTTGAACCAAGCCCGAATCTTGGCGCGCGCATGCGAGGATTGCGCGACCTTCAGCCAATCCTGGCTCGGTCCGTACGAATGCTTGGACGTGAGGATCTCGACGATATCGCCGGTCTTGAGCTTATGGTCGAGAGGGACGATCCGTCCGTTGACCTTGGCGCCGATCGTCCGATTGCCGACCTCGGTATGAATCCGGTACGCGAAATCGAGCGGCACGGCCCCAGCAGGCAGTTCGTACACTTCGCCTTTTGGCGTGAATACAAAAACAAGATCGGTAAAAAAGTCCATCTTCAGCGACTCCATGAATTCGGCGGCGTCGCGCGTCTCCTGCTGGAGCTCGATGATCTCGCGGAACCAGTTCATCTTGTCGCCGAAGCTGCTCGCGACGTTGCCGGAGTCCTTGCCTTCCTTGTAGGCCCAATGGGCGGCGATCCCGTACTCGCTCGTGCGGTGCATGTCCCAGGTACGGATCTGCACCTCGGTCGGCTCGCCGGTCGGACCGACGACGGTCGTATGGAGGGACTGGTACATGTTGGCCTTGGGCATCGCGATATAATCCTTGAAGCGGCCCGGCATCGGCTTCCAGAGCGTGTGGATGATGCCCAACGTCGCATAGCAATCCTTGACGTTGTCCACGAGAATGCGAATCGCCAGCAGGTCATAGATTTCGTTGAACTGCTTGCCGCGTTCCGTCATTTTTTTGTAGATACTGTAAATATGCTTGGGACGGCCCGAGATATCTCCCTGGATGCCCATCTCCTCGAGCTTCTCGCGGATCTTGTCGACGAGTTCGGAAATGTACGCTTCGCGCTCCGTACGCTTTTTCTTCATCAGGTTGGCGATCCGATAATACTGCTGCGGGTTGAGATATCGCAGCGCGATATCCTCCATCTCCCACTTGATGGCGCTCATCCCGAGCCGGTGCGCGATGGGGCAGTAGATCTCCATCGTCTCGTGCGCGATGCGCCGCTGGCTCTCCTCGGACTGGAACTTCAGCGTCCGCATGTTGTGCAGGCGATCCGCCAGCTTGATAAGGATGACGCGGATGTCGTTCGCCATCGCGACGAACATCTTGCGGTAATTCTCGTTCTGCTGCTCTTCCTTGGACCGGAACTGGATCTTCTCCAGCTTGGTGAGCCCGTCCACGAGACCTGCGATCGTCTCGCCGAACTCGCCGCGCACGTCCTCGACCGTCACGGTAGTGTCTTCGACGACGTCGTGCAGGAGCGCCGCTTCGACGGTAACGACGTCCATCTGCATCTGAACCATAATCTCCGCGACCGCTACAGGGTGGAGAATGTAAGGCTCGCCAGATTTGCGCAGCTGCCCCCGGTGCGCCTCGTCGGCGTACGCGTAGGCCTCCCGGATGCGCTCTAAGTCCTGTTCCTTCATGTATGTCGACGCTTTTTCAAGCAGCTGCTCCATGCCCATGCCATGTTCCTTTCCGCTCCGGGCCTGCGAAAAAAGCGCGGGCCGCCGCGAATCGTGAGGTATTCCTTCCATTATGCCTCTTGGCGGAGGGAACCGTCAACAGCCCGCGAACGCCGTCAGACGCCGTCGCGGACAGAATAAGGCGAATTGGATGGCTGTTCCTCCAGCGGCAGCGAGAAAGTAAACACCGTTCCTACCCCCTCAGCGCTGATTACGGAAGCCGCGGTGCCATGCTTCTCGAGCACGAATTGAACGATGGCGAGGCCCAGGCCGCTGCCCGTTCGCGCGGAGCGGGCTTTGTCGGATTTATAGAATCGCTGCCAGATTTTATCGAGCTCGCCGTCGGGGATGCCGACGCCGCGATCCCTTACGCTGATGCTTGAGTCGGCCCCTGTGCGAACAGCCTCGACCTGCACGGTCCGTCCGTTCGGCGAAAATTGAATGGCGTTGAGCACCAGATTCGCGAGCACCTGGTCGATCCGGTCGGGATCCGCCCGCACCCAAAGATCCTCGGCGTCTCCGATCAGCTCGAGCTTGATGCCCCTGCGCTCCGCGTCGGGGGACATCCGGGCGAGCAGCCCCCGGATCCAGCTGCTGAGATTGTATGTCACCGGCGAGATCTCGAGCTGTCCTCCCTCCATGCGCGCCACGTCGAGCAGGTCGTTCACCAGCCGGTTCATGCGCTGCGTTTGTTCGCGAACGAGACCGAGGTAATGCCTCTCTCTCTCGGGAGGCACGGCTCCGTCCAGCATCGCTTCGACGAAGCCGCCGATCGAGGTGAGCGGCGACCTGAGGTCGTGCGACACGTTGGCGAGAAACTCCCTGCGCATCCGGTCGAGGCTGCCAAGCTCGGCGGACATATGATTAAGAGAAGAAGCCAGTTCGCCGATCTCGTCGCGATGCCGGTCCGGCAGACGGATATCGAACCTGCCTTTGGCGATATCTCTCGCTGCCTGCGTCATGCGTCTCAGCCTCGCCGTCATGCTGCGCGAGACGATGAGCACCATAATCGTCGAGACCACGAGCATCGTGATCATAATGTTGCGGAACAATCCGCTGAAGACGTTAAAATCCTGCTGAAACGCCTGCGAGACGACCAGTATCGTTTGCGCGTTCCATGAGATATCCCCGCCGACCGGACCGGCCGCGATCCGTATCTTGCCTTCGCCGGATGCGTCGCCGGGCCGCCAATGCTTGTCTCGGGCCGCCAGCGTCTCCTTCAAGGCTTGCGGATCGATCTCGACGCTCTCGCCGGCGCCCGGGTTGCCCGACTGGAGCACGACCTCCCCGGCGCTGTTCAATATAACGATCGTCCGGTTTGGCCCGCCGCTCATCTGTAGGGCGGACGTCAGTTGGGCACGGCTCCACTGTTCCCTGTACGCGCTGCGTACAAGCGCAGCCGTCACGTCGAGCTGACGCGCCTCCATCTGGTCGTTGCGCTCCCGCAGCTGCGTTCTGACGAAGCGGTCGGAGACGAACAGCGTGATGGCGAAGGATATGAGCAGAACGGCAAAAAAGGCGAGCAGCAGCTTGACGGTAATGCCGCTGTACCGCCTCATGTCCCGCTCACCTCGAATTTGTAACCGACGCCCCGTATGGTTTCGATCCGATAGTGTGCCGTCATGCCGATTTTCTCCCGGATTCGCTTGATATGTACGTCGACCGTGCGGGGATCGCCGTCGAATTCGTAACCCCAGATCCTGTCCAGCAACTGATCCCTCGTAAAAACCCGGCCGGGAATCGACGCCAGCAGATGCAGAAGCTCCATTTCCTTGGGCGGAAGCGTGAGCTCCGACCCGCAGCACTCGACGATATAGCGGTCAAGGTCGATCGTCAGGTCTGGAATTCGGATCGGCTCCCGCGTGAATCCCGGCATCGTCCGCCGGAGGACGGCGCGCACGCGCGCCATCAGCTCCTTCGGATCGAACGGCTTCACGAGGTAATCGTCCGCGCCCAGCTCGAAACCCTTAAGCTTGTCGTAGCTCTCGCCTTTGCCAGTCAGGATGATGATCGGCGTCGAGCGCTCCGCTCGGATCTTGCGGCAGACGGCCCAGCCGTCGAGCCCGGGCAGCATCAAGTCGAGAATGACAAGATCGGGAGGTCCGGAGGAAAACAGATCCCAGCCGTCCTCCCCGTCGCCCGCGACGTCGTAGTCGAAGCCTTCTCGCTTCAAGTACAGGCCGATCAACTCGCTGATGTACGGATCGTCTTCGATGACGAGTATGTGCGCGGACAACCGGCCTGCCTCCTTTTTCATTCAAGATAACGATATGTTATTGGCGCAACGCCTCGACCGGATTAAGTCGGGAAGCTCGCCTTGCAGGCAGAAACCCGAACAATACGCCGACGCCGATCGAGAAGACGACTGCGATCACCATGATATCGACGGACGGCGACGCCGGCGAATCCATCATTTTGCCGACGAACTTGGAGCCGCTCGCGCCGACCGCCACCCCCGCGATGCCGCCGAGCAGACCGATTATAGAAGCCTCTACGAGAAACTGGAACAGAATGTCGCGCTGCTTGGCCCCGAGCGACTTGCGGATGCCGATCTCCCGCGTACGCTCCGTGACCGAGACGAGCATCATGTTCATGACGCCGATGCCGCCGACGAGCAGCGAGATGGCCGCCACATAGGTGAGCAGCGTGGAGACCGATGTCGATACCGACGTGATCGTCTCGAGCAGATCCTGCTGGTTGAATACATTATAGCTATCTTCGTCGTTGCGGAAAAAGGATTTGAGATTGCTTTCGAGCGCCGTCTGTACTTTGTCCACGTTTTTCTCGCTGTCGACCTGCACGTAGATCGTGCGGATCGCGTCGGTCTGAAGGACGACGCGCGCCGTGGACAGCGGCACGATGACGACGTTGTCGCTCGAGCCGTTCGTCGTGCTGCCTTTCGAAGCGAGCACGCCTACGATCTTATAAGGAATGCCGTTCAGCGAAATCTTGCTGCCGACGGGGTTGCTCAGCTTCAGCTCGGTCGCGACCTCGGAGCCGATGACGGCCACCTTCTGCTTGAACGAGTCGTCGATGTCCATGATGAAGCGTCCCTGCTCCACGTCGTAATCGCGGATGTCGGCAAAAGCCGAGGTCGTCGCGTTGACGGAAGCGGAATAGGTCAGCGTGCCGGACTTCGCGGTCACGTTGCCGCTGATGTTCGGCGCATAGCCGTCGACGTTGTCCACGTCCGCGAGCGACTGGACGTCTGTCTGCTTGATGCTGGTAACGGCGCCGCGGCCGACGACGTTGACCGTCAGCATGTTCGTGCCCAGTCCCTGGAGCTGGCTCTTGACCTGCTCCGAGGTTCCGTTGCCGATCGCGACCATGATCGTGACCGAAGCGACGCCGATCAGAATGCCGAGAACGGTGAGCAGCGTGCGAAGCGGCTGGGCGCGAATGCTCCCCCAAGCCATGCGAATGCCTTGGCTCAGCTTCATGAAGCGACGCTCCTCTCCTCGGTCAGCTTGCCGTCTTGAATGCGTACGACGCGCTGCGCTTGCTCGGCGACCTTGGGATCGTGCGTGATGAGCACGATCGTATTGCCTTCGGCGTTCAGATCCTTGAGCAGGCCGATGACGTCCCGGCTCGTCTTGCTGTCGAGCGCGCCCGTCGGCTCGTCCGCGAGCAGCAGCGGCGGCCGTCCCGCGAGCGCCCGGGCGATGGCGACGCGCTGCTGCTGACCGCCCGACAGTTGGTTCGGGACGTGATACATGCGATCGCCGAGCCCGACCTTCTCGAGCGCCTCCTTCGCGAGCGCCCGGCGTTCGCGGCCGGACATGCCGCGGTAGACAAGCGGCAGCTCGACGTTGTCGATCGCCCGCAGACGAGGGAGTAGATGGAAGCTTTGAAAGATAAAGCCGATCTTGTTGTTGCGAATGTTCGCCAGCTTATTGTCGCTCAGCTTGCCGATCTCCGCGCCGTCCAGCATATACTTGCCGCTGGTCGGCGTATCGAGGCAGCCGAGCACGTTCATAAGCGTAGACTTGCCGGAACCGGACGGGCCGATAATAGCCATAAAATCGCCTTTGTCGACCGTAAGCGTGATGCCGTCGAGCGCGTTCAGCGTCTCTCCTGCCAGCGTGTACTTCTTAAATACGTCCTCCATGGTGATCAGAGGAGAGGGCGCGGACTTGCTCATGTCATCGACCTCCCGCGGAGCCGGTGCCGGTACGGGCCCCGGTGCCGGTGCCGGTCGTACGATTGCCGCCGCCCCCGCCGCCAAAGTTGCCGCCGCCGAAATTGCCGCCGCCTGCCGGGAATGCGCCGCCGCCCATCTGGAAGCCGCCGCCCATGCCGAATCCCGTTTGCTGCTGATTGCCGGAGCTTGTCGATACCGTGACGGGAATCAGCACCGTCTGCCCTTCGGTAAGTCCGGTCAATACTTCGACCTGCGAATCCGTCGTGATGCCGACCGTAATCTCTTTGAGCGTAAATTCCGTGCTCGCTGCGCCCGCGGTCGTCTGGCCTTGGCCGCCTCTAGTGAAGCCTCCCGCCGCGCCATAGCCGCCTTGACGGCCTGCGCCGCCGTAGCCGCCCTGCCTGCCCTGGCCGCCATAGCCGCCTTGAGCGCCCGCTCCGTTGCCGCCCGCGGCCGCGCCTCCAGGCGCATCTGCGCCGTCGAACGGCGGCATCCCTTCAGGCATCTCGCCACCGGCCGCTTGGCCTCCTGCCGCCTGGCCGCCTGCAGCCGCGCCGCCGGCCGCTGCCTGATCGCCCGACGCTTGGCCGCCGCTTTGTGCCTGACCGTTAGTCGACTGGCCGCTGCCTTGCGCTTGCCCGCCTGCCGCCTGGCCGCCAGCACCTTGACCGCCGGCCGATTGGCCGCCCGACGTTTGTCCCGTCGTCGTGCCGTCAGCCGGAACGCGCACGAAATATCTGGTGCCCATCTGCGTTACCGCCTCGACCGACACAAGCAGCGCGTCCTGCTTCGATTCGATAACGACGTCGACGCTTCCGTTCATACCCGGCATGACGCCGTCCGTCTTATCCAGGCTCACCGTGACGGGGAACGTCGCGACGCCGTTCGTGGAGGTGCCTTCCTTCGCGATCTTGGTCACCTTGCCCGTGAACGCCTGGCCGCTGAGCGCATCCATCGTAATATTCGCGGTTTGTCCGAGCTTGAGCTGCGAGATATCGAGCTCGTCCGCCGAGATCTGGATATCCAGCTTGTCGTAGTTCACGATCGTGAACGCTTCGATCTGGCCGTTCACCGTGTCGCCTTCCTTAATGTTTACGGCCGTTACCGTGCCGTCGATCGACGCGACGATCGGATCGGGCGCTTTGGCCTTTTCCTGCGTATCCTGCATGTCCAGCTTCGTCTGCTTGATGTTCAACTGAATCGACTTGATGCTCATCTCAGCCGATTCGATGTCGGCCTGTTCGGCGCTGGAAATTTGCAGCGACTTCCACTTTTCCTGGGCCTGCTCCAGCTGCATCTGCAGCTGCTCGAGGCTCAGCTCCGACTTGCTCAGGGACAGACTGACATCCTCGCCCTCGAATGTCGCGAGCACGGCTCCCTTTTTGACCGTCTGGCCTTCGGTTACCTTGACCTTCTCCACTGTGGCAGAATCCGATGGCTTCACCGTCTCCGATTCGCTTACCTCGACGGCGCCGCTGCCGGAGACGCTCTTGGTGATCGTCCCTTTGGTCACGCGGGATTGGGTGAAGGACGGACCGCTTGTCGCCGCCTTCGTGTCTTTGGACGTATACCACCAATAGCCTCCGCCGCCGGCCGCGATCAGGCAGACGATCACGATCCAGGCGACCCACTTTCTGCTCTTCCTCATCCTAGACGACCTCCTATGTACGATAAGAGGAGACTAGCAGACTTGCGTGAATTAAAGATGAACACGGGCTTAAAGCTAGATGAAAATGCCATTTGCGCACCTCTTTCGGCATATGGGCGAGAGGCCGATCCGCCCGCGACCCTTCATTCTTTCGGTAGCTGATTCGCCCGTTACCCGGCCTTTTTGGCCCCTTCGCCGCTGCTGCCGTCCTCTCATGTTGGCAATGTCACCTCGTACAACTTACCGTTTATTCGCGCTTGTCCGTTCTGCGCCCACTCTCCGGCCGCTATCTCTCGTCCGTTCGCGACGATCCAGTCCGATACCGACGTTGTCGAGCCGCCGCCTCTGCCGCCGTTCCCGATGAGAAAATATTTGACCTCCTCGTCACGGACAAGCTGCGCCAGGCGCTCCGGCGTCAAAATCGGATCGTTCCCGCTATAGCCGCCCATCGCCATCACCGCGCTGCCGGTAGCGATAATATAGCTTTCTGCCGTGCTCACGTTGTCCGTGGCGAAAAGGTATGTCTCTCCCGTATTGCGGTCCGACAAATACTTGTATAAAGCTTGATCGACCTGGGACGCCGCGCCCTGATCGTCGCCTTCGACGCTGTTCGAGCTTCGCAGGCCTGGACCCGCAACTGGAAGCTTGCTGTTGCCGCCGTAGAGCAGCGGCGTCGCCGACCAATAGAGCGGGGCGGCAAGCAGCACGCACATTGCTGCGATCGCGGAACCTTTAAGCAGCGGGCGTCCGCCGCCAGGCATTGTCATTGCCGCGATTGCACCAAGCGCGCCTGCACCGACCGCAACCTGCCAGCCTGTGCCGATCAGCGTCCGGTAAGAGGCCAGCACGGACAGCTCGAAAACGGCGGTTGCAATCAAGGCGACAGGCAGCAGCAGTTTTTGCCAGCCCGCAGCGTTTTTGCGCAAGCCGAACATCCGGCTCCACCCCGCTCCGCATAACGCCGCGATCGGCGGCGCAAGCATGATGAGGTAATATTCGTGGAAAAAGCCCGCGACGCTGACAAAGCCCATGACCGGGACCAACCAGGCTGACCAGAAAAGCGTCTCCTTGACGCGTCGGGACAGCGGTTTGCCCCGCCGGATTCCCGTCAGCAGCGATACTGCGCCAAATAGCGCGAATGGCAGGAGCCAGCTGATTTGACCGGACAATTCGCGCTGAAACAGCCTGAGCGGACCTTGGCTGCCAATGTTAAACGCGCTGCCGCTGCCATCGCTGCCGGGAACGCCTTTGCCTTCCCCGGTCAGCCGCGAGATGCCGTTGTATCCGAACGCCAGCTCGAGCACGGAATTGGTCTGGCTGCTCCCGACGTAAGGCCGGCTATCCGCCGGCGTCAGGTCGACGGCGAGCGGCCAGGACAAAGACACTGCCGCCAATACAGCGGTCGATGCGGCCAGCAGTTTTATTATTTTGAGCCATCCGGCGCGAAGCCCAAGCGCTGAGAATAAATAAAATGCGGGCAGCACCATGAATGCTTCAAGCATTTTTTCGTTGAAAGCGACCCCGATCATGGCAAAGGCGCCGAAAAGCCAGCCCCGTTTCCCTCCGGTCGTCGCCTTCATCAGCATCCATGCCGCCAGAAGCAGCGTGAAGACGAGAAGAGCGTCCACGTTGTTCGTTCGCGCTACCGCCACCGCGATGGGCGTGACGGCCATCACCAGCGCGGAAATAAGGCCGGCTGCCCTTCCGAAGGTCGGCCTGACCAGCGCATGCATGAGCAATACCGATCCGACGCCGGCCAGCGCCTGCGGCAGGATGACGCTCCAGCCGCGGACGCCGAATACGGCGGCGAACAGCGTCTGCACCCAAAACGTAACCGGGGGTTTGTCAATGGTTACGAATCCGCCCGCGTCGAGCGAAGCAAAGAAAAATGCCTTGAAGCTTTGAAGCATGCTAGTGACCGCTGCCGTATAGTACGCATTGCCCGTCTCGTCCTGCCAGATGCGATAAATGTTCAAAAATGACGCTAACGCCGCGATCGCGCCGAGAGCGGCGGCGTTCTGCACGCGTCGCGGCTTCGATTTCTTTTCGGATGTCATGCCTTCACTCTTCCGCGACGATAGCCCATGCCCCTAACTATAGAAGGCGGTTCTGAATGCTCCCTTAACTCGGACTGAGCGCTTCATGAGCTATGGCTGAAGATTGCCTGAAGAATGACGGCCTGCAAAGGTCCTTGTTGGAGATCGGTTTGAGCGCAAAAAGCAAACAAGGATGAAGCCGGCATTACCCGCTTCATCCTTGTTTAATTTTTTTGATCGATGGCAGTTCTCTTGATTAGACATCGCAAGGACTCGCTATCAACCGAGGCCATGAGACTCTATATAGAACTCCAATTACGCTTCAAGCAAACGAATCGTGAAGGTCGTGCCTCGGCCGGGCTCGCTCGCTACCGCGATGCCGCCGCCGAGCGCGTCGACGATCGACTTGGAGATCGAGAGGCCGAGTCCGGCGCCCCCGTACTTGCGCGTACGGGAAGAGTCGCTGCGGTAGAACCGGTCGAATACGTGAGGCAAATGAGCAGGATCGATGCCCGAGCCATTATCGTCGACATCGAGATTCACGAAGCCGCCCGCGCGATGGATCGAGAGCGATACCGCTCCCCCGTCGCCGTCCGTGTGCTGTACGGCGTTGTGGAATAAATTGATCACGACCTGCTTGATTTTATCCGGATCGTACAGGCAGTACATGCCTTCCGGCAAAGAAAAACCGACCTCGCGGGCGCCGGCCAGCATTCGCAGCTGCGGCTCCATCTCGCGCAGCGTGTCGCTCAGATTGCCCCGGACGGCATGTACGCCGCTCCGCTGATCGAGCTTCGCCAGCATCAACAGGTCCCCGACCAGCTTGCGCAGGCGCTCCGATTCGCCGTGCATGCTGCGAAGCGCGCGCTCGAGCTGCTCCGGATTGCTCGATGCCCCCCGCAGCAGCACTTCAAGGAAGCCGTGAATCGAAGTCAGCGGCGTGCGCAGTTCATGCGAGGCGTCCGCTACGAATTGCCGCATATGCTCCTTCGCTTCCTTCTCGGTCTCGAACGCTTCGTCCAGCCGCGCCAGCATGCCGTTGAATGAAGCGGACAGCCGGCCGATCTCGACCGGCTTCGCGATAGCCGGGAATCGTTCGTCCAGATTGCCCGCATCGATCCGTTCGACCTTGTCGACCAATTCGGAGAGCGGTGTGAGCGTGCGCCGGAGCACGGGCAGCAGCGTGAGCAGCCCTGCGAACAACGCCAGCAGCGCGAGTCCGCCGAACATCAACAGCTGGCCGTTCAGCGTCTTTTTAAGCTCTTCCGTGCCTGTGCTGATCTGGATAACGCCGGAGCCCTGACCGTCCTTGCCGAGCGAACGAAGCACCACGAGCTGCTCGCGGCCTTCGGCATCCTTGGCGATCCGGTAATCCACGCCTTTGGATTCGCTCTCTCCGTTGTTCATGACTGCCTGATACGTCTCGTCGGCGAGCCTCGGCGGTTCGGCCTGGTCCGTCCATTCGGACAACGTCGTAAAGCTCAGATCGGTTCCGATCAGGACGACGGTCGCATCCGGAACATAATACCGTCCGCGCATTTCGCCCGAATCGTCCGACTGCCCCGCTTCTCCGTTCGTCCAATCGTCCGCTCCGTTCGCCGCGTTGTCCTCCGGTTTACCGACGCCTAGCCCGAATCCTAATTTGATCGAGCGGTCCGTACCCCCGACGCCGTGTCCTTGACGGTCACGCCAGATATCCGGCGGCAGCGACAAAATCTGGCTTCTGAGCGCCGAAGCTTTGTTTTCGTATGTGAACTTGCGCATGAGCACGTATTGGAACAAGCCGATGAACACCAGCAGCACCGCCACGACGAGCAGCGACCGCGATAGCAGCTGCAGGCGCAGGGAGCCCTTCAACTGCGTGCGCGAGGAGCCCCCCGACGCCCGCCTCATGGCAGATCGATCCTGTAGCCCGCGCCGCGCAGCGTGCGGATCAGCTGATGCTCCTTGTCGCCGAGCTTTTCTCGCAGCGAGCGGATGTATACTTCGACGATATTTTCATCGCCGCCAAAATCGTAGCCCCAAACCTTGTCGAGAATGAGCGCTTTGCTCAACACGATGCCATGGTTGATGACCATATACTTGAGCAGCTCGTATTCGGTCGGCGACAGCTCCAGCACTCGGCCGCTAAGGCTAATCTCCTTGCGACGGTCGTCGATGCTGATCGGACCGAACACGGCCTGGCCAGACATGAGCGGAAATTGATTGCGTACCCTCGCATGAATGCGAGCCAGCAGTTCCTCGAAGCTGAACGGCTTGACCATATAGTCGTCCGCGCCAAGCAAGAGCCCTTTGACCCGATCGTCTACCTCGTCCTTGGCCGTCAGCATGATGACAGCCACGTTCTCCGTCTTTTTCAGCAGCTTGCAAGCCTCGAAGCCGTCCATGCCGGGCATCATCACATCGAGTATGGCGACATGCGGCTTGAAGCTTTTGGCCAGGTTGATCGCCGTCATGCCATCGGGCGCGGTCTGTACCTCGAAGCCTTCGTTGATCAGTCCCAGCTCCAGAAATTGCAAAATGTTCGGTTCGTCGTCTACGGCGAGAATACGAATGCCTTTTAATGGATTCATCGCGATGTCGCTCCTCTGCGTTGCCCGCTATTCGTGTATTCCCATTATGCTTCGAGGCGCTGAAGCGCCTCTGAGGCGATGCTGAAGATCGGCTGAAGATGAAGCGTTCGGCTCGGCGAAAACGGCATGGACGATACTAGGAAAAACCGTCAGAGGCAGATCGTCCTGACGATCCATTCAAGTTTGGCAAATATCCGTAACTGGCGTTGCGAGGAACGCTTATTGATAGCTCGGCCGACAGCGATTCCGACGAGCCGGCGTATCGCCGCCAGTGTCGCTCTTTGGCCGAATGCCCTGCAAATATACATCTATTTCTGCGGATCTCTCCCCGTTTAAACAAGATAGCTGCATAAGCGCAGTTATTTTACGCCGTCAGCCGAATTTCCGGCCGGCGCTTTGCATTTACCTGCATACTTGCAGGGATTTCATCAGGTGGCGCGCGTCGGCTGAGAATACCTGTACAAATGCAGTTATTTGGCCCGTCAAACCTCCGTAAGGCTACGAAACGCCGAAATCGCGCTTCCCTTTCCGAGTTTGGCCTTCCCAATACATACTTTGTGATCTTCAAAGAAAGGCCGGACGCTCCGGCTGGCGGAACGTCCGGCCCCGGCAGCTATGCCGCGAATCGCCGCGATATTCGGTTAATATTGGACAAGCGACTCGAGTCGTGCGCCCTTAAGCTTGTCCCGTCCGTCGAGATAGCTCAGCTCGATCAGGAAGGAAGCGCCGACGATCTCGCCGCCAAGCTGCTCGATGAGCTTGATCGTCGTAGCGATCGTGCCGCCCGTAGCCAGCAGGTCGTCCGCGATCAGCACGCGCTGTCCCGGCTTGATTGCGTCCTTGTGCACGGCCAGCGTGTCCTTGCCGTATTCCAGGTCGTAGCCGGCCTCAACCGTCTCGCCGGGCAGCTTGCCCGACTTGCGGATCGGCACGAAGCCGACGCCGAGCGCAAGCGCGAGCGGCGCGCCGATGACAAAGCCGCGCGCCTCAGGACCTGCGACAATGTCGATCTCCCAGTCCTTCACGCGTTCTTTGAGCTCGTCGATCGCGGCGCGGTACACCTCGCCATTGTTAAGCAGGGTCGTAATATCCTTGAATCGGATCCCGGGTACGGGGAAATCGGGAATAACTCGAATATATGGTTTAAAATCCATTCACTATCGCTCCTTCAAAACAAGTTCGCCAGCTTGCATTATACACTTGATCTCATCCGCTTGCCATCGTTACCTTCGGCGAGCGCGCGCAGCCAGTTCCGCAGCTCGGCGGGTGACATCGCTCCCAGCGCTTCGGCCTCCGCCCGGAGCATCGCCTTGCGGTATCTCGGGGACTCCTCCAGCTGACGCTTCGGCGGCTGGGCGACAACCTCGACCGAACCCCGGCTGCGCCTCAGGAAGCCGAGCTCCTCGAATACGTCTTGCATCATGACCACGTCCGCCAGCGTTCGGCCGGTTCGCTCCGCTACCTGGCGAAGAAATCCGTCGGGCGTCTCGATCCAGCTCGCCTTGCGTTTGAGCAGACCGTATACCTCGCCGAACTGCTCCCTGCTCGGCAAGCGTCCACTCTGCGTCGGCCGGCTGCGGGATCCGGCCGATACGCGGCCGGCCGTGAGGAGATGGATCTCCTCGACGACGCAGCCGGTCAGCAGCCCTCGCAGCCCCTCGAGGCCGTCTCCCGCCTCCGGCAGGTCGATAAGCGCGAGACGCAACTTCTCCGTGCCTGCAGCGGCTGCAGCCGCCTCCGCATAGGACGCGACAAGCAGCCCGGCAACGTCGCCGTGCGCTTGGCGCAATTCGGAGAGCGCCGCCTCGCCCGACGCGACCGCGAGCAAGCTCGCCGTGCCTTGCGCCGCGGCCAGCGTCCGCAAGATACGCTGCCAGTCGGCCTCGTTGCGCCGGTCGTGCACGGGCAGCGCGGCCGACTGCCAATCCTGCAGCATGAGCTGCACGCGCTTGCTGCCGTTCCACTCGTTCACGGACAGCTCGCCCAACACGTTTGCCGTTCCGCACCCCAGCATGGCGCCGCAGTCGGCGCCTCTGCCGAAGCATACCGCCTCCAGCTTGCGGCCGCCCTGACCCAGAACCGCACGCAGATGCCTGCTTTCTTTGCCCATCGCCTTGGCATCGATTACCTCCGCGCCGCGCAGCACAAAGCGCGGCGAGGGGTTGCCGATGCCGCACGGCTCGAGCGCGCGCAGCTGCTCGGCGGCTTCGAGCGTCAGCTCGGAAGCCCTGCATACGAGGTCCGCTTTCTTGCGCGGGATCCAGTCGTCCGCCGACAACCAGCTATCCGCGAGCGCGGACAGCTTCTCGCCCAATGCGGCTACCCGCTCGGTGCGCATCGTCATGCCGGCGGCCGCCTTGTGGCCGCCGAAGTGCTCCAGCTCCTCCGAGCAAGCGGTGAGCGCGGCATGCAGGTCGAAGCCTTCGATCGAGCGCGCCGAGCCTTTGCACAGGCCCGTAGCAGCGTCCGCCGCCAATACGACGGTCGGCTTGTAATAGCGCTCGACGAGCTTCGAGGCGACAAGCCCTGCGATGCCCGCGTTCCAGCCTTCGCCCGCGACGACGATGACCGCAGGGCCAAGGCCGCCATGCGCGGAGACGATTGACTGCCAAGCGGCATCCGCCTGGACGAGCGTATCTTCGACGAGCTGTTGACGCTCCTGGTTGAGCATATCCAGCTCGGCGGATATCATCTCGGCTTCGTCCTGCTTGGCGGTGATTAGCAGCCGCAGCGCGGTGTCCGCCTCGGCCAACCGGCCCCCCGCGTTAAGCCGCGGGGCAAGGCCGAATGCGATGCGGCCGCTTGTGAGCCGCCCGGGCTCGGCGCCGGAAATTTGCGCCAGCGCCTTGATGCCCGGAGAAGGCCGCGCGTTCATCTCTTCCAGCCCGAGCTTTACGATCGCGCGGTTTTCGCCGGTGAGCGGCATCAAGTCCGCAACGACGCCGATCGCCGCGACGTCCGCGAACGCGAGATCCGGTTCGCCGAGCATGGCGTGCGACAGCTTGAACGCGACCGCGGAGCCCGTGAGCTCCTTGAACGGATACGGACAGCCCGGCTGCTTCGGATTAACGATAGCTACCGCCGCTGTCGGCAGAACTGCAGGCGGCTCATGATGATCGGTCACGACGACATCGATGCCAAGCGTTGCCGCGTAGGCAATCTGCTCTACCGCGCTGATTCCGTTGTCGACCGTTACGATAAGCTTCACGCCCGCTTCCGCCGCCCGGTCGATCGCGGCCAGATTAAGACCGTAGCCTTCCTTGCTGCGATGCGGAATATATGTATCGAAGTCGGCGCCGAACCGGCTGAGCAATCTGTGCATAAGCGCCGTCGAGGTCACGCCGTCCGCGTCGTAATCGCCGTATACGCGGATGCGTTCCCCGCCGTCGATCGCTTGCCGAATGCGGGCAACGGCCCGGTCCATGCCGAGCAGCAGGTAAGGATCGTGCAAGTCGCGGAGTCCGGGATGCAAAAAACGCTCCGCATCCCCTGCGTTCCGATAGCCTCGCGACACGAGGAGACGGCTTACGAGCGGCGCCAGCCCAAGCTGCGCGCCGAGCGCGGCGGCCGCTTCGTCGTCTTCTTCCGCCAATACCCAGCGATAGGTGGATTTCACCCGGAATCGCTCCTTTCTGCCTTACAGCACTGTGGACTCCGCCTTGGGCGGCGGAGTCCACAGCGATTTATTGAATTAAAGTAGGCATTTCTTCTTCTTGGTGATTCGATTTGTAAGGATAACCCGGATCGTACGGCTCGACGCGCACGCTTGCGTCCGATACGTGCAGAAACCGCTTGGTCAGCTGCCGCCGCACGCGCTGCGCGACATCGTGTCCGTCCAATACCGATATGCGCGGATTCACGCGAATAAGGACGTCTATGATTACATAATGGCCATGTTCCTTGGCTCTGATCTCGTCGACGGCAACGACGCCGTCGACTCGCTGCACCACTTCAAGCAGCGTCTGCGCGTCCACTTCGTCCATCGGTCTGCGCTCGACCGCGCCGATCGCGGAAGCCGCTTGCCGATATCCCATCCGGAGGACGAACACGCCGATGACGAGTCCCGCTGCGGGATCGAGCACGTACAGTACGGGCAGGTCCAGCATATGACCGGTCATGGCGCCGGCCGTGCCGACCAGTGCGGTCAGCGAAGCGAACACGTCCGAACGATCCGTACGGGAAGCTTCGGGGCGCAATCCCATGCGGTGCTCGTAGCTGCGTCTATACAGGATCAACGCTTCACGGGCGACCATGCTGCCCGCGATGACGATGACGGCTCCCCAGCCTGGCGCGCGGTCCAGGCCCCATGCGATCGCGCGCAGCGAGGAGATGGCCATCTCGAGGCCGGCGAGCAGCAGCAGCGCCGCGAAGACGACGGCTGCCACGGCTTCGCGCTGCCGCTCGGCGGCTCCCCGGGGCGCGATAGCCCGGCGATGACGCAGATAAGAATTGACGGCGGCCGCGAAGTCGGCGGCCGAATGGCAAGCGTCCGCCATCAGCGCCTTGCTGCCAGTAAACCAACCTGCGAGACCCTTGAAGACCGACAGTACGAGCAATCCGAGCAGGGAAACCTTGATGCCATGCAGCGTTTTGCCGGTCCTTTTTTGAGTCATCTTATC
Source organism: Cohnella sp. GCM10012308 (assembly GCF_042649185.1). Classification (NCBI taxonomy): domain Bacteria; kingdom Bacillati; phylum Bacillota; class Bacilli; order Caryophanales; family Paenibacillaceae; genus Cohnella; species Cohnella sp. GCM10012308. Next base: position 25,559 of record NZ_JBHRYU010000002.1, read on the forward strand.
GATACACCTCTATTCCCTTGTTGCGTCAGGGCGCCGGCTGCGCCTTGACGGGCTTGGCAGGCTTCGCTTTGCGCTTCATCCAGAACCAGAGCGGGCTGGCGATGAAGATGGAGGAATAGGCGCCGCTGATCAAACCGAAGATCATGGCGAGCGAGAACATCTTGATCGATTCGCTGCCGAAAACGAAAAGACAGACGGCGGCGAAGGCGACGGTAATGACCGTGTTGATGGAGCGCGTCAGCGTCTGCGTGATACTATCGTTGACGACCTTGGCGAGATCGGCTTCGGACTTGACCTTGGCGAAGCGCATGTTTTCCCGGATCCGGTCGAAGATGACGACGGTATCGTTGATCGAGTAACCGATGATGGTGAGTACGGCTACGATGAACGGCAGGTTGACCTCCAGATGGAAGATCGAGAACAGCGTGATAACGATAAACGCGTCGTACAGAAGCGCGATAACCGACGAGATTGCGTACCGCCATTCGAAACGAATCGCGATATAGATGATAATGCCGAGCGAAGCGATCAGGATGCCGCGCAAAGCATTCGTTTGCTGTTCCTTGGCGATCTCGACGTCGACGATATTTTTCTCGAACGATGCTTTGTCGTCGAACTGCGACTTAAAGTCCGATTCGAGCTTGGTTTGCTGGGCTTCCGTCAGCGCAATCTTGAACCGGATCGAGAGACGCTCGGCGGCGGTCGTCAGATGATACTCGCCGAGTTCTTCCTTCTCGAGGAACGCCTTGACGTCGTCTCCATTCACCTGCTTGGTGACGGCGATGTCCACGGACGTGCCCGATTGGAAGTCGATGCCGTAGTTCAGTCCCCGGATGGAGAGCGACAAGATGCCGATCAGTACGATGACGAGCGAAGCGATGAAGAAGGGCTTGCTCCACTTGATCCAGTCGATGTCGTGAAACTTATAGCGCACGGATTTCACTCTCCTTTACGCCATAGTAGCCGACTTTGTTGAACTTGCCGCTCTTCACGAGCAGGTGCATCAAGTAGCGGGGCAGGAAGATGTTGGTCGCGATGTTGCAGATGATCGACGCGAGCAGCACGACCGCGAAGCCCTTGACGGAGCCTTGGCCGATAAAGTAAAGCACGGCGCCGGCGATAATGTTCGTGATATGCGCGTCGATGATCGTGCGGAAGCTGTTCTTGTTGCCGGACCGCAGCGAAGACGCGATGCTCTTGCCCGTACGGATCTCGTCCTTGATCCGTTCGGCCGTGATGATGTTCGAGTCGACCGCGATGCCGATGCCGAGCACGAACGCCGCGATGCCAGGCAGCGTCAGCGTAGCGCCCATCAGCCAGAAAACGGCGATCAGCAGCCAGACGAATACGAGCAAGCAGAAGCCTGCGATGACGCCCGGCAGCCGATAGAACACGACCATAAATACGAAAATGGCGATAGACGCGATGATGCCTGCGAGCAGCGTCTCTTCAAGCGACTTCTTGCCGAGCGTAGCGCCTACGCTCTGCGTATACTTCTCCGTCAGCTTAAGCGGGAGCGCGCCGAGATTAATCGTGTCTGCCAGCTCTTTGGCGGCTGCCGGAGTCGGCTGGCCGGAAATGGTGGCCGTACCGTCAGTAAAAACGCCTTGAACGGTCGGATCGGACAGCAGGTCCTCGTCGAGATAGATCGCGAGCTGTTTGCCCACGAGCCTGCTCGAGATATCTTCGAATTTCTTCTTGTCCTTAACTTGAATGGCGACGAGCGGTTCCCGCAGCTGGTTGTATTCGACCTTTGCCGCGCCCTCCTTAAAGTCGTCACCCTGTAATTCAACCTTGCAATAGCCAGCGTCAGCGGCGCAGCCGTCCGCGCTGCGGAACGTCAGAACAGCCGGCTTTTGCAGCATTTTGCGGACGTCGGATTCGTTGGCCACGCCAGCGATCTTGACGCGGATGCGGTTCTTGCCTTCCGGCGTCACTTCGGATTCGCCGACGCCTTGCTTGTCGATCCGGTCCTTGATGCTCTCGGCCGTTTTGTTAAGCGAGTCCTTGGTGACTTCGCCCGTGCCGGAGAGAGGGGATGCCTCGTACAGAATTTCAAAGCCGCCTTGCAAATCGAGCCCGAGCTTCGTCTTGTCCAGCAAATACGGGCTGGTAGCCGCGATAACGCCGAACGAAACGAGAACCACGAGCACGAAAGCGAGCATCCGGTTCATATGGTATTGCCGACCCCTTTCGATTCTCAATGTTCCTATTATACCTACGCGCTCAAAGCGAAGTCAATTTGTCGAAACATCATGATATGCACGAAAAAAGGCTCCCCGAAAGGGAGCCGCCGGACCGCATCCAATAGCTGGCATGCGTCCGATCCGCCTATCGAATCTATCGTCTTTTTTCTCCCCGATAGATGCTAAGCGTAATAAAGTTCATGAAGTTCGTCACCTTCAGCGACAGGATGTCGTTGACGATCGCATGGAGCGCCGGCGTTCCCTTTTTATGATATTTGTCGCTCACGCATTCCCAAATCTCGGGCCCCGTCGCCTGTTCGTAGCCGATCATCCGGAACTCTTCGGCTTTGCTCTCGCAAAGCTCCCTGATCGTACGGTTCAACTCGGCTTCGTCCATGCCGTCCAAGCGCACCTCGTCCGTCACCGGCAGTTCCCCCTTCCTGCTTCACGCCTGCTGCTTTGCCGTATTGCACGTTACGCTTTTTAATTCAGCTGTATTTATTATACCTTTCGCCGCCGCTCCCCGAATTCCTGCACGCCTTGTCCGGCACGGCTTGGCATGATTGCGGACAGCCCCCGCATATGCTTGAGAAGAAGTCGATCCGAAGAGCGAAGGATGGGATGAACCTTGTCGCCGCGCAAACAAACCTTTATCCAAGGAGCCATGATCCTGCTCGCCGCCGGTCTGCTCAACCGATTGCTCGGCTTCGTGCCGCGGATCGCGCTGCCAAGGCTGATCGGCGCCGAAGGCGTGGGGCTCGTCCAACTGGTATTCCCTTTTTTTATCGTCGTGCTGACGATTATTACCGGCGGGTTGCCGCTGGCGGTGGCAAAGCTCGTAGCTGCCGCCGATTCGCGCGGGGACGCGGAGGAAGCGGTCCGGATCCGCCGGACGGCGCTGTCCATCGCAATGACTGCCAGCTTGATCGTATGCGGCTTGTGCTTTGCGCTCTCGGACTGGATCTCGTCCAGCCTGATGACCGACCCGAGGGTTCATACCGCGTTTTTGGCTATTATCCCGGTCATCCCGCTTGTTGCCGTGTCTTCTATCTGGCGGGGCTACTTCCAGGGCAAGCAAGACATGCTGCCGACCGCGGTCTCCCAGACGGTCGAGACGGTGATCCGGATCGTACTCTCGTTAACGCTCGCCTTTATGTTTTTGCCTTGGGGACTTGAGGCTGCCGCGGCAGGAGCGATGATCGGAACTGGCGCAGGAGAGCTGGCGGGCCTCGCCGCATTGTGGATGCATTTGCGGGGAGAAACCCGCGGACGCGGAGTAAACAAAGGCGCGACTTCAAATTCGGCTGCGCCCGCGACGCTCGAAAAATTACCTGCCCCGACCTCGGCAAAGGAAACCCGGGCGCGCGCGCTGCTGCGGATCGCGGTGCCCGTCACGGGCAGCCGGATGATCGGCTCCTTGTCCTACTTGTTCGAATCGATTCTAACGGCCCGCGCACTGATCGCCGCCGGACTTGCCACCGCCGCGGCCACGGCCCAATACGGCATTCTGCAAGGCATGGTCATTCCGCTGCTGCTGCTGCCCGGCTCGCTCACTTTTTCGCTGGCGACGTCTCTCGTGCCCTCGCTGTCGGAGGCTGCCGCCAGAGGCGACAGGCCAGCCATCCAGAAGCGCCTGCATCAATCGATGCGTCTGGCTGTCGTGACGGGCGCTCCTTTTATCATACTCATGGCGCTGTTCGGTCGCCCGATCTGCGGGCTCATCTATGGAGACCCCGAACCCGGCGCCCTGCTGAGCCTGCTCGCTCCCGCCGCTGTGTTTTTGTACATGCAGGCGCCGCTGCAGGCTGCGCTTCAGGCGCTTGACCGTCCGGGCACGGCCCTGTTCAATACGTTCGCGGGAGCGCTGGTGAAGCTGATCTTGATCGTTCAGCTGGCGTCCAAGCCGGAGCTTGGGATTCGCGGCGCCGTCATCGCCATCGGCGCCAACATGGCGCTCGTCACGCTGCTGCATTGGATCAGCGTCGTGCGGTTGACGGGCGTCCGTTTGCTCCCCGGCGATTTTCTCAAGATTGGAGCGGCCATGACCATAATGGGCGCGATCGCGCTCTGGATATGGAATATGGGCAAGCTTCCCGGCGTCTGGCTGGATCTGCTGGCTGCAGGAATCGTGTCGCTCGTCGCGTACTTGCTCCTTCTGATGGCGATGAGACTCATCGACAGGCACGACGCCGCCAGAATCCCCATACTCGGACGCTTTTTCAAATAACCGCTCCGCTTACGTTCTCCGATTGATATAGAGCCGCCCCTTGTGATCCAGGCTGCAGAAAGCAACCTGCTTAAATTCCTTAACGCCTTCCCGCCGTAGCTCCTGCCGGAGCCAGAACCGGTTTTTGCCGATGCGCTCCAGGCTTTCGTCCTGCACGAGCCCGTCCATGATAAGCGGAAGCGGGAGCAATCCGTATCGAACTTTTGGCCTTGGTTCCTCTACGGGGGGCGCCGCTTCGGGCTTTGGCTTGTCGGCCATGATGACGGACAGCTTGCCGGACGATTCGAGTACGGCAAGCTCGACGTCCGCGACGTGGTCGATTCTGTTTTCCCTAAGCTGCATCATCAGATCGTCCAGACTGTAGCGCTGTTTCTTCATTTCTTTCCAATTCAAATTGCCCTTGCTTATAATGACGCTGGGCCTGCCTTCGAACCAAAGGCGGAGCCTGCGGTTTTTTAGCGTGAGACTGGACACGATCAGTTGCACAATGACGAGTACGGCCATTGGCGCGGCTGCGTACAGGATGGGACGGCTCGGCGCTTCGATCGCGATGACGGCGATCTCCGCGATCATGATCGAGATGACGAGATCGAATACCGACAGCTTTCCGATCTCGCGTTTTCCCATCAACCGCAGAATAAGAAATACGAATAAGTACATGAGCAGCGTCCGAATCGTTATCGCAGTCAATTCCACGTTGCTGTTCCTCCCTTGCCGGATATCGGATTCGGGTCTGAGACAGTAGTCTCACCGGGCTTCCTTCGCGCGATACGGTCCCACCTGCGGAAATTATCGGCATCCCCGAGTACTAGACGCGGGTACAAGCCCATACAATGGTACAAATCGTTTGAATTCAAAGGAGTGCATCGATATGAATCCCGTTCGCGTATCCGGCATTCGCATCGCATCCCCCCTGGTCGCGGGCTTTGTCTGGGCGTTTATTTGGCTGGGTCTGGGCACGCTTGCATTGTCGGTCCTGCTTTACAGCTCCTCGATGCCGGAAACGAAGCTCCTGTACTGGGTATTCGGCGTTCACGGAGCGGCCAGCCTCGCAGGCGGGTTTACGGCAGCCAAAAGGTCCGGGAAGCGCGGTTGGTACATTGGCGCCGTCACAGGTCTGCTATACGCTATTGCGGTCGTGGTCATCGGTTTCCTCTCCCAGGATATCGGCTTCGATTCCCGCATGGGACTGCTCGGACTGATCGCGGCGCTGGCTGGCGCCTTCGGAGGCATGTTGGGCGTCAACTCGGGCGCCGGAGGATCCTCGAGGCGCTTGTGATAAAAAAATAATACCGTTCCCATACGTTAGAAATATGGCAATTGTGTTATACTGATACAATGATTTCTAGCAGTAAGGAGCGAAAGAATTGATCGTATTCGGCAGTATGAAGATGATATCCGCGCTTACGGCCGTCACGGTAGCGCTCCTCGTAACTTATGCTACGGCGAGGCAGCCCTTTGCCGCTGCGGCCGCCTTCGTTCTCAAGCTGTATCGCTCTCCCAAACTCCTGATTTTGTTTTTGTCGTTGCTTCTGATCATGGCGCTCAACAAGTTCGAACTGAACCTTGAAGATGCCTTGCCTATCCCCCGCGATCTCACCCGTTTACTCGTAGGCTGGGAAGGCAGTTGGCAGGGCGCTTTGCAGCGGGCACTCGAATCCCCTTCGCTCACGTTCTTTTGCGCTTTTTTTTACCTCGTCGTTTTCCAGGGATTTATGATCGCTTCGCTGATCTACTATGTTAGCGCGGGCAAGGATAAACTGTATATTGCCCTGTGTGTCGCCCTATTGCTCAATTATCTGGTCGCAGTCCCGTTCTATTTGTTCGTCCCCGTCCATGAGGCATGGTCCGCGTCGACGAATATTCGTTTTCTAATGCTCGATGCTTTTCCGAGCTTCGAGACGCAGTATCGGCACCTGTCCGGCCTAGACAATTGTTTCCCGAGCCTGCATACATCCATCTCCGTGACGATGGCGCTTCTGGCGCTCCGCTCCGGCAGCAAGCGCTGGGCGATCTTCGGCGTCGCGAACGCCTCCATTATCGTTTTTTCCATTTTCTACCTCGGCATCCACTGGGCGACCGACATGTTCGCAGGTGTCGTCCTTGCGTCTGTCGTGGTTGCCATCGGCCTTAAAGTAGGCGCTTGGTTGGATCGCTCGGCGATTCGTCGCAGGCGTCAGCCCCGTCTCCAGAAGGAAGAGCTCCAAAAGCTGGCGCCTTCGCGGCTGACGGATTCTTAAACGCAAAAGAAGAAACCGTCAGAGCGATCCACCCTGACGGTCCTTTTACGTTTGGCGGATAGCCGAAGCTCGATTTCACGCGAAGCGTATGTTGATGGCTCAGCCGAACGTTGTTCCAATCGCCTAGCCGATAGCCGTTCCGATAAGTCATTCTACAGTTGCCCCAATGGCTAGCCAATAGCGTTCCGGATTGTCAGCCGACAGCCGTTCCGATGACTCAGTCGATTGTCGTCTGCACCGTTCTATTTTTTGCTAATGCCCGCAAATATACATCTTTTTCCTTTAACGCATGCATATCTCAGCAAAAAAGATGCAAATATGCATTTATTTTCCTTCGTAGGCCCAATTTCCGGCGTATGCTTTGAATTTACCTGCACATTTGCAGGTATTTCTTCAAGCGTCGTGAATCGGAAGAAAATACATGTATAAAAGCAGGTTTTGGGCCCCCCTGTTAAACTTGCGAAATTGCGCCCGATACACCGAAACCGTGCCTGCCTGTCCCCAAATCGCCTCCCTCCGAATCAGGAAGGTACGCATAGCCTCTTCCGATTGCTGGCTCATCGGCAGGCCCTATGCTGCAGATCATCGACGATAAAATCGGTCTGCAAGGCCAAAAAGACAAGACCCCGAATCTCACGATCCGGGGTCTTGTCTTTTTGCTTCGTTCTTACTTTTCGCTTTTCGAATCCGTCGCGCGCGCCGCGACGTTGTTGATCGCGGAACGATCGAACGTAAGCTTGGTCGCGTCGTTGACCTTCAGTACGATCGTATCGTCCGTAATCTCGGCGATCGTGCCGTGCAGTCCGCCGATCGTCGTTACCTTGTCACCCTTGGCAAGGGCCCGGAGCATCGAGTTGCGGTTCTTCGATTTCTTCTGCTGCGGACGGATAAGCAGGAAGTAGAAAACGACGAACATAAGCAGAAACGGCGCCAGCGACATCAAGAGATTGCCGTTTCCGGAGCCTTCAGTTGCTAACCACATAGTATTACCTCCCCTCTCGTCTTTAAAAAATCTTAAAAGCCGCTCTCATTGGTCGCCATGCCGTACGCTTCGAAAAACTCGTCGCGGAAATCGCCGAGACGGTCGTCGCGGATCGCCTGGCGGACCTGGCTCATGAGATTAACCAAGAAATGCAGGTTGTGAATCGTCGTCAGCCGAAGCCCGAACATCTCGTCCGCGCGGATCAAGTGCCTGACGTAAGCCCGCGAGTAGTTCCGGCAAGCGTAGCAGTCGCACTTGGGATCGAGCGGACCGAAGTCCTCCGCGTACTTGGCGTTCTTGACGACGACGCGGCCCTCGCTCGTCATGAGCGTGCCGTTGCGGGCGATCCGGGTCGGGAGCACGCAGTCGAACATGTCCACGCCGCGAATGCTGCCCTCGACGAGCGCATCCGGCGAACCGACGCCCATCAGATAGCGCGGCTTGTTCGAAGGAAGCAGCGGTACCGTGTGGTCGAGCACCTCGTACATGATTTCCTTGGATTCGCCTACGCTGAGGCCTCCAATAGCATAGCCCGGAAAATCCAGGGAAGTCAAATCCGCGGCGCTCTGCGCGCGAAGGTCCTTGTGCATGCCGCCCTGAACGATGGCGAACAAGCCTTGGTCGTGCGGCCTTGCATGCGCTTTGAGGCATCGTTCGGCCCACCGGCTCGTACGCTCCGTCGACTGCTTGACGTAGGCATACTCTGCGGGGTACGGCGGACACTCGTCGAATGCCATCATGATGTCCGGCCCGAGCGCATTTTGCACCGACGTCGCCACCTCCGGCGACAGGAACAGCTTGTCGCCGTTCAGATGCGAACGGAAGGTGACGCCTTCTTCGGTAATCTTGCGCATCTGCGCCAGCGAGAACACCTGGAAGCCGCCGCTGTCCGTCAGAATCGGACGGTCCCAGTTCATCATCTTGTGCAAGCCGCCCGCCGCGCGGACATGCTCGTGGCCCGGCCTGACGAACAGGTGGTACGTATTGCTCAGGATGATCTGGGCGTTCAAATCCTTGAGCTCCTCGGGGCTGATCCCTTTGACGGTCGCTTGCGTCCCGACCGGCATGAAGGTAGGCGTATCGATGACGCCGTGCGGCGTGTGGACGCGTCCGAGCCTTGCGCCCGTCTGGGCGCAGGTCTTGATCAGTTCGTAAGTAATAGCGGGCATTGTTCTCGATCGGTCCCTTCTTGTCTAATGCGCTGTAGTCGTCTAAGTAATGAACATCGCATCGCCGAAGCTGAAAAAACGATACTCGGCGTCGACAGCTTCGCGATAGGCCGCCAAAACGGCCTCGCGGCCGGCGAGCGCGCTGACCAGCATCACCAGCGTCGACTTGGGCAAATGGAAGTTCGTGAGCAGCGCGGAGACAAGGCGGAACCGGTAGCCGGGATAAATAAAAATGCCCGTCCATCCGCTGCACGCCTCGATAGGCAGATCCCCGAATCGTTGTCCGAGCGTCTCCAGCGTCCTCGCCGAAGTGGTTCCTACCGCGACGATCCGCGTGCCCGCCTGCCTGGCCCGGTTGAGCAAAGCCGCGTTTTCCGCGTCCACGCCGTACCATTCCTCGTGCATCTTGTGCTCGAGCACATTGTCGACCGATACCGGACGGAACGTGCCGAGTCCGACATGCAGCGTCACGCGGCAGACCGCGATCCCGCATCTCTGAAGCTCCTCCAGAAGGTCCTCCGTAAAATGGAGGCCGGCGGTCGGCGCGGCGGCCGAGCCTTCGTTCTTCGCATAGACCGTCTGATATCGGTCCCGGTCGTCCAGCCGCTCCTTGATGTACGGCGGAAGCGGCATCTCGCCGAGCCGATCGAGAATTTCGTTAAAAATGCCGTCATACTGAAAACGGATCGTTCTCGCGCCCATTTCGCCTTCTTCTTCTACGACGGCGGCCAGCAACGGTTTCAACGAATCTTCGGTTTCTCCGAAATGCAGTACGGCGCCTTTATGAAGCTTCTTGCCCGGCCGCACGAGCGCCTCCCAGCGATCGTCGCCGAGCGCCTTGAGCAGCAGTACTTCGGCCTTCGCGCCCGTGTCCGCTTTGCGTCCGAACAATCTGGCCGGAATGACCTTCGTATCGTTCAGGACGAGCGTATCTCCCGGGACGAGGTATTCTGCGAGATCCTTGAACGAACGGTGCTCGACCCGTCCGCCCTCCTTGCGAAGGACGAGCAAACGGGAAGAAGTCCGGTCGGACAACGGGGTCTGCGCGATCAGCCGTTCGGGTAGTTCAAAATCGTAATCGCCGACGTTCATGAAGCGCCATCCTTCTCGATCTTAATATCCTTATAATAGTATTGCAGGATGCTCTTGTAGTCATACCCTTGCTCCGCCAGCCCGAGCGCTCCCCATTGGGACATGCCGAGCCCGTGGCCGTAGCCGGTGCCCGTCACGATGAATTGGGGCGAAGCGGTCACCGCGCGGACCTGGCCGGATCCGTTAAGAACGACGGCGTTGCCGCCGGCCGAATCGAGCGAGCGAACGGTGCCGTCGCCGCCGAGCACCTGAAGGGAACCGGTACCGTCCGGCACCTCCCGGCTTGTTCCGTTCGCGCCGACGATCGTCGCGCGCGCGGTCTCGTCGATCTTGAAAAGCGTGCTCTTGACGCCGCCGAGCGCGCTGCGCCAGCTGTCGCCGTAAAGCTGGACGGTGGTCCCGTTCGCCTTGAGACGGACCGCTCGCCCGGACGCGCCGGTCTCCGACACCTCGAGCGTGCGAAGCGGACCTTGAATCTTGTTTTTGTCGGTCAGCTTCGCGTTGATCGTCACCAGCAGCTTGTCCGCGGCGAGCGGACCTTCGACCCAGCTGTTGTTCGTATATTCCGGCGTCTTGCCGAGAGACAGCACGAGCGTGCCCGCGTTGACGGAAGCGACCGGCTGGACGTCGGTCTGCACGCGCGGACTCGGGCGAACCTGCACGTTGTCTCCGGTCACGGTGAGCATGGCGAGGCCCGCTTCGTTTTTTTGGCCCTTGTCGGCTAGAAGATCGCTGCGGATATAGCCGACCGTACCCGAATCGAGCGCGACGCGGTACCAGTCGAGCTTGCCCTTCTGAATGCCGTCGTCCGGACTTTTGACCGCTCCGGCATAGTAAGGAATCGCGTTGCCCGCATATTCGAGCGGATCCGCCGTAACGCCGCCTGCGCTCGCGCCGAACATGGCGGTGATGATCTTGCCGGCGTACGTCATCACTTCGCCGGCCGTCGCCTGCACGCCGGCGGTCGAGTTCGCGTTCTCCGAGCCGAGCCCGTTGTAAGCCTGGCTGTACGTATTGTCGACGACGTCGGCGATCTGATAGGTCACGCCGCCCGCGAGCGCGTACGACCTGGCGGCGACCGCCTGCGCCTTCTGGGCTTCTGCCGGCCAGCTGGAGCCGACTTCGGCGCCGACGACGGAATACAAATACGGCTCGAGTCCGACAACGTTGACGACTGCGAGATTGTTGTTCAGCACGCTGATCTGCATGCTGCCGCGGTATTTATTTTTGCTGCGCTCGACGACCTGGATGTTGCCGTCGCTCTGAACGTCAGCCTGCAGCGCGGTGCCGCCCGATGCCGGCAAGGCATACAGCGGAGCGGAATTCGTCGCGGACGCCGTGTACGTGACATCGTCCCGGATGACGGCATAGGCGGAGCTCGCCGCCGGCAGCTTAGCCGAGAAGCCGGCGGCTGCAACGGCCGCCTGGATCTTCGTGAGCTCGGCCTGGCTGGCGGCTTGTCCGATGCGCAGGACATAAGCCGCTCCGTCTGCAGCGGGCTTGATCGCAACGAAGGCGTCGAAGCCCGCATTGCCGAGCTGCAGAGCCGCTGCAGACGCCTCGCTCGCGCCGGCGTACGGGCCGGCCTCGACGGCAAGCGGACCTGCCACATACGCGGGGGTGAGCGAGGTCTGTCCGCCCGCCGCCGATGCCCACTTCGACAGTGCCGACTGCGCTGCGGCCGCCGTGCTATAGACGCCTTCCGACACTTGATAGACGGTCTTTCCCTTCTTCGTCAGCTTGGTCACGAAACCCGCCTTGGAGGAAGCTTGAATTTTTTTGAGGACCGTCTGCGCAGCGGAAAAATCCGACGTCTCGAGCACCATCGCCCGATAAGCGTCGACCGCGAACCGAACGGTGCCGCCGGGAGCCGGATAGTCCGCTTTTCCTTGTCCGCCGACCCAGGACAGTCCAAGTCCGCCCGCGGATACGAGGGTCGCGACGGGTGTCGTGGATTGATACTTGGACCCCAGGTCCAGAAACAGGCCAACGCGTATCGTATCGGGCACGAGGGCGGCATCCGCCGCCGTTCCGCCCGCTCCAGCCCATGCCAGCAGGACCGCGGCGGAAGCGCCCAGCGCGATCCGGCGATTCATTTTAGTCATCTCGATCCTCCGTGTGATCCATCTTGGTCTGTGACGATCGTCCTGCAGGAGCCGTCCTCGCAGGCGTCGCTTCTTCCGAACAACCTGTACCTGTACTTCGCGACGAGCCGATAGACGGCGGCGCTGAGCAGCCTCAGTCCCGGCAGGGCGCCTAACCGCCCAAGCCAAGCCAGTCCCGGCATGTCTCTTAGCAGGAGCATAACCGCGTCTGCGCCGCCGGTTACCTTGCCTGCCGTCTCGTCCTTCACGAGGATCTGGGACAGATGTCCCGCATCCGCTTCGGCTTCCGGCGCCCCGGAAGCGCCGGGAACGCCTGCCAGGCTGCCTGCCGGCACCGCTTGAAGCGGCACGAACCGCAGCTCGGATCTCGTACGCGATCGTCGCAGCCGGTCCACGGCCGTCAAGCAAAGCTTGCATTCGCCGTCATAATAAACGGTCAGGACTCGCTGACTGTCCGCGCCTGCCTCCGCCGTCATGCCCGCTGCTCGGGCATCGGCAATCCCAAATGACGATAGGCGGCGGGCGTCGCAACGCGACCGCGCGGGGTGCGTTGCAGAAAACCGATCTGGAGCAGGTACGGTTCGTACACGTCTTCGATCGTCTGGCTCTCTTCCCCGATCGAAGCAGCGATCGTATCCACGCCGACCGGTCCTCCCCTGTAACGGGAGATCATCGCATGAAGCAGCTTGTGGTCGATCGCATCGAGGCCCATCGGATCGACCTGAAGGCGCTCGAGCGATTCGTGCGCAAGCTGCTCGGTGATGATGCCGTCTCCGCGCACCTGCGCGTAATCGCGCACGCGCTTGAGCAGCCGGTTCGCGATGCGGGGCGTGCCTCGCGCCCTGCGCGCGATCTCCCGCGACGCTTCGCCGATAATGTCCACGCCGAGCAGATCGCTCGTACGCGACACGATAAAAGCCAGCTCGTCCTCGTTATAGAACTCGAGACGGCTGACGACCCCGAACCGGTCGCGCAGCGGCGCGGACAGCAATCCTGCGCGCGTCGTCGCGCCGATCAGCGTAAACTTGGGCAGGTCCAGCCTCACCGACCGCGCGCTCGGTCCCTTGCCGATGACGAAGTCCAGCGCGAAATCCTCCATCGCGGGGTACAGCACTTCTTCGACCGTGCGATGAAGTCTGTGGATCTCGTCGATGAACAGGACGTCGTTTTCCTGCAGATTCGTTAAAATGGCGGCTAAATCGCCGGGCCGCTCGATCGCCGGGCCGCTGGTCGTCCGAATGCTGACACCCAGCTCGTTGGCGATAATGTTCGAGAGCGTCGTCTTGCCGAGCCCGGGCGGACCGTACAGCAAGACGTGATCGAGAGCCTCCTGCCTGAGCTTGGCGGCCTCGATGTAGATCTTCATGTTGTCCTTCACTTGCGACTGGCCGATATATTCGTTCAAATACCGCGGACGCAGGCTTAGCTCCGCCTGCCGGTCCTCCATCATCAAATGAGCGGTCACGATGCGGTCTTCCACCTACGCGTCCCCCTTTCCGCTCCTCAACCGGTAAATAACTGCTGAAGCGCGAGCTTCATAAGCACGTCCGGCGAGTCCTCGGCCTTGATCCTGTCCTTGAGCGCCATCCAGGCCTTGTCCAGCTCCGCATCCCGATAGCCTAGGCCCGCGAGCGCCTCTCTCGCCGCCGACCACGACGCATGGCCGTCGTCCGGCAGCGAGACGGGCTCCGTCGCAAACAAACCGAGGCCCGCCGCATCGTATGAAAAACCAAGCTTATCCTTCAAGTCGAGCACCATGCGCTGCGCCGTCTTTTTCCCGATGCCCGGCAGCTTCGTCAAAAATGTCAGATTCTCCTGCTGGATCGCCGCGACGACCGACTCCGGCCGCCCTCCCGCCAACACGCCCAGCGCCACGCGCGGCCCGATGCCCGATACCTCGAGCAGCTTGCGAAAAAGGCTCTGTTCCTCACGCGTCGTGAAACCGAACAGCTGGATCGCGTCCTCACGAACGTGATGGTGAATGTAGAGCTGCACTTGCTCCTCGCTTCTCGCCAAGCCGTACGGATTGGGCGTGAACACTCTGTATCCGACGTCCCGCACGTCGAGCACGACGTATTCGAGCTCGATATGCGCCACAAAACCTTTTAAATAATCGATCACCGCCGCGTCGCTCCGTTCATCAATTGACTCATGCCGCTCGCATGCGCATGGCAGATCGCGACGGCCAGCGCGTCCGCCACGTCGTCCGGCTTGGGCGCGGTCGCGAGTCCGAGCAGGCGCTTCACCATCTCCTGGACCTGCTTCTTCTCCGCGCCGCCGTATCCGACGACCGACTGCTTGACCTGCATCGGCGTGTACTCGCCGATCGGAATGCCGCGCTGCGCGGCCGCCAGCATCAGTACGCCTCTCGCTTGGCCGACGCTGAATGCGTTCGTTACGTTTTTGTTGAAAAATAGCTTTTCGACCGCGACTGTCTCCGGCTGGTATTGGTCCAGAAGCTTGCAGGAAGATTCGTAGATCTGCTGAAGCCTGACCTCCTGCGCCGTGTCCGGCGTCGTCTGGATGCTCCCGTACTGTACCGGTACGAGACGATGTCCGATCTTGTCGATGAATCCGAATCCCATAATTGCAATGCCGGGGTCGATCCCGAGTACCCGCATGAGGGTTCCCCGCTTCCTGTATCTACTGACAGACTACTTGATTATACCATTTGAAAACGGGGATGAGAACAGAAAGCCGAACAGCCGGCCAACACAATAAAAAAGCGCTCGAGCGAACGCTCCAGCGCTTCGTGGCTGCCGCCTGCCGGCAGCCTGGCTATTCGGCCGCGTTGCCGGTGTTTACCGGTTTGTCCGCGTATTCGCCGAGACGGCTCACGACTTGGTGATAGTCGTTTCCTTCGCCTACAGGCAAGCCCTCCTGCAGTCTTCGCAGCTCCTCGGACGACAATCCGCTCTCCAGCGCCTTGACGTCCATGTGAAAAAAAGTCCGGATGACCTTGTCTTTTTTCACGGGTCCGTCGAACAAAGAGAGATTGCCGCCCCTGTCCAGACCGATTCGCGCCGATGCCTTGCAGGACGCCGAAAGGTCGTCGACCGATTCCCGCATGACGAGCCTGTCCGCGTCCTGGAGCGTCGCCGTCCATTCCCGATGGGCCTTGAGCAAGTCCATCGCTTCCGTCGAAGAGAACGATCCGAGCCGCCGGATCTCCTCTCCGCATACGTACATGCGTTGCAGCACAACCTCGACTTTGCCTTCGAGGCCGGCGAGCGCGGAGATGGCCCGCCCCCGTTCCGAATCGGGGCCTTCAAACGACAGGAGCGAAGACCGCTTGTCAAGCCATACGGCCTCGGCGTCCATCATGGCGCCGTCTTGACGCTCCGCGCGCTCGAAACGGGGCTGGACTGCGGCCAGCGCCGCTGCCGCCGTCAATACGGCGGCAGCCCATATTCCGAGGGACCATGCCAGACGCTTGTTGCGCTTTAATCGCTTCTTCCAATGGCGAATCCGATTTCCGAGCACCGGGATCCCTTCTTTTCCGTTTTAACCCTATTGTGATCCCGGGCTCGTCGGGTTATGCATCAAGGCTTACCACTTGATCCAAGGAAGGCTCTTCCGGCTCTTGGGGGCGGACGCTACGCGCGCCTGATTTTTGCCGGCCGAGGAAGACGCTACGCGCTTGGCCGATCCCGTGCCGGAACTCGCCGTTCCTTGCCGCTGAGCGGATGAACGGGCCGTCTTGGCGACGCCGATTTTCGGCTTGGCTTCAATTTCCGAATCGCCTTCGTCCGCGAAACGGTCGCTTTCCTCATCGTTTTCCGCATCGCTCCCCGCCGTTGCATACGCCAGATCCTTGTTGGCCGCGTCGATGGCGCCGCCGGCCAGCGGATACTGGACGAAGCCGAAGCCGTCCCGGTAAGGCAGCGAGTATTCGGTCGCGAACGGCTGCGCGCCGTAGCCGGCCGTCAGCGCGAACCGCGGATCGTAGCCATAGCCGTAAGGACTCGCGGCAGGACCGACGGCAGCCGGCGATACCGCGCCCGGTGAGACAGCATTGGGGGCATAGCCCGTTGAAACGGGAGATACGGCAGTGTGAACCGGCATGACGCCGCTCGGGTAACCGTAACCGGACGTGTGTACCGGAGATATCGCCGCAGCAGGGGAGACTGGCGTTCCTGCGCACGGATGGCATGGCGCCTGGCCCCATCCGGTCTGCATGCCGCCGAGTCCTCCCAGATGACCCGGGATGCCTCCCTCGAGTCCGCCCAGATAGCCGGGGAGACCGCCGCTCAAGCCGCCCAGATTACCCTGTATGCCGCCTTCAATGCCGCCAAGCTGGCCGGGAATGCCGCCCTCGAGGCCACCGAGGTGCCCCGTGATGCCGCCTTCGAGTCCGCCCAGATTGCCGGGAAGACCGCCGCTCAAGCCGCCCAGATTGCCCGGAATGCCGCCTTCAATCCCGCCAAGCTGGCCAGGAATGCCGCCCTCAAGGCCTCCGATTTGCCCGGGGATCCCCCCTTCAAGTCCGCCGATCTGGCCCGGATACGCGGGTATGCCTCCCACGAGCGGTCCGATGCCGCCTCCGCAAGGCACGCCGGCATACGGCTGCATGCTCGCAGGGGAAACGGCGGTACCGTAACCGTTATAACCTTGTACGGCGGCGGGACTTACCGCGCCATAACTATTAGGCATGACGCTCGCCGGTCCGACTGCGCTGTAGCTATTCGGCATTGCGCTCGCCGGACTAACGGCGCTGTAACTATTCGGCTTGGCAGTCGCAGGGCTGACGTCGCCAAAATTGTAGGGCATGGAAGTCGCGGGACTGACGAAGGCGTTGTGGCTTTGACCGTAGCCGTATCCCTGATTCGCGGCTGGTCCCGTTGCGGCTGGGGACACCGTTTCGTGCCCGTGCCCGTAACTCGTGTGACCGTACCCGACCGGCGCCGTCGATGCTTCAACGGCAGGCTGCGGCATTTGCAGGAACAGGTCAGACGTTTGCTGATACGTGGTCATGTAGACCGGATATTGCTCATGCACAGTCGGCGCCGGCGGCGGGGGCTCGGGCATCTGGACTACGATCGGAGCCATGACTTGCGGCGGCTGCACGACCGGCACGGGTGCCGTGCTGGGCTTTTCGGTCACGGCAGGCATGACAGCCGTGCTTGGCTTCTCCGTCGCGCCGGGCAGAACTGCCGTGCTGGGCTTTTCCATAGAACCGGGCATGACCGCCGTGTTCGGCTTTCCTCCGGCGGCAGGCATAGCGCCCGTTTCCGGCTTGCCATGATGTTGGTGATGTTGCTGCATTTCTTCCGATGCGCCCGTGCCTTGGGTAGGCAGCTTCGGAATGTGCACGACTTGGCCCGTCAAAAGCGCGCTCGGATTGACGATCTGCGGATTGGCCGCGATCAGGTCCGCCAATGGCACTTGGTACGTTTTCGACAGCTTCCACATCGTATCGCCCTGCTGGATCGTATAATCCTGAGCGATCTCGTACTGCTTTTGGCCCGGCTTGGGTATGCGTATCTTGGCGCCTACCTCGATCTCGTCCGGATTCGCGATGTCCGTGTTGGCAGCGATCAGCTCGTCAAGAGACAAGCCGTATTTCTTAGCCAAGTTGTACAGCGTGTCACCGCTTTTGGCGATATGGATCTTCACTCGGTTCCCTCCCGGTGGCTGAACTCTCGCGTGCAGGCTGCCGCCCCCGCGCAATCCTTACATCCTATGCAGGAGCTGGGCATTTGACATCCCTTCGGCAAAAAAACATAGGCGAACCGGAACGCATCGCTCCGGTTCGCCTATTCGCGCGCCGGCGATCGCCGGCCACTATCGTCGCTAGGATTGGTCCGACTCCGTCGGCGGTTCGGGGCGGCTCTTCAGCCGGCCCGATTTGCGGAGCGCCTCCCGCAGCAGATACTCCATGTGCGCGTTGACGCTGCGGAATTCATCCGCCGCCCATCGTTCGAGCGCGGCATAAATCTCGGGATCGAGTCGAAGGGGATAGGCCTTCTTCGGTTTGGACGACATCGCCGCGCAGCCTTAGCCGTACAGCGTGCCCGTGTTGATGACCGGCGTCGCCGCACGGTCGGACACGATCGCGACCATCAGATTGTTGATCATCGCCGCGCGCCGCTCCGCGTCGAGCTCGATCCCGTTTTCTACAAGCTGCCGCAGCGCCGCATCCACCATAAAGACGGCGCCTTCGACGATCTTCGCCCGCGCAGCGATTATGGCGATGGCCTGCTGGCGCTGCAGCATGGCGCTGGCGATCTCCGGCGCATAGGCCAGGTGGGTCAGCCGGGTCTCGAGCACTTCGATGCCCGCAACGTGAAGCCTGTTCTGCAGCTCGGCCGACAATTCCGAAGCCACCTCGTCCGAATTGCCCCGCAGCGATTGGCCCGGCTCGTCGGTAAACGTGTCGTAAGCATACTTGGCCGCCGTGTGCCGGATCGACGTCTCGCTCGTCAGCTCCACGAACCGTTCGTAATCGTCCACGTCGAACACCGCTTTGGCCGTATCCGATACGCGGAATACGACCACGGCGCCGATCTCGATCGGATTGCCCTCCGCGTCGTTAACTTTCAGGGTATTGCTCGTGAAGTTGCGAACCTTGAGCGACACTCGTCTCTTGACGGTAAACGGAAGCACCATCCATAGACCGCTGCGCGATACCGTGCCGATATAGCTTCCGAAAAAGGTGATGACCTTGGCCTGGTTCGGCTGTACGATCGTCAGCGAGCTTAGGATGACCATGGCGAGCAGCAGCAGCGCGATGCCGAGACCGATTAAACCTCCCTCGGGCTCCGCTTGATCGCCTCCAATGACCATTAGCGCGATACCGCCTGCCAGCGAGGCCAGACATAACAGCAAAGCCAAAAATCCATTCATATGCCAAGCGCGTTTTTCCTTCATAGCGGCCTCTCCCATTCACTTTGATTTTATTTTTATATTATTATGATATCACTTTTGTAAGCATATGTAAATGCATCCTGACGATGAGCAAGAATAAAAATGAGGGAAGGATTGGAGGCTACAAAGTAACGGCTAACTTCAGAAATGATAGATTCTGGCGAGGACTAAAATATCAATGTCTCCTTGAACGCGAAACGAGCCTTAGAAGCGATTCAGCAGGCTCGTTTTTGCATTACTTATGCTGTTTCGCTCCGCAATTGGAAATTTTCAGTGGAATTCGAACCGGCGTCGCCCGGAATGCCTATCAGCGCTCGCCCAACAGCCGTTCCGACGGGCCGGCTTATCGCCGTCAGCGCCGTATTGACGCCGCAATTCCTGCAAATATACATCCTTTTTTGCCGATTTCGAACCTTTTGCACAGAATAACTGCAAAAGCGCAGTTATTTCCTAGATCAGACAGATTTTCAGCTTGTGCTTTGCATTTACCTGCACATTTGCAGGAATTTCTCTAAATAGCACGAGCCGATAGAAAATACCTGCACAAATGCAGCTTTTGGGGACCGCCAACCATCCGTAAAGCTCCGAGCTTTCGTCACTTACAGCAAGACCCGGCGCTTTCGTCACTTACAGCAAGATCCGACTCTAGTCTCTCCGGCATGGATGGTTTTCTCGCTTAAAGCGACGGCTCTTTCCAATACCCCACTTTCTCGCTTACAGCACTCCCCGACACCCTCGTCGCTTCCGTAACTAAAAAAACGGCCGCCCGCATCGCGAGCGCCGTCTCTTGATCGACTTATCCATATACTTTGACACCTTCGACTGTAACGATCTTGCGGAATTCGTCCAGCAGCCGGCTGGTCAGAGGCCCTGCGCGGCCTTCGCCGATGATGCGTCCGTCCACCTCGCGCACCGCGATGACTTCGGCGGCCGTCCCCGTAAAAAACACTTCGTCGGCCGTATAGACGTCATGCAGCGTAAACGGCTCCTCGCGCAGCGGCAGCCCGAGCTTCGCGCACAGCCCGATGATGGCGCCCCGGGTGATGCCCTCGAGCGCGCCGATATAACACGGCGGCGTGTAGACGGCGCCTCTTTTCACGATAAAAATATTGTCGCTCGAACCCTCGGCCACGTAACCTTGCGAGTTGAGCATGATCGCTTCGCCGACGCCCGCCAGGTTCGCCTGGATTTTCACGAGAATGTTGTTCAGGTAGTTCAGCGATTTGATCTTCGGATTGAGCGCGTCCGGCAGATTGCGGCGCGGACTGACCGATACCGAGCGCAGGCCGTCCCGGTATGCCTCCTCCGGATAGATCGCGAGCTGCTCTACGATGATGACGACGAACGCTTCCGGACAACGGAGCGGATCGAGCCCGAGATTGCCGGGTCCGCGGGAGACGATGAGTCGAATATAGCCGTCCTGCAGGCCGTTCCGCCGGATCGTCTCGCAGAGCGCGTCTTCCATCTGCGTCATGCTGAGCGGAATGTTCAGCATGATCGACTTGGCCGAATCGTAGAGACGCTCCAGGTGTTCCCGGCATCTGAATATATTGCCGCCGTAGATGCGGATGCCTTCAAAAATGCCGTCGCCATAGAGGAAGCCGTGGTCGTACACCGAAATCTTGGCGTCTTCTTTTTTCACATATTGCCCGTTCAAATAAATCCATTGCTCAGACATGCCTCAGGACACCTCCGGAAATGTTCAACCTTCGAATGGGAAACTGGGATAAGAGCCGAGAATGCGGACCTGACAGCCGATCGCCTCGATCTCTGCGATGGCCGCCGGCAGGAGAACCGTGTCCAGCGACATTTCGATGTCGATCCAGAAGTAGTAGCTGCCCAGCTTCTTCTTCGTCGGACGCGACTCGATACGCGACAAGTTGATCTTACGCCACGAAAACGCCGATAGCACTTGATGCAGCGCGCCGGGATAATCCTCGGGCAGCGTGATGAGAATGCTCGTCTTGTGCTTCGGCGCCGCAGCCGATTCGTACACGCGATGACCGACGAGCAGAAAACGAGTGTAGTTGTTGTCGTGGTCGGTCACGGCCTCCTGCAGCAGGTCCAATCCGTAATCCGCCGCTGCCGTGCGCGTGCCGATCGCCGCCCATCCGCGCCCCGGATTGTCGTGCACGGTGCGGATCGCTTCGGCCGTGCTCGAAAGCGTCTCGAGCTCCGCATGCGGGATATGCGCACGGATGAACTCGTAGCATTGTGCCATCGCTACCGGATGGCTGAAAATCTTGACGATCTTGGCGGGATCCCAAGCCCTCGCCGATTCCTGCTCTCCCTGACCGACCGCGGCCAGTTCGTCAAGGCGACCGACCAGATTCTGTACGGCAGGAAATACCCACTCCGCCCGGATCGGCAGTTCGACTTCGTGAACGAGCCAATCCGTGTGGAGGCTGACGGAGCCGTCGATCGTATTTTCGATCGGGATGACGCTCCAGTCCGTCGCGTCGCCGGCCGTCGACTTGAAAACGTCCGCGATCAACTTGTGATAGCGAAGATCGACCTCGCGGTCGCGGAAAAAATAGCGGGCCGCCTCGTCGGAAAACGTCCCCTTCGGGAGCACCGCCGCGCTCGGTAAGCGATTCATGGCCGCACCTCCGTTCCCATCGGGGACGGCAGCACGGCGTCAGGCGCCGCGCGGAAATCCGTATCGCCCGTTTGCAAGAGGCGAACCGACGGTCCGCTCAGATCGGGAACAAGCCATCTCAGCTCCGCTTGAACCCCGGCCTCCGCCAGCGCCTCGCGAACGAAAGTCTCGAGCCCTTGTGCGTCCGCATCGGCTTCGGCGAGCGCGAGCAGCGTAGGCCCGGCGCCGGACAACACCGCGCCGAGCGCCCCGCGCTCCGGCGCCTCGCGCAGCACGCGCTCCATGCCTGGAATAAGCGGCGCCCGGTAAGGTTGGTGCAGCTTGTCCCGCAAGGCATGGCGCAGCACGTCGAGCCTGCCCGTTGCGAGCGCAGCCGTCAACAACGAGCTGTGCGCCACGTTGAATACCGCGTCTTCCCGCGCCACCTGCCGGGGCAGCACGCCGCGAGCGGACTTGGTCGCCAGCTCGAAGGCCGGGATCGCCGCAAGGAAGCGCAAAGCTGCGGGCGGGTCGAATCGAACCGCTGCGGCCCGCTGCCCGTCCCATGCCGCTGCGATCATGCCGCCGTAGATCGAAGCGCCGACATTGTCCGGATGCCTCTCAAGGGCGGTCGCCATCTGGAACAGATCGTCCTGGGTCAGCGGCTCGCCGATCAACGCATTCGCCGCTACGAGCGCGCCGACGATCGCGGATGCGCTGCTCCCGAGACCGCGCGTCAGCGGAATGTCGCTGCGGATGCCGATCGCCAGCTCAGGAAGCTCGACGCCGGCTCTGGCGAATACCGACTGCGCGACCTCGTAGATCAGATTGCTCTTATCCCGCGCGACGCCTTCTAGATGATCGCCGTGCAGCGTGACGACCGTCCGCTCCGCCGGCGCCAGGTCGACCCAGGCGTAAAGCGACAGCGCCATGCCCAAGCTGTCGAAGCCCGGTCCGAGATTCGCGGTGCTGGCGGGTACGCGAACGACGACGCGGTCGGCCGCGGGACGTGTTGCCTTATCCGTCATTGTATTTCTTACCCCTCTCCAGATTCACTGCCGCAAAGCCGCTCATTATCCTTCGACGCGATAGACGCTTTTGATCGTCTTGACCGCAGGCAGCTCTTCGAACGCCTTTTGCACGGCCTTCATCGAAGCCTTGTCTGCCGCATGCGTGGAAATAATCAGCTGCGCGCCCTGCTGGTCCGGCGTGACGGGCTGCATGACGGATTCGATGCTGACATCGTATTTCGAGAAAACCTGGGCGATCTGCATCAAAACGCCGGCCCGGTCTTCGACATGCAATAGCATAAAGTACTTCGAAGCGATCTGCTCGTCGGTCTTGAGCTTCTTTTCCTTGTACGAAAGGGAGGCTTGACGTCCGTTGACGCCGAGCTTCATGTTCTTGACGACGGCCACGAGATCGGCCACGATGGACGTCGCCGTCGGCATCTCGCCGGCGCCGGGTCCGTAGAACATCGTCTCGCCGACCGCTTCGCCGTGCACGTAGACCGCGTTGAATACGCCGTTCACGGAGGCGATCGGGTGGCTGCGGCGCACGAGCGTCGGCTGCACGCTGACGCTGATGTAATCGTCCTGGCGCTCGGCGATGCCGAGCAGCTTGATCTCGCAGCCCAGCTGATGCGCGTAGCGAATGTCCTCTTGCGTAACGGCGCTGATGCCGCGCACGTCCACGTCCTCAAGCGCCACGTTCGCGCGGAAGCCCAGCGTCGACAGGATCGTCATCTTGCGCGCGGCGTCGAGCCCTTCGACGTCGGACGTCGGATCGGCCTCCGCATAACCGAGTGCCTGCGCTTCCTTCAGAACGTCCTGATAGTCGGCGCCCTCTTGGCTCATCTTGGTCAAGATATAGTTGGTCGTCCCGTTGACGATGCCCATGATCTTCGTGATCCGGTCCGAAGAGAAGCCTTCGATTAGCGTCCGGATAATCGGAATGCCGCCAGCCACGCTCGCTTCGTAAAATACGTCGCAGCCCTTCTCCTTGGCCTTGGCCAGAATCTCCTGGCCGTGCAGCGCCATTAGGTCCTTGTTCGCCGTGACGATATGCTTGCCCCGCTCAAGCGCCTCGAGCAGCAGCTCCTTGGTGGCGCCTACGCCGCCCATGACCTCGACGATAATGTCGATCTCCTCGTCGCGCACGAGCTCCCACGGATCTTCGGTCAGCTTCGAAGTATCGATGGCCACGCTGCGCGCCTTGGACGCGTCCTTGACCAGAATCTTCGCGATCTCGATCGGCGAGGCGACCTGGCTCTGCAGATCCGCCTGATGGCCCTCCACGATCCGGACGACGCCGGTGCCTACGGTGCCCAATCCCATCAATCCAACTTTTACCGGCTTCATAGCTTTTCTCCTCCGCTTCATGCTCTGCGAGCTCTTATTACGCATGGACCGCACCGCTTTCGTTAACTGCGGCCGACGACGGACGCACGCCGAACGCCGTCCAGCGCCTTTAGCCGCTCGACCAATTCGCCGATGCCGCCCGTCATTTGCGCCGCATCGATCGTTACGACGACGTTCGCCAAGCCTTGCAGCGGGATGGACTGCGTGATCGTAAGCACGTTGCCTCCGCTGTCCGCAAGCAGCGCCAGCATCCTCGACAGAATGCCCGACCGATGCTCCAGATCGATCGACAGCGTCGCGATCGACTCCCGGGCAGCCTGGTCGAGCGCATATACGCCGTCTTTGTACTTGTAAAAAGCACTGCGGCTAATGCCCGCCCGCTCGGCCGCTTCGTTAATCGTAGCCGCTTCGCCGCGCCGCAGCATCGCCTTCGCCTGCTCGGCCCTGCGCATGCCTTCGGGCAGCAGGTCCTCTCGGACCGCGTAATATTGCTCCGCCATTCCCCGTCCTCCTAGGAAAGACGCATGTTTGTGTATAGTGGACATTATATCCGATCGGCACCGGGGCGGCAATAGTCGAATGGCATTAAAAAAAGCCTTATCTCCCGCCGCGCGAACGCCGGCTGGCGATAAGACTCCGTGCCAAGCGCTGTTCGAGTGGACGCCAAGCGCTTATTCGTCTTCGTACAAATACTCTTGCTCGCCGCCTTCGAAAAACTCGAACTCGAATTCGCCGATCCGGATGACGTTGCCGTTTTTGGCTCCGCGCTTGCGAAGATCCGCGTCAAGCCCGATCTTGCGCATGATGCGCGCGAAGCGCATGACCGCTTCGTACGAGCCGAACTGCGTCCGCCTCAGCAGGCGCTCGATCGATTCGCCTTCGACGATGAACGTGTCGTTTTCCCGCGTGATCGTATAGTCGTGCACTTCCTCGCGGTGCTCCAGCCGGTACACGACGCCTTCGGCCTCTTCTGCTTCCCTTGCCTCCTGCGCGGCCAGCTCCGTCGGATCCGGTGCCGTTGCAAGCACTTCGGCCGTCTTGTACAGCAGCTCCGGCACGCCGGCTCGCGTGAGCGACGAGATCGGATACACTTCGATATCGGAACGAACTTCCGCGAGCTTGGCCTTGAACGCCGCCAGGTTCTCTTCGGATTCGGGCATGTCCATCTTGTTCGCCGCGACGATCTGCGGACGCTCGGTCAGCTTGAGATTGTAGAGCTTGAGCTCTTCGTTGATCTTGACCCAGTCTTCAAAAGGATCGCGTCCCTCGAGGCCGGACATATCCACGACATGCACGATGACGCGGGTCCGCTCAACGTGCCGCAGAAACTCGTGGCCAAGCCCGACGCCCGCATGCGCGCCTTCGATCAGTCCGGGGAGATCCGCCATGACGAAGCTGTTCTCGTCGCCGAGTTCGACGACGCCGAGATTCGGCGTCAGCGTCGTGAAGTGATACGCGCCGATCTTCGGACGCGCGCCCGATACGACCGACAGAAGCGTCGATTTGCCGACGCTCGGAAATCCGACGAGGCCGACGTCCGCCATAACCTTCAGCTCCAGCGTCACCCAACGCTCCTTGCCTTCTTCTCCGTTTTCGGCGATGGCCGGCGCAGTGTTGACGGAGCTCTTGAAGCGCGTATTGCCGCGGCCGCCGCGGCCGCCTTTCGCGATGACGACGGCCTGGCCGTGCTGCGTCAGGTCGGCGATCATCTCGCCGGTGTCGTCGTCAAAGACGATCGTGCCGGGAGGCACGCGTACGATCATGTCGTCCGCATTGGCGCCGTGCTGGGACTTGTTGCGTCCCTTTTCTCCCCGCGTGGCCTTGAAGTGTTTTTGGTACCTGAAGTCCATGAGCGTACGGAGTCCTTCGTCGACCTTGAACACGACGTCGCCGCCATCTCCGCCGTCCCCGCCCGCGGGTCCGCCTTCGGGTACGTACAGCTCCCTGCGGAACGCGACGAGCCCGTCGCCGCCGTCCCCGCCTTTAACGTATATTTTTGCCTTGTCTACAAACATGTTGTGATCACTCTCGTTTCCGCTTCGATGAGCAGGCAATCTGAAAATGCGTTCACTCGATCGGCACGACGACCGTCAGCTTGCGTGCGCCTTCTTCCCCGTCTCCGTCAGCAGATGCGGATAACCGCGCACCGTCCGGCAGCGACTGCGACACGTCCTCGCGCAGGCTGCTCCAGGCGGACCAGCCGCCTTCGTACGATGTTGCGATACGCAGCTCGCCGCTCGCCTCCAAGAAGGCGATATGGAGCTTGTTTTCTTCGGCCGTTACGGCCGAAGCACGTATCCGGTAAGCATTGATGAGGCTAATGGCCGCCCGGGAGACGCGCTCCGGGCCCGCCGACGCGACGCAAGACGCCTGCAGGCTCTCGTCGACCCGGGCATCGAGCGTCATCGTATCGCAGAATGTTCGAAAGGAGAGCAGATATGCGGACAGCTCCGGGCTGCCGAGCCGCGATATGCGGCTGTCTCGCTCCATTTCTTCCTTTATTCTGTCCACGACCGCGATCGCCTTATCGATTTTTTGCATGCGCAGGTAGCCGTATAAAATCTGCAGCTCGTTCATCCAATCGTGTCGATGGTGGCTCAGCGTGCCGACGAGATCTTGGCGCGACTTGACGATGTCTCGCGAGGCGCGCTCCACCAGCCTGTCCGTTTCGCGCCTCAAGGCGCGCCGACAGATGATGCCTGCGACCAAGGCCGCAGCGACCGCCCAAACGAGAAACAGTACGACCGGCCACCATTGATCCCGCCACGCTACGACCGCGCAAGCCGGGATCAGGAGCGTCGCGGCAGCAAGCATTAAGCCGTAGGTTTTTTGTCCAGGCATCATTACTTTTCCCCGCTTTGGATACAGCCGACGCAGGCTGCCTTGTAAATGGCAGAAGCCGTATTCGTGTCCGTCTACGCAAAAACCCCGGCCACTACGCGCGGCCGGGGTTCTGGATGTCGATTATTCAAGTGCGGCGGCGACTGGCGCCACCGGAGCCGGATAGACGCTAACTTTCTTGCGATCGCGTCCCCAGCGCTCGAACTTCACGACGCCTTCGACAAGAGCGAACAGCGTGTCGTCCTTGCCGATGCCGACGTTGTTGCCCGGGTGGATCTTCGTGCCGCGTTGGCGAACGAGGATCGTGCCGCCCGTAACGGCTTGGCCGTCAGCGCGCTTCGCGCCCAGACGCTTGGATTGGCTATCGCGTCCGTTCTTCGTGGAACCTACGCCCTTCTTGGATGCGAAGAGCTGAAGATTGAGCTTCAACATGGTGTCAACCTCCTTCTGTGCATAATTATTGCTTGATCCGAACGTGCTTCGCGTATTCCTCCGCGATGTCCTCGAGCGCGACGACCATCCCTTCCAGCAGAAGCTGGGCGCGGTCGGAATCGACGCCCTCGGGAGGCATATCCGCGGAGAGAAAGCCCGACTTCACCTTAGCCTTCGGCACGATGCCGGTCAGGCGCTCGATGGCGTTGACAGCGCCGACCGTGACGGCCGACACGCCCGCGCATACGATATCCTTACCCGGATCGTCGTATCCCGCATGCCCGGATACTGCGAAGGACATGATCCGCTGCCGCTCGTCGCGGCGAATGTCGATCTTGATCATCCTGCGCCTCTTAAGCCTGGATGCTCTCGATCGTCACCTTGGTGTACGGTTGGCGATGGCCTTGCTTCTTGCGTTCGTTCTTCTTCGGTTTATAGTGGAAGACGATGATCTTCTCGCCCTTGACGTGCTTCTCAACCTTGCCCGTCACGCTAGCGCCGGACAGAAGCGGAGCTCCGGTAACGAAGCCCTTGTCGCTGGATACGGCCAGAACCTTGTCAAACGTAACGCTGTCGCCTTCGCCTGCGGAGAGCTTCTCCACGAAGATGACGTCGCCGGCTTGAACCTTGTATTGCTTGCCGCCAGTCTCGATAATCGCGTACATGTGTGCACCTCCCTCATTCTAAGACTCGCCTCATGGGGTGCCGGCCGCTTGAGCGTCCGGTCTTCGATACCCTTTGGAGTGCGGTTGTAGCTTGCAATTGACAGGAGCCCATTGCACGCACTAGAGTATTCTATCACAAGCAGTCGCCTGTGGCAACCTGTTTGTAACGGACTTCAACGCACGTACGTTCTGCCGGTTCCTTTGCAGGCGATACACGTCTCGTAAAAGTAGCTCATCAGATCGGCGCGGGTTTTCTTTCTCGTAATCTCGAGCAAGCCCAGCCTTGTCCAGCCTACGACCTGGCATTTGGTCCGGTCCAGCCGCATCGTGTCCTCGATCCGATCGACCACCCGTCTGCGATGCTCCTCGTCGGTCATATCGATAAAATCGACGATGACGATGCCTCCGATGTCGCGCAGGCGAAGCAATCGAGCGATCTCTGCGGCAGCTTCGAGATTCGTCTGAAAGACGGTCTCTTCAAGGTCGATCGCCCCCGTGTACCTGCCGGTATTGACGTCGATGACGGTCAACGCCTCCGTATGGTCGATAACCAGATACCCGCCGCTGCCAAGCGTCACGCGCCGCTGGAAAGCCCGGTCGATCTGCGACTTGATCCCATAATGCTCGTACAACGGCGCCGCTTCGGCATGGAGCCTGACGCGATGCTCGAGATGCGGCGCCGCTTGACGCAGATAAGCCCGCGCATCGCGGTAAGCGCGCTCGTCGTCGACGATCAGCGCCTCCATATCGGGCTTGAAGACATCCCTCACCGTCCGCTGCACGAGCCCGAAGTCGCGGTGAAGCTCCGCGGGCGCCTCGGCTCCCGCTCCCCGCTCCGAAATGTGGCGCCACACGTTGCGGAGCCCCTCCAGATCCCGCGCGAGCGATTCCCGCGATTCGCCTTCCGCGTTGGTCCGCAGAATAAGCCCTTCTCCCGTCTCCCGCAGCTCCTCGGCGAGTCCCTTGAGCCTGGCGCGCTCGTGCTCCTGCTCGATCTTTTTGGATACGCCAACGTAATCGGCGTGCGGCATATACACAAGACAACGGCCCGGCAGCGAATAGTGCGTCGTGATCCGCGCGCCTTTGCCTCCGAGCGGCTCCTTCATAATCTGTACGACGCGCCTGTCGCCCGGCTTCAGAAGCTCGGCGATGGAAGGCTTGGTCTTCGGCTGACGGTCCAGATGGGGATGAAGCACGTCGTCCACGTACAGGAAGGCGTTTTTGGGGAGCCCGATGTCGACGAACGCCGCCTGCATGCCGGGCAGGACATTAACGACGCGTCCCAAATAAATATTCCCGACCAGAGAGGTGCCTTCCGAGCGCTCGACGCTGAATTCGGTCAGCACGCCGTCTTCGAGAAGCGACGACTGGGTCACGTTGCGCGTGCAGTGAACGAAGAGCTGCTTCATGCCTACCTCCTGGGCGAACGGTCCCGCATTTCCCGGAGCAAGCGCTGCCGGGCTGCGGACGACAGCCGTTTTAACCCATTCTACATGAAAAAACGAAAATCCGCATTCCCTTCCGTCAAGCTGCCCAAAAAGCCGTCGATGACCTGTCCCTCGGGCAGGACGCGCGAGATTTTTCCGTGATCCATCATATAGACGAGATGGTAGCGCTCCTTCATGAGCAATCGGACGACGTGGGAAAGCTGGCGATGACGCGATACGACGATCGGCTGCGCCAGCGTCCCCGCATCGATCCGGCTCGAGGAGCGCTCCGCCCGGCGAACGAGAAAACGCAGGAAGACGAACGGCAGGTTGCGCATATAAGTCCAATTCGAAGCGAACAAAAACAAGCCGATTGCCAGCAAGTTAAGATGCACGAGTCCGCCATAAAGCGGCGGGGACATGGCGCCGAGGACGACAGCCCCGCTGAACAACAGGCTGATCCGGGCGCTCCATATAAGCGTGCGATGATAGGGGAAATGCAGACAAAACCAGCACTGCAGCAGCCGGCCGCCGTCCAGCGGCAGTACCGGCAACAAATTGAACGCTGCGATCAAGCCGCTCGCCCTGGCGAAATCCTCGGCCCAGAGCCGGTCGATAAGTCCGGCTTGGCCCAGCCCCCAAGCCGCCAAAGACAGCAGCGCATTAAAAGCAGGCCCCGCCGCGGCGACGAGCGCCTCCTCCCGCACCGGCACGGAGCCCGCTTCCTCCGTTTCGACGACGCCCCCGAACGGCAGCAGCTTGACCTCGCGGACCTTCCACCCGAAGCGAAGCGCAGTCCAGAGATGGGCAAGCTCGTGCAGCAAAACGATAAAAAAGAGGGCGATCATCTCCTGGAAGCGGCCGGTGAGCACGGAGAGCAGCATGAGGAGCACGAAGAGCGGGTGGAACCTGAAGACGATTCCCCCGAGTTTAATCAAAAGGAATCACTTCCTGCGGATCGAGCGGCTTGTCGCCCAGGCGAATCGCAAAATAGAGGGAGCGTACGCCTGCGCCGTCCGCAGCCGGACCTAGCGCGCCCAGCTTGCCTCCGGCCTCGACCCAGTCGTCCGCGCGAACCGACGCCGCGCTTACGCCCCCGTAGACGGTCACGATCCGCCCCGCATGCTGCACGAGCACGG
Source organism: Cohnella sp. GCM10012308 (assembly GCF_042649185.1). Lineage (NCBI taxonomy): Bacteria > Bacillati > Bacillota > Bacilli > Caryophanales > Paenibacillaceae > Cohnella > Cohnella sp. GCM10012308. The sequence goes on from NZ_JBHRYU010000002.1 coordinate 55,869, forward strand.
TCGCGTCCCCCTGGGACGAGGACGTAACCTGGATGACTCTGCCGCTATGAACGGCGTTCACCGCGCTCCCCGGAGCGGCCTCGATCCTGACGCCGCTGCCGTTTTGCTTAAAATTCTCCGCAACGCGGCCTTGAACCGGGACGACCGTCGCTTGGCCGTCCCACTCCGCGGTCACTTCCTCCGCATCGTTGGTTCCATGGCGGAAAACGGGCAAGAAGGACGGCGAATCGCCGAATACGCGGCCGTACCAGGCTTCGGCGGCGGAGAAATCCATGTCCTGGGTCACCGCGAGCGTCATCCACGCCTCGGCTTCGCCGCGGCCCGGCAGATCCCAGTTGAGCCAGCCCCAGGCGGCGCCGTAGAGCAGCAGGGCGACGGCCGCCCGCCTGACGAATCCCCGTCGCAGCCTCGCAAGCATTCCGCGATCGTCGTAGCTCCGGCCGGGAGGCCGTCCCGCGCCAGGACCCGCGGGCTCGTTGTACCAAGGCGCGATCGGTATACTCCCTCCGTATAAGCCTGCGCCGCCGGAGACGCTGCCGGCATTTCCGCTCATAGAGCCTCCAATCGTTCCGCCTACGGCTCCTACTGCTGTTTCGCCTGCGATACCGCCGCCCCCATGCATGTTCGAAGCGCCCGCGATTCCTCCGGCAGAAAAGACGGTTCGGGCATTCCGGTCGTGTCCGATACCGGCGCCTGCAGCCGGAAGGTCTCCCAGCGTCTTCTCACCGCCGATGCGCAGGCTGCCGGCCGATCCGGCGCCCGCTGCGATCCCGTCGGTTTCGGCGCGCTTTCTCGTTTTAACGATCGGACTCCACGCCGCGCTCATCCGCAGCTGCCTCTGCCGTTCCTTCCACCACAGCTCGGGATCGGACTCCAGCTCCTCCGGCGAATACGGCCTGTACGCATAGGGCGCCGACGGCGCTCCGCCTCCGGGACCCGCGTCCCCCGCGGCTCTGCCCGTCCGTTCCGCCTCCCGCCTGTCCGGTTTCTTCGCCATGCCGAGCCCTCCTTGTCCTCTACTTCTAACACCTTATGGCTGCAGGACAAGGAATAGACCTCGCCGAACGCAAACAACCGCCCCGGCGTCTTGGATTAGACGGCTTGGGACGGCTGCATGGCGAAGACCAAACTATTCTTCAATCGTGTACTTGTCCTGATGCGCCCTGATGCTGAATACAAGTCCGATGGACAGCATGTTGAGCAAGAGCGAGGTGCCGCCATAACTGACGAACGGCAGCGTAATGCCCGTCAGCGGCATCAGTCCGATCATCATGCCGACGTTCTGGAAAATTTGAAACACCAGCATCGAAGCGATTCCGATAATAATGAACGAGCCTTTGATGTCGATGCACTGATAAGCGATTATAATCATCCGGTAAATAAAGACGAAGTACAGGAGCAGCAACACCGCGGCGCCTTGAAAACCGAATTCCTCCCCGACGACCACGAAGATCGAGTCCGAATACGTGTACGGGATAAACTTGCGATTTTTGGACTCGCCTTGCATATAACCGTCTCCGGCCAGTCCGCCCGATCCGATCGCAATCTTGGCGTACTCGGTCTGCCGCCTCGCGTCGTCGGACGCTTCGTCGGGATGAATATAAGTGTTAATCCGTTCGTACCAATGCCCTTTGGAATGGTCGTTCAGATACGTCTTGATCTCCGTATTGTAAGAATTAAACAACGTAACGAACAGCACCAAACCGCCTACGACGGCGCCAAGGCCGATAAGAACGTACGTGTAACGCACGTTGCCGATCCAGAGCATGCCGAGCACGATAAACACGTAGATGGTGGCATTTCCAAGGTCAGGCTGAATCATGACGAGTATAAACGGTACGAAAGACACCGCCGCGATAAGCAGCACGTCCTTGCGCATGGAGAGCGGGTCTCCCTGCCGCCTGCCCATCAGCCATGCGACGGCTATAATCAGGAAAATCTTCACGATCTCCGCGGGCTGGAACAGCATGCCGCCGGGCAGCTGGAACCAGCTCTTGGCACCGTTGATCGGAGCTGCCAGCAAATACACCGCGACGAGCATGACGAGGCCGATCCCATACCAGACGAACCACGTTTTGAGCAGAAGCCGGTAATTGAATAAGGTCGTCAGTAGAATGAGCACGAACCCGATCGCGTAAAATACGATTTGCTGCATCGGCTTGCCGGAATATCCGGCATCGATACTCGTCGCGCTTCGGACGAGCAGCGCGCTGATCGCCATGAAGCCGAACAGGCACAGCAGCATGATCAGATCGATTTTTTTAAGTCGGTTAAGCAATTCAGATCAACCCATTCCGAGAAACTTGCGCATGCGCCGCAGCACGCCGGCCTTTTCGTCCAGATGCATAAGCGGCACCGTCTCGCCGAGAATGCGGCGTGCGACGTTGCGATAGGCCATCGCGGCCCGGGAGTTCGGATTCATGACGGTCGGCTCGCCTTGATTGGCTGCCTTGATGACGTCCTCGTCGTCCGGCACGATGCCGATCAAATCGATCGCCAGCACCTGAATGATGTCGTCGACCTCCAGCATGTCTCCGCTCTTCAACAGGTTCGGACGAATCCGGTTGATGACGAGCTTGGGCTGGGAGATGTTCGTTTTTTCAAGCAGGCCGATGACCCGGTCGGCGTCGCGAACAGCCGCGTTTTCCGGCGTCGTCACGACGATGGCATGATCGGCGCCGGCGATCGCATTGCGGAAGCCCTGCTCGATCCCCGCCGGACAGTCGATGATGACATAATCGAAGTCGGGCTTTAATTCTTCTACGATTTTGCGCACCTGATCGGGCGAAATGTCGTTTTTGTCCTTGGTCTGCGCGGCCGGCAGCATGTACAGCTCATCGAAGCGCTTGTCCTTCACGAGCGCCTGATTCAGCCGGCAGCGTCCTTCCGCCACGTCGATCAAATCGTATATGATCCGGTTTTCGAGACCCATCACGACGTCGAGATTGCGGAGGCCGATGTCGGTATCGACCATGCATACCTTTTTGCCCATGAGCGCCAGGGCCGTGCCGACATTTGCGGATGTCGTCGTCTTGCCGACGCCGCCCTTGCCCGACGTCACGACTATCGCTTCACCCATCGTACTACACTCCTTTGGCCTGCAAGGCTCGATTGCGGATATGATGCAGATGCGCCATCTTGTCGATCTGCATGGCGCCGTCTTTTAGATACGCGTACTCCATCCACGACTCGCCGCTTGCCCATTCGTCAGGCGGCCGGCTGATGACGTCGGAGATGCGAAGCTGCGTCGGCTTCATGAGCGACGCCGCGATGATCGCCTCCGCATGGCCCGCGCAGCCGGCATGCGCGACGCCGCGCAGCGCGCCCATTATATAAATATCGCCCGTGCTCCGGACGGCTCCGCCGGGGTTGACGTCTCCAAGCAGCAGCAGATGCCCTTCGTGCTCGAGCGTCTGACCCGAACGGACCATGCCCGTGACCGTCTCAACCTTATAAGAACTGTAGTCGGCCGGACCTACGGGCAGCGGATCGCTCTCGATCGATTGAACGACGAAATTGCCTTGCTTGCGGATAATCGAGCGGATGCGCTCCTTGTCCTCTTCCGGGAGCTGTCGGGCTCCCAGCTTGATCTGAATGTGCACGATCGGCCCGGCGAGCTGCTGCTCATGCTTCTCCAGCTTAGCTTCGAGCTCGTCGATCAGCGCTTCAAGCTCGCAGGCGTCGTCGAGCAGAAACACCAGCCCGTCCTTGACCCCTTTGATCGTCACTAGCGATTTGACATTCACGCCTCGTCCCTCCTACTGCTAACCAATTCGGGCAAGAATGTCCGAATTCCTGCCTGTCCGCCTCGCTCTGCGTCCGGCGCGAAGTTCAATTGCCTTCGGCTGCCTCCGACTGCGATACGACTTGCCGGACCAGGAAGCGTCGCGATGGCAGGTACAGCGCCAAGGCGACCAGCATGTGCAGCAGGAGCGTCGGCAGCACCTGCCAGTAGAAGACGAAGCTGGCGCTCAGATGCGTCAAGGAGAACAGCTTATATACGAAATAGACGAGCATGTCGAGCAAACCGCTTCCTATGCCTGTCAAGAGCAAGACGAATGCCAGCGTGCTCAGCTTGCGCTCGAAGGCAAGCCCGATGAGATAACCGATCAGCGCCATGCCGAAGGCGTACGCGCCGATCATATGGCCGTAAAATAGCATATCCTCGAGCAAACCGAACCCGAGGCCGAACAAAAAAGCGCGATGACGTCCGCCCAGCAGCGCGACGAAAACCGTCATGACGAACGGAAGATGCAGCAGCAGCCGGCCGCTCCAGGCTGACGGAACGAGCCAGGGCAGGACCGACGACTGAATCAGCAGCAAAATGAGCGTAGCTACGATGGCGCGGTTCAGACGAATCCTCGTCATGGCTGATCCGGATCCGGCGTCATGACGACGAATACTTCGTATAGATGGTCAAATTGGGCGGCCGGCTGGATCGTCGCCGTATGCGTGAGGCCGAAATCGCCGACCTGGTTGGTCAGCACTTTGCCGATGATCAGGCCTTTTGGCAATACGCCGCCCTTGCCGGACGTGACGACGATGTCGCCTTCGGCCACGTTCGCGTTTTCGTCGATTTTGCTCATGCGCATGACGCCGTTTTCCTTGTCGTAATCGACGATGCCGAATACCTGCTGCTCCTTGCCCGATATGGTCGCGGAGATCTGGATCGTGTCCGGCGTCGTGGAATCCAGCTCGGTAATCGGCATGACCGTCGACGTGAACTCGGACACCTTGCTAACCAAGCCGACGAGACCGTCGACGGTGACGACCGCCATCCCGGCCTTGACGCCGTCGTGGGAGCCCTGATCGATCTTGATCGTCTTGTCGTACGGATTGGAGCCGCTCGCGATCACCTGCGAGATGACCTGCTTATAATTGAATAATTGCTCTTGCCGCTGCTTGAATTCCAGATCCTTCTTGTAACGCTCGTTTTCGCTCGCGATCGCGTTATAACGTACCTGATCCTGCGTGTACATGGCCACCGTACGGCGCAGTTCCTCGTTCTCCTTGTAGACGTCGGAAAGCCGGCCGAGGTCGCGGAAAAAGCCCGCGACCGCTCCGACCGGCCGATACAGCGCGCTTTGCGCGGTCCCGAACGCGTCGTTAACGAAGCGTTCGGGCCACGTCAAGCCGCTGCGGCGCAAGGTGAACCCCATGACGGCGATAAAAAGGATCAAGCCGATCATGAGAATGAATAAACGTTTGGTCCCGAATAATTTAAAAATAACGATCACCTGCTTCTGACATGCCGCCGAACGGCGGTACCTTGCGCATTAGCGGCCGCGCGAGGAGCCCTTGGACTTGAACAGATGGATATTCTCGAGCGCCCTGCCCGTACCGATGGCGACGCAATCCAGCGGATTCTCGGCAACGATCACCGGCATGCCGGTCTCCCTGGCAAGCAGCCTGTCCAGGTTGCGAAGCAGGCCGCCGCCGCCCGTCAGCACGATGCCGCGGTCCATGATGTCCGCCGACAGCTCGGGCGGGCACTTCTCCAGCGTCACCTTGACGGCGTCGACGATCGCGTTCACCGTGTCGGCCAGCGCTTCGGTGATCTCGTCTGACGTAATGGCGAGCGTCTTGGGCAAGCCGGAGACCAGGTCGCGGCCGCGAATCTCGATCGACTCCATCTTGTCCAGCGGCATCGCCGAACCGATTTCCATTTTGAGCTGCTCGCTCGTGCGCTCGCCGATCATCAGATTGTAGAGGCGCTTGATGTACTGCATGATGGACTCGTCCATCTCGTCTCCGGCCACGCGGATCGAGCGGCTCGTGACGATGCCGCCGAGCGAGATGACCGCGACTTCGGTCGTGCCGCCGCCGATGTCGACGACCATGCTGCCGGTCGGCTCCCAGACGGGGAGATCGGCGCCGATGGCTGCCGCGAACGGCTCTTCGATCGTGACGGCGTCGCGCGCGCCCGCTTGCTTGGCCGCGTCTTCGACCGCGCGCTTCTCGACCGCGGTGATGCCGGAAGGCACGCAGATCATCACGTTGGGATGACGCGAAGGGAAGGAGCGCTGCTTCTGGGCGCGATTCAAAAAGTACTTGATCATGGTAGCGGTCGTGTCAAAGTCGGCGATAACGCCGTCCTTCATCGGGCGAATGGCGCGGATGTTGCCCGGGGTCCGTCCGATCATTTTCTTGGCTGCTTCGCCGACGGCCTCGATCTTCTTTGTATCGGTACGAAGGGCTACCACGGAGGGCTCCCTGACGACGATGCCTTTGCCTTTGACGTATACAAGTGTGTTAGCTGTGCCCAGGTCGATACCCAGGTCTCGTGTAAATCCTCCGAACATGCTTTGTAACCTCCTGTTGGGACAATCCTGTATATTATATTACATGGAGCCTAGCTCCTTCAAACTTACAAAGCGATTGTCACCGATTACCAAATGGTCGAGCAATTCGATCCCGACCAGCTGGCCGGCTTCGGCAAGCCTCCGGGTAAGCGCAATATCTTCCGCGCTTGGCGTCGGATCTCCGCTAGGATGGTTGTGCGCGCAGATGATGGAGGCGCTGCTGCGGCGTATGGCCGCGCGATAAACCTCGCGCGGATGCACGATGGCCGCGCTCAAGGAGCCCACGGAGAGCGTGTCCATGCCGATGACCTGGTTTTTCGTATCGAGAAACAGGCATACGAATCGCTCTTCCCGCAAATGCCGCATTTCCTCCATCAGCAGTTCGGAAGCGTCCTGGGGACGCTGGATGCGCGGCATCTCCGGCAGCCGGGCGCGGGCCATGCGCCTGCCCAGCTCGATCGAAGCCTGCAGTTCGAGCGCCTTGGCCGGGCCGATCCCCTTGATATGTATGAGCTCGTCCCATGCGCGCTCGGCCAGCCTGCGAAGCCCGCCGCATTCGTTCAGAACGCGCTGCGCCAGGTGGATCGCGGACTCGTTTTTCGTGCCGGTTCGCAGCAGAATGGCCAGCAGCTCGGCATGGCTGAGCGCCGCAGCCCCCCGGCTTCGCATCCGCTCGCGCGGCCTCTCGTTTTCCGGCATTTCCCTTAACATATAAGCGCGTTGTTGTTCCATATCGAACATACCCTCTTCCCTATCGACCGCATCGGCTGCGGATATCGGCTCAAGGTCTTCCGGAGGGACGCTACCCCGCGGCCTGGTCGCGGCCGTCGTGCGTCGCCCGTACGAAATCCCTCATTCGATCCGGTCAGGGAAGCTGAAGTCCGAACTCGCCGAGCTGCGCTGCGAGCATGGAGACCGGCAGTCCGACGACAGTAAAAAAGTCGCCTTCGATGCGTTCGACGAGCATCGCGCCAATCTCCTGAATGCCGTAGGCGCCGGCCTTGTCCATCGGCTCGCCCGAATCGACGTAACGGCCGATCTGATCCTCCGAGAGCGCTCGCATGAACACGCGCGTGACGCTGTGCGACACGACGGCGCGTCCGGAAGCCGCTTCGATGCAACAGAGGCCGGTGTACACCTCGTGACCGCGGCCCGCAAGTCGCGTCAGCATCGACACGGCGTCCTCTCGATCCTTCGGCTTGCCGAGCACGTCCCCGTCCAGCACGACGATCGTGTCGCTGCCTACGACGATCGCTCCCGGCGTCTGCGAAGCGCGATCCAGCACGGTTGAAGCTTTGCGGTGCGAGAGCGCTTCGACAATGCGCGCGGGACTCCACCCCTCGGGCGTGTCCTCGTCGGCATGGCTTGGCATAATCTCGACAGGCAAACCGAGCAAGCCGATCAATTGCTGCCTGCGAGGAGAAGTGGAAGCGAGAACGAGCGTAGCGCGCATCTCGGATGCTGCATATTGGGTCATGACGGAAATCTTCCTTTCGGATACGCTTCGCTTTGACTTATGGCATTATTTACATCTTTCGGTAAATCCAGATCGCCGCCGCGATGCCGGCCATACTGAGCAGGCTTACGTTCAGCGAGATATTGATGTTGTAAACGAGGATGAGCAGATCGGCGGAAGGCGACCAATGTACCTTCACCGTCCGCGTGAGGAAGTCAAGTCCCGGGACGCGCTTCAGCCAGTCCGCGACAAGCGCGCCGGCCAGCATGCCGAGGAATACGAACAAAATTAAAATCCAGCCGTTTTTCTTCACGCTATCTACGTCTCCCGCCATTTTTTGACACTTGCTTCATTATTATACGTGGCCGCGGCGGCACGCACAATGGACAACGCAAAGACAGCCCCTAGGTCGGGGCTGCTTATGCGCGCGATGCGGGAAGCCGCTTCAGCAATAGGTCTATAAGGCCATATGACGCGCTTGCGAAGGTGCGGAAGATGCCGATCAATCGCCATCCTCGCCGAGCTCCTCGCGCAGCTGGCGGGCGATCAACGCCGCTTTCATCGCGGAAGCCTGCACGGTTCGCAAGAGGGCGGCGGACGGTGTCTTCGCGTAGGCGGTCCATTGCTCTGACGCCGTTCCGAGCTGGGTTGCCAATGCGCCGGCAGGCTCGCTGCGACTTCCGGACCAAGCATCCATTTTCGTCGTCGTCGCTTTCCAACGCTTCAAGGCAGCTTGCAGATCGGCGGCGGCCTGTTCGCTTGGCTGCGCCTTTCCTCCTTTAACCAACAGCTCTGCCGAAGATCCCGCCAGCAGGCGACCGAGCGCGTCGCTTTCCTCGAGATACGCTGCCCACGATACCGCCGCGGGCGTCTGCGGCAGCGAAAGCGCCCGGTTTTCCAGCGCCTTCGCATATAGTTCCTCGTCCGTCAAAACCGCACCCAGCTTCTCCGCCTCGCTTTTATCGGCTGCGATTCCCGCGTAAACGCGGAACCCGTCCGTCGTATCCGTCGCCGCCGCGATGCCTTGGTTCGTCAGCGCCTGGACGGCCTCGTTCATGCTGGCTTCGCTCTGGAAGACGCCGTATTGCAGCAGATAGCTGACAGAGGCAGGAACCTGAGCATCGTCCGCAGCTCCCGCCGTGTTGTCAGGCTTTGCTCCCCCCGATGCGCCAGCGCCCTCAAGCTTGTCGTCCGTTGCCTTCCCGGTCGCCGCAGCATCGGACTTGGTGCCGCCCGACGCTGCCGCCGCTCCGCCCGTTGCGGCCGGCTTGACCCCGGCGGAAGCCGGATCCGCGGCGCTTCCCGTAGGCAGGATCGGCTCCCCTGTGAACAGCGCCAGCACGATGTACCCGAAGATCGCGCCGGTCACGATCGCAGCCGCGATCGAAGCGAAAATGCGCATCCAGGACGGTCCCCCCCGATACCTACGGGTCTCCCCTCCGTCGATCCAGCGCCCCTCCGCATTCACATGCAATCCAGAATCGGCTTGCATCGAGTGAGCGCCGTATGCTTCGCCCTGCTCATGCGAATACGGGTCATAGGCATCGATAAGCGGGTAAACGTTTTGAACATGCGGTTCAGCCGATCCATGTCGATCTTCATCATAGGAGTATGCGGGCGATAGCGGCGCCGTAGCGGAAGACGGCTTGCGAAAACCGGCGACGCGGCCGGGCTGTCTGTCCTTCAGTTGGTCCGCGGTCGCCGAACCACCCTCGTTTTGCAATTGACCGCGTTCCCTTTCGGTACCGCGGATCATCCGTTCCAGCGCTTCTACGTCGTCCTGGTATGGGACAGCATGCAGGTCGCGCGTGGACGAATGACTGCGAACTGGCGACCGGGCCGGTTGTTCGCGGGAAGGATGCGAGAGATTCGAATGTGCGTGGTTCGAATGTGCTTGGTTCGGATGCGAGCCTGGCGTATGCGCACTCGAAGGATGCTGTCCGAAAGGGACAGTACCGGATGTAACCCTGCTTGCCGGTCCGTCGCTTCCGAACGGAGTCCGCGGCGCGCGATGGGCCGACGGGCTGCCTTTCTCCGCCATGGCGGCTTGCGTGCGATCTACATTATTGATATCTGCCGACGGGCGCGCTTGCCCGATATGCGCGCCTTTGCCCGGCAGACGATATCCGTTGCCCGTGCTCTGCGTCTGCTTGCCCGTCTGCGCCGAAAAGCCGCGCGGCTTGAAGCCGCGGACCGCCGGCTCCGCGAGCGCTGCGTTCGCGCCTTTCTGCACCGACTCCCGAAGCTCGGAATCTTGTTGAACGGCGCTATCGTTACGGACTTCCCTTGGCAGGTTGCCGTCGAATTTAAAGGTCATTCTGGAAGTTGGCTGCATCTTGGCTTCTCTCCCTGCTTCGTCTATTAATCCTAGTCTATGAACGAATGAGAGAGAATATGATCGCCTGCAATGCCGTCTTCGTCCGTGTTACTCCAACCTCGATAACCCTCGCTTGCATACCACGCTAGGCCGCTGCAAATTCCCGCAACCAGGGTTTTCTTGATTACAGCCAAGCGCTTAAATCGTATTAAAAAAAATCCGGCAACAAAAAAAGCGCAGCGGAGAGATCCCGCTGCGCTACGTACCTGCTATTATTTCCCCGCCCGATCCCGCAGGATGCGGGCCAGTTCGTCGGCGGATTTCCAAATATCGCCTGCCCCCATCGTCAGCACGAGATCGCCGGGCTTCACGCGCTCGGCTAGCAGGTCGCGAACCTGCTCTCGCGTCGGGACGTAAGAGACGTTGGCGTTGCTGTTCTCGGCGATCAACTGGACGAGACGCGAAGACGTGACGCCCTCGATGCGCTTCTCGCCGGCCGGCGAGTAAATATCGGTAATATACACCTCGTCCGCCTCGGCGAATGCCCGGCTGAACGCATCCAGCAGGAAGTAGGTACGCGTGTACCGCTGCGGCTGGAATACCGCCAAAATACGTTTTCCCGTCGCCTTGGCCGCCAGAATCGTCGCCTGGATCTCCGTCGGATGGTGCGCATAATCGTCGATGACAAGCACGTCGTTCACGTCTCCGAGCACCTGGAAACGGCGCTTCGCGCCCCTGAACTCTACGATCGACGACGCGATCCGATCGAAAGGCACGCCTGCGTGCAAGCAAACGACGATCGTCGCGAGCGCGTTGTAGACATTATGCAGGCCCGGTACGGAAAGCCGAACGTGACCGAGCGTCTCCCCGCCCTTAACCACGTCGAAGCCGGCTTGACGGTCGCCCAATTCGATGGAGACCGCTTTGTAGTCCGCTTCTTGATCGACGCCGTACGTGATCACGTTCGTACCGGCCGCCTGCGGAAGCAGCTCCCTGACATTCTCGTCGTCCGCGCACACGACGGCGCATCCTTCGGGACGGACCTGCTTAAGGAATTGCACGTAAGCCGCCTTGAGCTTGCCGAAGTCCCCGTCGTAGTTCTCGAGATGGTCCGCCTCGATGTTCGTGACGACGGCTACCGCGGGCTCGTACTGGAGGAACGAACCGTCACTCTCGTCCGCTTCGGCCACGACGTGATCGCCTTTGCCGGCTTTTGCGTTCGTGCCGACGTTCACGATCTCCCCCCCGATAATATAAGTGGGATCCAGACCCGACAGCTCCATGACGAGCGCGATCATCGAGGAGGTCGTCGTCTTGCCGTGCGCGCCGGCTACCGCGATGCCGGTGCGGCTGTTGAGCAGCCGTGCCAGCATCTGCGCGCGGTGGAGCGTCGGAATGTTCAGGCTCTCCGCCTCCACGCGCTCTACGTTGTCCCGCGCCAGCGCGGTCGAATAAACGACGAGATTGGCGCCACGGACGTTGCCGGGTTCGTGCCCGATGTAGATTTCGGCCCCTTTGCTGGCCAGTTTGTCCGTCAATTCCTGCCGGGCTACGTCCGACCCGGTCACATGATAGCCCATTTCCAGCATTACTCTGGCAATGGCGCTCATCCCGTAGCCGCCGATACCGATAAAATGTACGTGTTCAGCCGTTGCCAACGACGCTTCACCAGCCTTTGTCAGAAGTCTTGCGTTCGAGCAGCCATGAGCGGACATCCGCGATTAAATAAAGGGTGCCCGTCACGAGTGTCAACGTACTTTCCTCGGGATCGGCGGCCGCGAGGCTTTGTATTTTTTCGAGCGCTTTGCGCCAATCCGGTTCAACGATGACGGATGCCGCGCCGACCGCATCCCGCCCCGCACGCCGGGCGACGTCCGCCAGCGCTTCAGCCCCCATCTTGCGATGATGGTCCGGTTCCGTAACGACAAGCGTACTCACCATTGGTAGTATATGCCTTAATGCGTCTTCATGATTCTTGTTGGGCATCATGGCGATCAGCACATTGAGCTTATCGCGCGGATACCCCTGACGCAGCGCCTCGGCCAATGCGGCCATGCCTTCGGGATTGTGCGCGCCGTCAAGCAGAATCCGAGGCTCGCGGCTGACGAGTTCCAGCCTGCCGGGCCAAGACGCCCGGCTTAGCCCTTCCCTCAAGTCGGCCTCGTCGACGATAAGCGCATAGTATGTCCGCAGCACGTCGATCGCCATGATGACGGCAGCCGCATTGGTCTGTTGATGCGGACCGGCCAAGCCGATCCGTACCTCGCCGAGTCCCCTGAACAGATTCCGAAAATCGAAGGCTTGCGCTTCTTCTTGCGTGCCGCGATTTTCGTAGGAAAACTGATCGCCCAACTGATATAGCGTCGCTTGGCGCGAGACGGCGGTCTCTTTAATGATCGCGGCCGCCTCAGGCGCAAGCGCAGTCGATACGACAGGAACGCCAGCTTTGACGATGCCTGCCTTTTCCCGGGCAATGTCCGCAAGCGTATCGCCCAAAAGATCCATATGGTCATGCCCGACGTTCGTAATGATGCTGACGACCGGCGTGACGACGTTGGTCACGTCGAGGCGCCCGCCCAGCCCCGTCTCCCACACGACATAATCCGGAAAAGTCACCGTCGCGTAGTAGAGAATCGCCATGGCCGTCGTCAGCTCAAAGGCCGTCAGCGGCCCCCATTCGGAATCCGCCAACGCGTCCGAGAGCGGCTTCAGCCGGTTCGCAAGACGAACGATGACCTCGTCCGGCATCGCTTCGCCGTTGTAATCGATACGATCCGCGAATGAAGTAAGGTATGGCGACGTGAACAATCCGACGTCATAACCGCTCTGCCGCAAGACCGAGGCCAGCATCGCGCATACGGAGCCTTTGCCGTTCGTGCCCGCCACATGGATGAATCTGAGACGGCGGTGCGGGTGGTTCAGCTTTTCCAGCAGCAGCTCCATCCGCTCGAGACCCGGCTTGATGCCGACGACCGGCGCAAGGCCGGAGATCCAGCCGACCGCCTCGGCGGCGGTACGGAAGGAAGCTACTCCGCCGTCTCCGGCGGCTGTCAGGTCATGAGCGTTCTGAGATGACGCGTCTTGCGAAGTTGTCATGCCTGCGCTCGCCTCCATTAGTTTTTAAGCTCTTCGATCCGTGCCAGCACTTTGTCGCGCTTGTCGCGATAGTCGGCGCCTTTCGCGCGCTCCTGCTCGACGACGTTGGCTGGCGCCTTCGCGATATAGCCTTCGTTCGCCAGCTTTTTCTCAACGCGGTCGACCTCGGCGTTCAGCGAAGCGAGCTCCTTGGTCAGCCGCGCGATCTCCTGACCGATATCGATCAGGCCGGCGATCGGCAGATACAGCTCGACGCCCGTCACGATGGCGGTCATTGCCTTCTCCGGCGCGGCGAGGCTTGCGTCCAGCGTCAGGCTCGACGTATTGCAGAACCTCCGCAGATACTCTTCGTTGCGCTTCAGGATGCCCGCGGACGCTTCAGTCGTCGGCTTCGCGAGCAGTTCTACTTTTTTGCCCGGCGTTACGCCGACCTCGGCGCGCACGTTGCGCACCGCGCGGATCGCGTCCATGAGCAGTCCCATCTCTTGAACCGCCTCTGGCGCGTCGAACGCGGCGTCGTAGGCCGGCCAGGCTGCGAGCGTAATCGTCTCGCCAGCTTCGTGAGGCAGATGCTGCCAGATCTCTTCCGACAAATAAGGCATGAACGGATGCAGCAGGCGCAGCGTACGATCCAGCACATAGGCGATGACCGATTGCGTACTCGCCTTAGCGGCAGCTTCTTCCCCGTACAGCGTGAGCTTGGCGAACTCGATGTACCAGTCGCACAGATCGTCCCAGATGAAGTTGTAAAGAAGACGTCCCGTCTCGCCGAACTCGTACGTTTCCATAAGGCGGGTCACGTCGCGCGCCGTCTCGTGGAACCGGTGCAGAATCCAACGGTCCGCCGTAGACAGGCTGCCGGTCAGATCGATATTTTCTACCTTGAAGCCCTCAAGATTCATCAAGGCAAAGCGAGAAGCGTTCCAGATCTTGTTGGCGAAGTTGCGCGCCTGCTCGACCTTCTCCCAGCGAAAACGAAGATCCTGTCCAGGCGTGTTGCCCGTGGACAGCATGTAGCGCATCGCGTCGGCGCCGTATTTCTCGATAACTTCGAACGGATCTACGCCGTTGCCGAGCGATTTGGACATCTTGCGGCCCTCGGCATCGCGTACGAGACCATGGATGAGCACGTCCTTGAACGGCGACTCTCCCGTGAACTCCAGCGCGGTGAAAATCATCCGGGCGACCCAGAAATAAATAATGTCGTAGCCCGTAACGAGCACGTCCGTCGGATAGTAACGCTTGAGGTCCTCGGTGCTTTCCGGCCAGCCGAGCGTCGAGAACGGCCATAGCGCCGAGCTGAACCACGTGTCCAGCACGTCCTCGTCCTGCACCCAGCCTTCGCCTTCGGGCGCCTCCGTGCCAACGTAGATCTCGTCCGTGCCTTCCTTGTACCAGGCCGGGATGCGGTGTCCCCACCAGAGCTGGCGGGAAATGCACCAGTCGCGTACGTTCTCGATCCAGTGCAGATAAATTTTCTCGAAGCGATCCGGCACGAAGTTGACGCCATTGCCCGAGCGCTGCGCATTGATCGCGGCTTCGGCGAGCGGCTTCATGGAGACGAACCACTGCGTCGAAAGGTAAGGCTCGACGACGGCGCCGCTGCGCTCGCTGTGGCCGACCTGGTGAACGTGATCCTCGATCCGGATCAGGACGCCTTGCTCCTGCAGGTCCTTGACGATCGCCTTGCGGCAGTCGGCGCGGTCCATACCCTCGTACGGGCCGGCCTGATCGTTCATCCGTCCGCTCTCGTCCATGACGATGATCTGCGGCAGATCGTGGCGGGCGCCGACCTCGAAGTCGTTGGGGTCGTGCGCCGGCGTAATCTTGACGGCACCGCTGCCGAACTCCTTGTCGACATACTCGTCGCCGACGACCGGAATCTCGCGTCCGACGATCGGGAGCCGGAGCATCTTGCCGATGAGGTGCTTGTAACGCTCGTCCTCGGGATGCACGGCTACCGCCGTATCGCCCAGCATCGTCTCGGGCCGCGTCGTCGCGACCGTCAGATGTCCGCTGCCGTCCGCGAGCGGGTACTGCAGATGGTAGAGATGGCCGTTCACTTCTTTGTATTCGACTTCAATGTCCGAGAGCGCGGTCTTGGCGGCCGGATCCCAGTTGATGATACGCTTGCCGCGGTAGATCAAGCCCTTGTCGTAAAGGCGCTTGAACACCTCGCGAACCGCCTTGGACAATCCTTCGTCAAGCGTGAAACGCTCGCGGGAGTAGTCCAGGCTGAGGCCCATTTTGGACCATTGCTTGCGGATCGAGCCCGCGTACTGCTCCTTCCAGTCCCAGACGCGCTCAAGGAACTTCTCGCGTCCGAGATCGTAACGGGACAGCCCCTCCTCGCGAAGCTTGCTCTCCACCTTCGTCTGCGTGGCGATGCCCGCGTGGTCCGTACCCGGCACCCATAGCGCGTCGAAGCCCTGCATCCTTTTGAAACGAATGAGGATATCCTGCAGCGTCAGATCGAGCGCATGGCCGATATGCAGCATGCCCGTCACGTTGGGCGGCGGGATGACGATCGTGTATTTGGGCGCATCCGGTCTAGAGCCGGCTTTGAAAAATCCGCCTTCAAGCCAAGCCTCGTACCATTTCTGCTCGGCACCGGTCGGGTCGTACGTAGTTGGCAGTTCAAGGGGTTTGTTTTGATTGATGTCGCTCATTAGTTCACAACCTCCAGGGACGTGGATCAGACGATTGGCGATCGGCCTTCGGCACTTCGCGCCCCGTTCGAACAGGGACGGCGCCGCCGAAGCGCGCTCGGGTTCAGGGCGAGACCCCGAAAAAAAGCAAAAACCTCCCGCCGCAAAGGACGAAAGGTTGAACTTCCGTGGTACCACCTTCATTCCGCATCTTCCATCCGGACAACATGCGGCTCTCGAACGCAAGATAACGGCTGCGGCCGTCCCGTTCTACGGCGTGCTCGGTTCGAACGGGAAACTCCAGGGCGACTTCGGCAGCTTACTACCTGCGGAACCTCGCAGCGCTGCAATGCAGCGGTTCCGCTCTCTGAAGGGTACGACTGCTTACTGATCCCTATCCATGTCTTATTTCCCTATCATACCCGTACGGCTACATGCAGTCAACCTGTGGCGGCAGCGGCGGGAGCGGACGAGGCGAGCGACTCGGACCGGACGTGAGCGGGACTCGGGCCGGACGGCGAGCCATTGGAACCGGACGGGCGAGCGACTCGTGTGAAGAGACTGCGGGTTCGGGCGAGGAAAGGACTGGACGGGACTCGGACGAGGCGAGGGGCCGAGCGGGCGGAACGCGAAGACGCCCTGCGGCCAAGGCGGCCGCAGGGCGAACTGCTTCTTTGCTTAAGGGATATAGAGCACTTGCCCTTCCGCCAGATGCGGATCGGGAAGCCTATTGTACAGCTGCAGCTCGCGGGACTGCAGCTGGTACTTGCCCGCGATGCCGTCGAGCGTATCCTCGCACTGTACGATCACCATTTTCACCTTGCGAAACGATTGGCCCGCGTCCTTGGCGAGGAACAGGCGCGTCCATTCGATCTCGTCTCCCGTGGCACGGTTATTTTGCAGATTCTCGGGCGGCGCGGCTAGCCTCGCTTCTTCGGCCGCCTTCAGACCGGCCTCTCGAATCGCTCCCTTATCGCCCAGCTGAGACAGGATGCCGACGCCAAAAGCCGACTCCGCCCCGCTCGGCCCCTTGCCGGACAATCCCAGCTTCGGTCCGGCCGGGTCCGGCTGGCGTTGCTCATACTTGGACGCGTCGTCCGCTTCGGCCGCTTCCGTCTGATCCTGCGCAACTGCGTCGCTCTCGACGCCGGGCCACGCGGGAGGCGCAGAGATATTCGTCTCGTATACCTGCGGGTAAGTGGGAGGCTCGGACTGCGGAGGAACGGTCTCGGCTGGCGCGATAAACTCCGCCGGCTCCTCCTCGAGACGCTGATAGGCGAGCAGCCGCTCCCAAGCTTCGGCTTCTTCCCGCCTGTCCCGCTCTTCCTCCAACTGCCTGTTGCGCTCCGCCTGCGCAGATGCCTCAAACGCATCATGCTCGGCTTTTTCCCGCTCCGCAAGCTCGTACGCGCGGGCTTCCTCGGCAGCGCGTGCCTCGGCCTCCGCCCTTGTCGCTTCGGCGAGCTGCCGCTCCAGCGCCTCGGCGGCGACCTGAGCGAGCTCCTGCTGCCGGAGCAGCGCCTCCTCGCGAGCGCGCGCCTCGGCTTCGGCGCGCGCACGCTGCTGCTCGTACCAGACCGGCGATGCGGCCGCATCCTGAGCGGCGCCCGGATCCGTCCAAGCAGGCGGCAAGTATACCGGCCCGGGCTGCGAATAGACCGGCGCTTGAGGTTGGTTGCCCGCGGAAAAAGAGGCTTCCGTCCGACCTGCTTCCGGCGCCCCGCCAAAAGTCTCGCTCTCCCTGGCTTCCTCCGCCTGTTCGAAAGCAAAATCGCCAAGCGGCGGCAGCGCGAAGGCTTGGCTGACTTCGTCGCGCCGATCCGCTTCAGGCGCCGACACTCGCTCCGGCGCGTCGTGCGCGACCGTAAATTCGTCCTCGCGCCATGCCGGCGCTTCGCGAGCTTCCGTCTGCACGCCCCGCAAGCCGAGCACGCCCGTCACGTTCAGCGAGCGCTCGGTGAGCAGATCGACGTCGAAGTGGTCGATCTCGACGTCCAGCTCTTCCAGCTGGCGCACGCGGCTCTGCGGCAAGGAGATTTCGACCGGGATGCGATGCTCCAGCGTGCCCGCCGCCTCTGCCTCTCCGATTGACCGGTAAGTACCGCTGAGCAGCAAATATCCCCGCAGCAGCACGCTATCTTCCTGTTCCAACGCCTCGATGTGCGGCGACAGCTCGATCTCCTCGAGCGTGTCGATGGACAAGGCATCGCTGGCCAGCTGCACCCGTTCATAAATATCGAATCTCAATCCGTTCGACGATTCCGTCACGACAGGTCTCCCCCTCTCGGCATAGAGTCCCTGCTTCCCCGGCAGCAACGGCCGCTTCGCTGCAAAGGGCAGCAACAGCCGTATGCCTGACTTGCGATTCCAAGATCTCCGTCGTCGACGCGAAGAGGCCGGTTCAAGCCCCTGTTCCCGCGTGCCCTGGAGCATCCGCTGCCCGAACCGCCCGGAGGCAGGCTTCACTCCCTATCTATCTATATGCTCTAAAAAGGTGGGCATGCCTATGGACTTCCGGGTCGTCCGGATTAAAACTTGCCGAGTGCAGCGCGGTGCGCCGCGATCGTCTCGTCGATGTCGTCCTCGCTATGCGCGATGGACAGGAACCAGCCCTCGAATTGGGAAGGCGGCAGGTTGACGCCCTGATCGAGCATTCTGCCGAACAACGTCTTAAATCGTTCCGTGTTCGATTGCTTCGCCGTCTCGAAGTTGATGACCTGCTTGTCCGTAAGGAACGGGCAGACCATCGAGCCGACGCGGTTGATCGTCATCCCGATGCCGTATTCGCGCGCATTGGCGTCGAGCCCCGCTTGCAAACGCATGGCAAGCCGCTCCAAGCGCTGATAAGCGGTCTCATCGAGCAGCTTGAGCGTGGCAAGCCCCGCCGCCATCGCTAGCGGATTGCCCGAGAGCGTGCCCGCTTGGTAGATCGGCCCGACCGGCGCCATCCGCTCCATCAGTTCCCGCCGGCCGCCGTAGGCGCCGACCGGCAGTCCGCCGCCGATGACCTTCCCGAGACAAGTCAGGTCGGGCGTAATTCCGTAAAGCCCTTGCGCGCAGTTCAAGTGCACGCGAAAGCCCGTCATGACCTCGTCGAAAATGAGCAAGCTGCCATGTTGTTTCGTTACGTCCCGAAGGCCCTGCAGAAATCCGGGCAGCGGAGGGACGACGCCCATGTTGCCGGCAACAGGCTCCACGATGATCGCCGCGATCTCCTCGCCGTACCGCTCGAATGCGAGCTTGACCGATGCGAGATCGTTGTACGGAACCGTAATCGTGTGAGACGCGATGCTCTCCGGAACGCCCGGGCTGTCCGGCAGGCCGAGCGTTGCCACGCCGGAACCGGCCTTGATCAGAAGGCTGTCGGCATGCCCGTGGTACGAGCCCTCAAACTTTAAAATCCGGCTGCGGCCGGTATATCCGCGAGCTAGCCGGATCGCGCTCATCGTCGCCTCGGTGCCCGAGTTGACCATGCGGACCACCTCGATCGAAGGCACGCGGGCGCATACAAGCTCCGCCATCTCCGTCTCCAGCTCGGTCGGCGCGCCAAAGCTCGTTCCTTTTTCAGCGGTCCGCTTGATCGCTTCGACGACTTCCGGATGGGCATGGCCTGCGATCAAAGGTCCCCAGGACAATACGTAATCGATATAGCTCTGGCCGTCGATATCGGTAATTCGGCTGCCTTGGCCGCGTTCGATGACGACCGGCGTCAAGCCGACCGATTTGAAGGCGCGGACCGGACTGTTAACGCCGCCGGGAATAGATCTTTTGGCCCGCTCGAATGCGGCTTTGGACTTAGAATCCGACCGGATTTGACGCGATTCGCTCATTTTGGCACACCTCTGCTATCTGGAATGGAAAAGACTATGGTAAACTGAATCATCAAACGTGCGGCATTGGGGGCTCCATCATGATTCAATGGCTTAAAAAGGTGTCTTTATTCGACAAGCTCAGCGATCCGCAGCTCGAACATATATCTCGCATCGCGAGGCGGCGCAGCATACCCGCAGGCAGCATCCTCTTTCAGGAAAAGGATCCAGGCAACGTCTTTTACGTCGTGCTGAGCGGATCGATCAAGCTCTTCACGCGCAGCGCCGGCGGCGACGAAAAGGTGTTGTCCGTCGTCGCGGGAGGCGACAGCTTCGGCGAGCTTGCGCTGCTCGACGGGCTGCCTCGTTCGGCGTCCGCCCGCACGCTCGAGCCGTCGCTCGTGCTGGAGATCGCCAGCGACGATTTTATGCGGCTGCTGGAAACGCACTTCGATATTACGAAGGGTATCCTAGCCGAACTAAGCCGGCGTCTCAGGCAAACGAACGAGCACGTGAGCGATCTGACCTTCCTGGACGACCGCACGCGCGTGCTCAAGAACCTGATCAATCTCGCCAACCAGCATGGCAAGCGCGACGGCATCTTCATCCGCATCCATCTGGCGCTCAACTACGACGAACTCTCTCAATTGGCCGGCGTATCCAAGCAAGTATTGTCCGAGGTGCTCCGCGAGCTCGAAGCCAAAGGCGTGCTAGCCTTCGGCCTGAACCAGTACACGCTTAACTTGACCAAGCTGCGGGGCTGAAGCAGCTGCGTGTCGCTAATGATGATGGCTAAGACCGCTCACGACCCGCTCGCCCGGCACTTTAGCGGCAAGTTTTTCCGCTATGCCGCCCATGGCACGGCTCGCCAGGCACATTAGCGGCACTTTTTGCCGCTATACTCGACAACAACCTCTTACCGGCCGCTCATCCACCGAACGGCATCCTTCGCATGATACGTAATGATCATGTCCGCGCCCGCACGCTTCATGCCCGTCAGCGTCTCAAGGACGATCGCGCGTTCGTCGATCCAGCCTTGCATCGCCGCGGCCTTCACCATTGCGTATTCAGCGCTGACGTTGTATACGACGAGCGGCAGGTCGAAACGTTCCTTGAGCAGCCGCACGATGTCAAGATATGCGAGTCCCGGCTTGACCATCAGCATGTCCGCTCCCTCGCGCACGTCCGTCTCTGCCTCTCTTAGCGCCTCCCGCGCGTTCGCCGAGTCCATCTGGTACGTCTTGCGATCGCCGAACTTCGGCGCCGACTGGGCGGCTTCGCGAAAGGGGCCGTAGTAGGCCGAGGAGTACTTGACCGCATAGGACATGATCGGAATGTCCTCGAAACCAGCTTCGTCGAGTCCCTGCCGGATCGCCCCGACGAACCCGTCCATCATATTCGACGGCGCGATGATGTCCGCGCCCGCTTGCGCTTGAGAGACGGCCGTGCGCACCAGAAGCGCGAGCGACTCGTCGTTGTCCACGACCGCGCCGCAGTCTCCTTCGTGCACGACGCCGCAGTGCCCGTGATCCGTAAATTCGCACAAGCAAGTGTCCGCGATTACGACCAGATCGGGCGCCAGCTTTTTAATCTTGCGGGTAGCTTGCTGGACGATGCCGTCTTCCGCGTAAGCGCCTGTTCCGACGCTGTCCTTGGTCGCCGGAATGCCGAACAGCAGAACCGCCTGAATGCCCAGGGACACGATCTCTTCAATCTCCGCGTCCAGACGGTCGAGCGACAGGTTAAAAACGCCCGGCATCGAAGAAATCTCGGTCTTGACGTTGTCGCCATGGGCGACGAAGATCGGCATGATCAGGTCGTGCACGTGAAGATGCGTCTCCCTGACCAGATTGCGGATGCCTGCCGTCCGACGGAGCCGGCGATGGCGCACGATAGATGTAGTCATTCGAATCAGAACCTTTCTTTAACGAATTTCTTTGCCGGCGACGCGATGCTTCAACATCGCCGCCAGCAAGCCTTCGATCGTCGATTGTTCGGCCGTCAGCGTCACTTGAAGTCCATGCGCTTCAGCCGTGCCCGCGGTGATCGGTCCGATGCACGCGATCACGCAGCCTTGCAGCAAGTCGGCCGGACGCTCGACGCCAAGCCGGCGCAATGCTTCTAGGAGGTTAACCACTGTTGAAGAACTCGTAAACGTCACCGCATGGATTTCGCCGGCTTGCAGCATTTCGACAATCGTGTCGTCCTCTTGAACGACCAGTCTGTTCTCGTACACATCGAGCTCCACGGCTTCGACGCCCGCTCTGGCGAGCTCTGCAGGCAACAAGCCGCGGGCCAGATCGCCCCTGGGCAGCAGCGCCCGTTGACCCGGCTCCAACTTGTCCGCCATACTTTCCAGCAAACCTTCGGCTTGAAACGCTGTAGGAATCACGTCGGCAACGACGCCGCGAGCCGCCAGCGCCTCGGCCGTCTTCGGACCGACCGCGGCAAAGCGGGCTCCGGCAAACCGGCGGATATCGACACGCGCTTCGGCCAGCCATGAGAAAAAGAACTCGACGCCCGCCGCGCTCGTCAGAATGACCCAGTCAAAGCGCTCTGCTTCCCGTAGCGCCGCTTGGATCCGCTCCGCTTCGTCCGAATTCGACTGTTTGACCGTATCGATCACGGGAAACACGTACGGCTCTCCGCCGAGGTCGTCGATCCGGTCCGCAAGCTCGCTTGCTTGCGACCGGGCCCGCGTGACGAGAACGCGCCAGCCGAACAGCGGCTTCGCCTCGATCCACTTCAAGGTCTCGCGCTGCCGCACCACATCGCCGACGACGATAACCGCCGGCGGCTGGAAGTCCGCCTCGCTCACTTTTTGCTCGATGTCGCCCAGCGTGCCGGTCAACGTCTCCTGCTCCGCGCGCGTCCCCCATCGGACAAGCGCCACCGGCGTCTCGGCCGAGCGGCCGAACTTCATCAGCTGTTCGCTAATATAGCCGATCTTGGCGACGCCCATCAGAAAAAGCAGCGTGCCCGTGGCGTTCGTTACTTTGTCCCACTGGATCGTGCGGTCGAGCTTGTCCGGGCTCTCGTGACCGGTCACGATCGAGAAGGAGGAGGCAAGGTCACGATGCGTCACCGGTATGCCGGCATAAGCAGGCACAGCGATCGCCGACGTAATGCCCGGGACGATCTCATAGGGGACGCCGTGATGCCTCAGCAGCTCCGCCTCTTCGCCCACGCGCCCGAACACAGTCGGATCGCCGCCCTTGAGCCTGCAGACGACCTTGCCGGCAAGCGCCAGGTTAAGCAGCAGCCGGTTGATTTCGTCCTGCTTCATCGTATGACGATCCGGTCGCTTGCCGACGTATATGCGTTCCGTGCCGGGACGCGTCTCCTGCAGCAGCTGGGGTCCGGCCAAGCGGTCGTATACGACGACGTCGCAGCGCTGAAGCGCGCGAAGACCGCGTACCGTGATCAGCTTCGGATCCCCCGGTCCCGCGCCTACCAGATATACTTTCCCCTGCGCCATCGTTATTCCCTCGCTTCCGCGAGCAATGCGTCCGCGCCCTTGGCCAGCAGCTCCTCCGCTACGCGACGTCCGAC
Source organism: Cohnella sp. GCM10012308 (assembly GCF_042649185.1). Lineage (NCBI taxonomy): Bacteria > Bacillati > Bacillota > Bacilli > Caryophanales > Paenibacillaceae > Cohnella > Cohnella sp. GCM10012308. The sequence continues at coordinate 79,049 of NZ_JBHRYU010000002.1, forward strand.
TTCGGCCGGATCGCTGCCGGAAGCCGACGCTTTGAGGACAAGTCTGCCATCGGCAGCCGCCACCATGCCCGTCATGGAGACGATGGCATCCGGCGCTGCCGACTCGGCGGTCGCGTACGCGCCGATCGGTACTTGACAGCCGCCGTTCAACAATCCCAAAAACGTGCGCTCAGCGGCCACCGCGCGCTCTGCTGCGGTATCGTTCAGCCTTGCCAGCAGCGCCAGCACTTCTTCGTCGGACGCTCGGCATTCAATGGCAAGCGCGCCTTGTCCGACGGCAGGCAGGCAGTCCTCCGGCTCGATATAGGTCGTGATGCGGTCGCTCCACCCCATCCGCTTGAGGCCCGCTGCCGCCAACACGATCGCGTCAAGCCCTTCGGATTCCAGCTTGCGAAGACGGGTATCGATATTGCCGCGGAGCGATTCGATCCGAAAATCGGGGCGCCGGGATTGCAGCTGCGCGGACCGGCGCAGGCTGCTCGTGCCGATCCGGGCGCCTGGCGGCAGATCCGACAGCGTGCTCGAGGTCAAATTCACGAGCGCGTCGCGCGGATCCTCGCGTGCCGGTACGCATCCGATCACGAGGCCTTCGGGCAGCTCGAACGGCATATCCTTCATACTGTGGATTGCGATATCGATCTCGCCGCCGAGCAGCGCCTCCTCGATCTCTTTGACGAACAGGCCCTTGCCTCCGACCTTGGACAGCGTCACGTCCAAAATCCGGTCCCCCCGCGTTACGATCGGCACGACCTCAAAGTCTAGCGGCAGTCCTGCCTCTATCGCCAACGCCTTCAGCGCATCGAGCGTCTGTCCGCTCTGCGTCAACGCCAGCGCGCTTTGTCTAGTCCCAACCTTGATCTTCCGCATTCGCTGCAACACTCCCCGGTATTTCTTTCAAATCGAATATGAAGCTTGATTAATTTCTATTGTCTCATATTCCGTCGCTCGGCCCAAACAGCGCCAATTCGGCATCCGGTTCGGCTTCCGTTCGGCATCAATCGATATATCGCTAAATGTCGTCGGCCCAACCGCGCAGCATCGCGATCAGCGCTTCCGGCTCGGGCAGCTCCGTCATCGATAACCACGCCTGGACGGCACGATCCGAGACGGCCGCGTTCATCAGCCTTCGCCGCTCGGACGCTTCGGCGACCTCCGCGAGCACGCGACGTCGCACGGTGCCCAGCCTGCGCGTCAGCTCGGCGTACTCGGGACCGTATCGCTCCCTAAGCTCGCTTGCGATACGCGCGGACAATGCCGGTCCCGCTCCAGAGGTGCCGACGGCCATGAGCAAGCCGCCTCTGCGGATCACAGCCGGCACGATGAAGCTTCCCCGCGCGCCGTCCGATGCCGAGTTCGCCGGAATGCCTCGCCGCTTCGCTTCGTCGCAAATCCAGCCGTTCAACTCGTCGATGCCGGTCGCTGCGACGACGAGCGCGGCGCCAGCGAGATCCTCCGGGGAGAACGGCTTCGGCAAATGACGGATCGCGCCGGCGTCCTTCCATTCCCGCAGCCGGGACGAGACGATCTCGGGGCACACGAGCAAGACGTCCGCTCCCGCTTCCAGCAGGCCGCCCGTTCTGCGTTCGCCGACCGCGCCGCCGCCTACTACCACGCATCGGCTATTTTCTACGGATAACATAATCGGATAATAGCGCTGCATACCGCAGTCTCCTTTCTATAACCATCGATGAAAGGATGAGAGCGAATTCGCGAAAAAGTCCAAAACGAGCAGAACGTATCCGGCCAGGTTCCATATCGCGCAGCGTCTCGCATCGTCTCTGCCGATCCATCTGCGCAGAAGATAGAAAATATAAACGGCGCCAGCGACAAAAGACAAAAGCACCTTCTCGTCGAGCAGCTTGGCATCGTGTCCGTCGACGAGCAATGCGGCCGTCCCGGTAGACAGCGCGAGCAGCAGCAGCGGTACGCCGAACAGCCCCGATCTGAACGCATACTTGTCGATCGCTTCGAGACTGGGCATGCGGTTCATCACGCTGCCCCACTTTTTCTTCTTTAATCTGTAATTTAAAAATAGGTACATGGCGCCGCAGACAGCGGAAACGGTAAGGAGGGCGAATGCGACGGTGATCAGACTCACATGGAGGACGAGCAGCCGCCTCGCCACCTCCGACGGAGCCAGGGCGATCTCCCGCCCGGAGGAGCGTTCCATCAAGTTAAGGCCGAGCACCGCGAACCCGACGACGTTCACGAGCAGGACAAGCAGCTCGGCGCGGACGATCCGATTCACGGCGAACGACGCGGAGACGAGCAGCCACGATACGAAAAAGACGTAGTCGTGCAGCGTCACCTCGGGAACCGCGAAGCGGCGAAGCAGCAAGTCTACGAGAAAGCCCGTCTGCAGCACCCAGACAAAAACAAGCAGCCCTGTGCCGATCCGTTTCCCGTTTCGGTTGCCATATGCGGCGTCCGATACGAAAAACAGCAGACTCAGGGCGTAAATATACATGATGGCATCCGTCAGCCAATTATTCGTTAACATGCAGCAACGCCTCCGGCTTCACTCGAATCCGGCCAGGCCGGCGATCCGGTCAGCGAAGCGCGCCGGCCAGCTGAGCCAGAAATGACTGAGGCTCTGCGGAGGCGGCTTGCTTGTCGGTGGCTGCCGCAGCAGCTTGTCCGGCCGTGCGCGCCTTCTCCGCTTCCTTCGCCTCGTTCTTGAGGCGCGCGACTTCCTCCTCAAGCGCGAAGAGCTGTACGAACAGGTCCAGCGAAGCTTCGCTGCGCTTCTCCGCGGCCAGCTCCTTGACCCGCAGGATCGGGTCGTGGATCATCTGCGTCAGCATGCTCTTGGTCAGCTTGCGAATAACCTTGACCTGCCGCTCGTCCAGCTCCGGCAGCTTGCGCAGCAGGCTGTCCAGCGTGTCCTCGTGGATCGAAGCAGCCTTCTCCTGAAGGCCGCGGATCAGCGGACTGACGCCGAGGGTCGCGTACCATTGACGATAGGACTCCATCTCGGCGTCGATCATGACGTCGATCGCAGCCGTCTCTTGTCTGCGCTTTTCCAGATTAGTCTCGACAATGCCTTCGAGATCGTCGATATCGTACAGATAGACCCCCGGAAGCTCGCCGCACGCGGGGTCGATATCTCTCGGTACCGCGATATCGATCAGGAACAGCGGTCTCTTCTTGCGGCTTTTCATGGCTCGCGCGACGACGTCCCGCTCCAGTACGAACCGCTGCGCTCCGGTGCTGCTGATGACGATGTCGGCTTCGTCGATCCGGCGTAGCGCCTCTTCCATCGCCATAGCCTTGCCGCCCATCTTGTCCGCGAGCTCTTCCGCGCGCGACAGCGTGCGGTTGACGACGAACACTTCCTTGGCGCCGCCTGCGGTCAAATGCTGCGCCGTAAGCTCGCTCATCTTGCCCGCGCCGAGAATCATCACCTTCTTGTCGTCGAAGCGGCCGAAAATCCGCTTGCCGAGCTCCACCGCCGCGTAGCTGACGGATACGGCGCTCTCGCCGATCGACGTCTCGGTATGCGCGCGCTTGGCGACCGTGATCGCCTGCTGAAACAGACGGTTGAACAGCGTGCCCGTCGCCTTGCGCTCGCGCGCGAGGAAAAACGCGTCGCGGACTTGTCCGAGAATCTGCGTCTCGCCGATCACCATCGAATCGAGGCCGCACGCGACGCGGAACAGATGACGATTGGCGAGGTCGTCCTCGTACATGTAGAGATGACGGTTGAACATCTCGCGGGGCAGGTTAAACCACTGCTCCATAAAAGCGCGGATATAATGCCCGCACAGCGTATGACGGTCGACTACCGCATACAATTCGGTGCGGTTGCAGGTGGCGACGATGACGCATTCCAAAATGCCCGTCGTCGCCTTCAGCGCGTCCAGCGCCTGCGGCAGCTCCTCGTCCGGAATCGCGAAGCGTTCCCGGACTTCCACCGGTGCCGTTTTATAATTCAAACCGACGACTATGAGATGCACGGGAATTCACCTGCCTTTTCCTGAGGTCTGGATGCCGATGATGCGGAGCAAGCGCGTCCGGCGTGCCCGCTAACTAGGATTCATTATAGCATAGCCGGGCGTGCCGGCTCTGAAGATTTGATGAATATTTTGCGACATCCAGTCGATTCCGATACTTCCTATTGTCGTCGTCGGAACCGCATTCTATTCCCTGCGGCCGATTGCCGCGAATCGCATTTAAAAAGCCATGGGGACCAGCCCCATGGCTAACATGCTTCATCATCGTCTGTTAGGCGCTCTACTACTCTTACACCAATTCAGCGAGCTTGATAGCAGGCTCTTCGACCTTTATCTCGCCGACGCCGCGAATGAGCTTCTTGGCGTGTGTGCTCGTAGGCTTGAGTACATTGACCATATAATCGATCGCGAGCTGCGGATCGACCGTCTCGCCGCAAGTGTAGCAATCGATAGCGGCAAAACCACGTTCAGGATACGTGTGAATGGAGAGATGGCTCTCCGACAGCATGACGAGAACCGTCGCGCCCTGTGGCTCGAATTGTTTGGCTTGAACCGAGAGAACGGTTGCTCCGCAAGCTTCGGCTGCCTCCACCATATGCGATTGGAGAAGCTCAGCGCTGTTCAGAAGATCGAAATCGACCCCCCAGGTATCAACCGCAACGTGCCGTCCGAAAGTAGAGTATTCCACTGTTCGGTTCCCCCTTCCTAGGAATAAAATGTGAAGCTGATTTCATCCGCTAGGACCTACGTCATTCACTTCTCGAGGGAATCTGCAAAACAATCGCATTCCATTCCTGAGTGAATCCTGGTTCCTATTGTTTTTTTCAACGAAACTAAAAATAACATCTATCTGGGTTAAATGCAACTGTTTTTTTAACGAAAATCATCTCGCTTCTCAAACACCCTGCGCGTATGTCACGCTAATAAAAAACCCGCCTTCGGAGAAGGCAGGTTCTTCGCGGAATTCATATGATAGATATTTAAGCTTCAAGCGCGAACAAAAGTCTGCTGTGATGCCGCAGGCGCTCGTCGATCTCGGCTATCTCGTCCGCGTCCGTCCGTGCGTTACGCAGATCAAGCAGCTCGTTGACGGCTTTCCTGACGATCGCGATCTCTTCCTCGACCGCGCACAGCTTGTAGCGAGATTCCATCTCGGACAACGCGTCCCGATGTTCGAATACGGTACGAACGGTGTCGCCCTTGCATTCGACGATTCGCATGACCTTGCCGCCTAAGTAATGATAAACCATCGTAAATCCGGGATAAATCCGATTGACGACGGCATCCCCCTTGTAAGAGGACACCATCTTGCGCAGCGCATCGGTCAGACCGGGCTGGACGACTCTGCAAGATAAAGAGCAACGGTAGCGGCCGCCTTGACGCTCGAAGGTTAAACGGATCGATTCACCGCCAGCTTCGTCTTCTAGAACCATTTCTTGGTTGCCGTTCTCCAGCACGAAAATCTGCTGGCGCAGCTGCTGCGTTCCGCATAGGGAGGTTAAGCTTCGCATTTCGGCTTCTGTCAATGTAAGACTGGCGTTAACATACTCTGTGGCTACCCGCTTAGCCATAAAAATCTCCTCAATTCCATTTTGTTCACGAAGGTGATGATTCCTTGCTTTTTTAATTATACGACATCCGGTCGGTTCTTATCTTCCGAAGAAAACCCGATTTAGCCGAAAAAAGCCGTAAAAATCGATTCCTCCCGGCATTGAGCCGCACATTTAACCGTTATCCTCGGTTTCCTGCCGTTCATGCTCCGATTCAGAAGGGGAAGCAGTGGGAATATCAGCGGCGTGGGCGATAATGCGCCATAAATCATCTCTACCCTCTCCGGTCTCCGATGAAAACAAAACGAGCGGTGCACCCTTCGGCATCCCTAGCGTCTCCCGCATGATGCGGCCGTGTTTGGCCACCTGATTGCGCGAAAGCTTGTCGGCTTTGGTGCCGACGACGCATAGCGGAATATCGTAGTGGGACAGCCACTCATACATGGAAATGTCGAGCGCGGTGGGCGGATGCCGCAGATCGATCAGCTGGATTACGAGCCTGAGCTCTTCGCGCTGGCGCAAATAGCTCTCGATCATCCGGCCCCAAGCCTCTCGCTCCGACTTGGACACTTTGGCATAGCCGTAACCAGGCACGTCTACGAAGTACATTTCTTCGTTGATCTTATAATAATTCAATTGCTGCGTCTTGCCGGGCTGCGAGCTCGTGCGGGCCAGGTTGCGCCGGAGCAGCAGGCGGTTGATCAGCGAAGACTTGCCGACGTTGGAACGGCCTGCCAGAGCGATCTCCGGCAAGCCGTCAACGGGATATTGCTTGGGTCCTACTGCGCTGATAATAAATTCGCTGGACTTGATCTTCATAAGAAGCGGTACACTCCCGTCAATGCGTCCCCATCGGGGGAAGCTCTTCCCTTTCACCTTCGCGCGGAATCGTCACTTCGCCGGCGAGCGGCTCGTCTCCGCTGGGCAGGTCGCTCAGCTTGGTCGCCATCGCGTGCTCGAGCACTTCGTCCATGTGCGCCACCGGGATAAAAGTCATCTCGCGGCGCACGCTGTCCGGAATGTCGCGAAGGTCGCGTTCGTTGTCCTTAGGCAGCAGCACCGTCTTGATGCCCGCCCTGTGGGCGGCGAGCGACTTTTCCTTGAGGCCGCCGATCGGCAGCACGCGTCCGCGGAGCGTGATCTCGCCCGTCATGGCAACCTCGCGGTTGACCGGCCGGTTCGTTAGCGCCGAGATCAGTGCCGTGGCGATCGTAATGCCTGCCGATGGCCCGTCCTTCGGAATCGCGCCTTCGGGAATATGAATGTGAATATCGTTTTTCTCGTGGAACTGCGGATCGATGCCAAGCGCGATCGACCGGCTGCGCGTATAGCTGAATGCGGCCTGCGCGGATTCCTTCATGACGTCGCCCAGCTTGCCGGTCAGCGTCAGCTTGCCCGAGCCGGGCATCACCGTCACCTCGATGACGAGCGTATCCCCGCCCACTTCCGTCCAGGCCAGGCCCGTGACGGCGCCGATCTGGTCCTCCAGCTCCGCCATACCGTAGCGGAACTTGGCAGGGCCGAGGAATTCCTTGAGCTTCGCGGCGTCTACGACGACCGACCGGAGCTCAGGATCGCCGACGATGATCTTGGCCGCCTTGCGGCAGATCGCGGCGAGCTGCTGCTCCAGGTTGCGCACGCCGGATTCGCGCGTGTAGCCGCGCACGAGCTGCATCAGCACGTCTTCGTCGATCTGGAGCTGCTCCTCCTCCAGGCCGTGGTCGCGCTTCTGCTTCGGCATCAGGTGGTGCTTGGCGATCTCAAGCTTCTCCAGTTCCGTGTAGCCCGGAATATAGAGAACCTCCATCCGGTCAAGCAGCGGCCGCGGGATCTGATGGGCGACGTTGGCCGTCGTCACGAACATGACGTTGGACAGGTCGAACGGCGTCTCGATGTAGTGGTCGCTGAACGTTGCGTTCTGCTCCGGATCGAGCACCTCGAGCATCGCGGACGACGGATCGCCGCGGAAGTCGCTCGCCATCTTGTCGATCTCGTCGAGCAGGAATACCGGGTTCATCGAGCCTGCGGTGCGCATGCCCTGGATGATGCGGCCCGGCATCGCGCCGACGTAGGTGCGACGGTGTCCGCGGATCTCGGCCTCGTCGCGGACGCCGCCGAGCGAGATGCGCACGAACTCGCGTCCGAGAGAAGCCGCGATCGAACGGCCGAGCGACGTCTTGCCGACACCCGGAGGCCCGACCAGGCAAAGAATTGGTCCCTTGAGCTTTTTAACCAGCTGCTGAACGGCCAGATATTCCAGCACGCGTTCCTTCGGCTTTTCGAGACCGGAATGCGCTTCGTCCAAAATCTGCTCGGCCTTCGACAGATCCAGATGATCTTCCGTGAAGTTGTTCCACGGCAAAGCAAGCAGCCATTCGATATAATTGCGGATGACGGCGCCTTCCGCGGACGAAGCCGGCATCTTTTCGAGGCGGTCGATTTCCTTTTCCACCTTGGCGGCGATCTTCTCGGGGAGCTTCTTCTCCTCAAGCTGGTTGCGCAGCTCCTCGACCTCGCCCGCCCGGCCTTCCTTCTCGCCGAGCTCCTTTTGGATCGCCTTCATCTGCTCGCGCAAATAGTATTCCTTTTGCGTCTTCTCCATCTGCTTCTTGACGCGCTGGCTGATCTTGCGCTCGAGCTCCAGCACCTCGCGCTCGTTGTTCAGGAAGTCGAGGAGCTTCTCCAGCCGGCTGCGCACTTCGACCGTCTCGAGAATCTCCTGCTTGTCCTTGATCTTGAGCGACAAGTGGCTCGTGATGACATCGGCCAGACGTCCCGGCTCGTCGATGTCGGATACGGCGGCCAGCGTCTCCGGCGTGACCTTCTTGGATAGATTGATATAGTGCTCGAACTGGCTCAATACCGCGCGCATGAGCGCATCCAGCTCGGAATCGTTCGAATCCGGTTCCGGGAGCTCCCGGGCGACGACCTCATAGAAGCCGTCATTGGGCAAATACTGTTCGATCTCCGCGCGGATGACGCCTTCGACCAGCACGCGAATCGTGCCGTTCGGCAGCTTCAGCATCTGTCTGACCTTGGCGATCGTGCCGACGCGGTAAATATCCTCCTGCGTCGGTTCTTCGATATTGATCTCCGACTGGGAACATAGCAGGATCATATGATCGTCGATCATGCATTGCTCCAGCGCCTTGATCGACTTCTCGCGGCCTACGTCCAGATGCAGCACCATGCTGGGGTAGACGAGCAGCCCGCGTAGAGGGAGCAAAGGCAGTGAACGGCTCTTCGTCTTGTTAGAAGCCATAAGGACGGCACCTCCTCAAGCCTAGCCGATATCGGCGTGGCCCGGTATGGTTAGGGTCGCCAGTAGCCGGCGGCGAACCCTTCAGACATTGTATCAAAAGAAATTGCGCGCCGCAAAAACGGGCGGCGCCGCCCCGAAGGACGGCGCCCTTAACCGGCTGTCGGAAACTTGGTTTTAGACGCCTGCGCCCGGTGAGGGCCGGCTGTCTCCATGATGAGGCGTACGCACGGTATCCTGCGGATTCGTGGACGCAGGCGAGCCGGCATGAAGGATCGACAGAGGCGCGGCAGCGGCATATCCGTCGGCCGCAGCCGGCCGATCGGCAGCCTCCAGCTCGCCAGGAAGACGGAGCGGAGCAGAGCCGAATACGCGGACGAACACTTCCTCCACCGTCTCGACCGGAACGACCTTGACGCCTTGCAGACCTTCAAAAATCGCCTGCCAGTTCTCCTTCGGAATAAGCACCGTATCCGCGCCGGACTGGAAGGCCGCCTCGACCTTCGCAAGCACGCCGCCGACCGGCTTCACGCGCCCGTGGATGCTGATCTCGCCCGTAAGCGCAAGCTTGTTGTCGATCGGCTGGCCCGTGATCGCCGACGCGATCGCCACAGCCATCGCGATCCCCGCCGAAGGCCCGTCGATCGGCGTCCCGCCGGGGAAGTTGATGTGAAGGTCATAATTTTCCGGCCTGAGGTTGAAGGCCCGAAGCACGGTCAGCACGTTCTCGACCGATCCCTTCGCCATGCTCTTGCGCCGCAACGTGCGCTGCCCGCCTCCGATCTCTTCTTCCTCGACGACGCCCGTGATGGTATAGACGCCTTTGCCCGGCATCGCCGGGAGAGCAGTCACCTCGATCTCAAGCAGCGCGCCCATGCTCGGCCCGAATACCGCCAGGCCGTTCACGAAGCCCACCGCCGGCTTGTCGGGCACCTTGCGGTCCGGACGCGGCGGCAGCTGGCTGCTGTTGACGACCCATTCGAGGTCGGAAGCCGAGATACGCTGGCGATTTTCCGACAGCGCAAGCCCCGCCGCCAGCTGGATCATATTCACGGCTTCACGGCCGTTGGTCGCATAATGCTTGATGACTTCGACAGCTTCCGGATCGGCGGGCAGACCGATCTTCGCGACCGCGTTCACGGCGATATCGCCGATCTCGGACGGCAGCAGCGGCCGGAAGTAGATCTCCATGCAGCGGCTGCGGAGCGCGGGCGGCAGCTCGCTTGGCGACCGCGTCGTCGCGCCGACGAGCCTGAAGTCGGCAGGCAGCCCGTTCTGGAAGATGTCATGGATATAGAGCGGAATATTCGGATCCTCCGCATGGTAATAGGCGCTCTCGAGGAACACCTTGCGGTCTTCGAGCACCTTAAGCAGCTTGTTGATCTGGATCGGGTGCAGCTCGCCGATCTCGTCGATGAACAATATTCCGCCGTGCGCCTTGGTCACCGCGCCCGGCTTGGGCTGCGGGATGCCGGCGACGCCCATCGCGCCGGCGCCCTGATAGATCGGGTCGTGGACCGAGCCGATCAGCGGGTCTGCGATGCCGCGCTCGTCGAAGCGGGCGGTCGTCGCGTCGATCTCAGTGAACTTCGCTTCGAGCCTGAACGGCGACGACGGATTCTTTTTGGCCTCCTCCAGCACGACCCGCGCAGCGGCCGTCTTGCCGACGCCGGGAGGCCCGTAGACGATGACATGCTGCGGATTGCCGCTGCACAGCGCGGCCTTGAGCGCGCGCAGCCCCTCGCGTTGTCCGACGATATCGTTCATCGAGACGGGGCGCGTCTTCTCCGAAAGCGGCTTCGTAAGCGAGATGGACCTCAGCTTGCGCAGCTTATCCATCTCCTTGCGCGACTCCCGGTCGACGGCCGTCTTGTTCGTTTTCTGATTGCGAAGCAGATTCCAAAAGTAAATCCCGATTACGACGGCGAAAAACACCTGTACGAGCATCAAAACGGTGCCCAATGCCATATAACCTCATCCTCTCTACTAGCGTCGTGGATCCCCACGTCCGTCCAACCGGCAAGCTGGCAGCATAATTCTTAGTATTGCCCGGTTGCAGGCGGATATAGTCATGCGAGGATGAGGTTGGCAGCGAACGCGCAAAACCGCGGCCGGTCTTCGAAAAAACGGTTGAGTTCGGGACGTCTTAGCCTTTATACGCCTGCCGTTTCACGTTGGCGCATGCTAAGCTCTCGCGCCAGCCCGAGACAAGATGATGCGCACTTCAAGCAAGCTTCCGCGCAGCGCCGGCAATGCTCATGTTCATGCTCGGCGCAAGCTTCCCCGCAGCGCTGGCAAGCTTCCGCGCACAGCAGAACGAGTTCCGCGCGGTAGCTGCTGCCCATCGTTATCGCTTGCGCGGTAAACGCGCACAGATCCGCGCATTCCCGGTCGAGTCGGATGCAGCTCCGCATGCTAGCGGAATGGGGTTCCTCCAGACATGCGTTGTAGCATTCGTTGCACGCGATGACACAAGCGAGACAGTCCTCGATGCAGGATGACATGCTTTCGATAGACGCTTCATTCATGATGTCGCATTCCTCCTTTTTCGAATCTGGGATGAAGGGTACCGCCTGCTCCTTTTTTACCCAAAAGCGGTCGATTCGATTGGCAGCCATCCGCGACGCTCACGGCATGTGAAAAAAACCCGCCAAATAACATTGCGGGATGGAAAACCTGCATTTATACAGGTATTTTCTTCGGACCGACGACACATGTTGAAATACCTGCAAATATGCAGGTAAATTCAAAGCTAAAGCCGGGAATCGGAGTGATGGAAGAAAATAACTGCGTTTTTGCAGCTATCGCTTCCAAAAGGGCCGATCTTAGCAAAAATAGATGTATATTCGGCTAGGCATTAAAGTTAAAGAACGTCGCCGGCGACATTGGCCCACCCCATCGGGAGACCAATCGACGAGCGAAGGGAACGACATTCGGATGAGCCATGAGAACGATTGTCGGCAGATTCACCGGCACGGCTATCTACGACCCATCATCACGCCAATCGACGAACCATGGGAACGGCTGTCGGCCGACCCATCGGCACGATGGTTTTTTCTTGCGTCGCATCTACAAGCAGGAGATCTACGTCTCGAAGATGGCTTTAAGCAACAGCTAGTGAATGATACGAAGGGGAACCATGGCGTTCGGGCCGTTAGTCTGTCGCAGCAGGTTGTCTTTGGGAATCAGCATATAGTAGAGCTTGGCGTGTAGACTAAGCATTAGCGATTGTTGTTGCCAAACCATTCGCTCACCTGCACTCCGTGATGCTTTAATTACAAACGGAAAAAGGCACAGTCTCCTCAAGCTCCTGAGTAACTGTGCCTTTTTTTGCCGGGCGGGCTTTTTCAGTGCCCGCTACATAACAGCGGAGTTTCCTCGTCTGTTGCTGACAGCCGCATTCGCGTCGTCAGTTACGGGGTCAATGGCTTTAAAGCGTGCCGGTACCGGCAGCGACGCCAGGCTTCGGCGCATGCAGCTTGCGTCCCGGAATCTCGCCCGTCTCGGCATACACGGCCGCGATGTGGTCGATCTCCTTCTTCAGCTCGCCGACGAGCTCGGCCTCCGGAACCTTGCGGATCATCTCGCCGTAACGGAACAACATGCCTTCGCCGCGGGCTCCCGCAATGCCGATGTCGGCCTCGCGCGCTTCGCCGGGTCCGTTGACCGCGCAGCCGAGCACGGATACCTTAATCGGTACCTTCAGCTTGGACAAATATTCCTCGACCTCGTTGGCCACGGAGAACAGATCGATGTCCAGACGTCCGCATGTCGGGCAAGAAATCAGCGTCGGCGCGTCCGTGATCAGACCGAAGGTCTTGAGCAGCTCGCGCGCGACCTTGATCTCCTCGACCGGATCCGCGCTAAGCGAGATGCGCATCGTATTGCCGATGCCGGCGTTCAGCAGGACGCCCAGACCCGCAGCGCTCTTGACCGTACCCGAGAACAGCGTGCCCGCCTCGGTGATGCCCAGGTGCAGTGGATATTTAATGACCTGGGCCGCCTTGGTATAAGCCTCGATCGCCATCGGAACGTCGGACGCCTTAAGAGAAACGATAATGTCGTGGAAATCCAGTTCTTCGAGAATTCCGATGTGGAACAAGGCGCTCTCAACCATCGCCTCAGCAGTCGGGTATCCATATTTTTCAAGCAGATGATTCTCCAGCGAACCCGCGTTGACGCCGATCCGGATCGGGATTCCCCGCTCCTTGCAAGCCTTGACTACCGCCTCGACCTTCTCGCGGCGTCCGATGTTGCCCGGATTGATCCGGACCTTGTCGATGCCGTTCTCGATCGCCAGCAGCGCGAGCCTGTAATCGAAGTGAATGTCGGCGACGAGCGGAATGCTGATCTGCTTTTTGATCTCCTTGATGGCGGCGGCGGCTTCCTTGTTGTTCACCGTCACGCGGACGATCTGGCAGCCGGCTTCCTCAAGACGCTTGATCTCGGCCACCGTGGCCGCGACGTCCGCCGTCTTCGTCGTGCACATGCTCTGCAGCACGACTTGATTGTTGCCGCCGATCGTCAAGTTGCCGACGCGGACCGGCACGGTATCCGTACGCAAATACATGGTTCAGTTCACCCCGTAAAGGCATAAGTCCACCCCGCCTCCGCACGGCATACGCGAGGGGGCGGGGTGGAACTTGAGCGGAATAGAGGCGCCTTAAGCGCTCTCTTCTTTTTTCTTGGTTTTCTTGTTCGTCAGCTCGGGCGCGATCTTGTCGCGCACGACCTTCTCAGTGATGACGCAAGAATTGACGTCGTCGCGGGAAGGAACCTCGTACATCACCTCAAGCATAATGCCTTCGATGATGGCGCGCAGACCGCGGGCACCCGTGTTGCGCTTGATCGCTTCGCGGGCAATTTCTTCGAGGGCGCCTTGTTCGAAGTCGAGCTTGACGTTGTCCATCTCGAGGAGCTTCTGGTATTGCTTGACCAGCGCGTTCTTCGGCTCGGATAGAATGCGTACCAGCGCAGCTTCGTCGAGCGGCTCGAGCGAAGAGATAACCGGCAGACGTCCGACGAACTCGGGGATCAAGCCGAACTTCAGCAGGTCCTCCGGTTGAACGAGGGACAGGTATTCGCCTGGCTTAAGCTCTTTTTGTCCTTCGAGAGCCGCGCTGAAGCCGATGACCTTTTTGCCGATACGGCGCTTGATGAGCTGCTCGAGACCGTCGAATGCGCCGCCGCAAAGGAATAGGATGTTCGTCGTGTCGATCTGAATGAACTCCTGATGCGGGTGCTTGCGTCCGCCCTGCGGAGGCACGGAAGCGACGGTGCCCTCTAGAATCTTCAGAAGCGCCTGCTGTACGCCTTCTCCGGATACGTCGCGGGTGATCGAAGGATTCTCTGACTTGCGGGCCACCTTGTCGATCTCGTCGATGTAGATAATGCCGCGTTCGGCCTTTTCTACGTCATAGTCGGCAGCTTGAATCAGCTTCAGCAAAATGTTCTCGACGTCTTCGCCAACGTAGCCGGCTTCCGTCAAAGAAGTGGCGTCGGCGATCGCGAACGGCACGTTCAAGATCTTGGCCATCGTCTGCGCGAGCAGCGTCTTACCCGAACCCGTAGGGCCGACGAGCATGATGTTGCTCTTCTGCAATTCGACGTCCTCGATCTTGCTTTGCGAGTTGATCCGCTTATAGTGATTGTAAACGGCGACGGACAGCGACTTCTTCGCTTGCTCCTGACCGATGACGTACTGGTCAAGAATATTGCGAATCTCGATCGGCTTGGGAATATCCTTGAGATCGAGCTCTTCCTCGTGCCCGAGCTCCTCCTCGACGATCTCCGTGCACAGCTCGATACACTCGTCGCATATATATACGCCCGGTCCGGCTACCAGCTTGCGAACCTGGTCCTGCGACTTGCCGCAGAAGGAACACTTCAGCTGGCCCTTCTCGTCGTTGAACTTAAACATGGAATCACTCCTTATACGTTGGTCGGAGAAGAGATGACCTTGTCGATCAGTCCGTAAGCCTGCGCTTCGTCGGCGCTCATGAAGTTGTCGCGGTCGGTATCCCGCTCGATCTTCTCGTACGGCTGTCCGGTCCGGTCCACATAGATCTTGTTCAGCTTCTCCTTGGTCTTGACGATCCAATCGGCATGGATCTTGATATCCGAAGCCTGCCCCCGCACGCCGCCGAGCGGCTGGTGAATCATAATCTCGCTGTTCGGAAGCGCGAAGCGCTTGCCGGGAGCGCCCGCCGTCAACAGCAGAGATCCCATGCTCGCGGCCATGCCGACGCAGATCGTGCTCACCGGAGGCTTGATATACTGCATCGTATCGTAAATACCCATGCCGGCCGTGACCGAACCGCCAGGGGAATTGATATAAAGATGGATGTCCTTCTCCGGGTCTTCTGCGGCGAGGAACAACAGCTGGGCCATGATGAGATTGGCGACATCGTCATCAATCGCACTGCCTAGAAATATGATTCTGTCCTTCAGCAACCGCGAGTAGATGTCATAAGACCGCTCTCCGCGGTTAGTCTGTTCAACAACCATAGGGACCAATGCCATACGCGCCAACCTCTTTTCTGAAATGGACTTCGCGATTCGGTAATATTCTAACATGTTCATACCCGAATGTCATGTCGGCGAAAAAACCGCTCTGTTCGCGTATATTCCGAGCATATGTAGGGTTAAAAATGAGGCACGCGATGATCACGTGCCTCATGATTATGAGCCGGGCCCGCCCTTGCGTAGGACCCTGCGGCGATTATGCGGTCTTGCTGTTCTCCAGCAGGAACTTGACGGCCTTGCGGACCTTGAGGTCGGCGTTCAGCGTATCGATATAGCCGTTGGACCCGAAGATCGTGCGAAGCTCGTCGGCGGAACGGTTGTACATCGTAGAGAGGTTGTCCAGCTCGGCGGACAGCTCGTCCTCGGAAATCTCCAGGTTCTCCGCGTTCGCGATCGCTTCGAGCACCAGGTTGTTGCGGACGCGCTTCTCGGCGTCGACGCGCATTTGACCCTTCAGCGCTTCCTCGTCCTGGCCGCTGAACTGATAGTACAGATCCAGCGTCATGCCTTGCATGCGAAGACGGCTCTCGAAATCCTTAAGCATGCTGTCGATCTCGGATTCGATCATAGCGCCCGGGATCTCGAGCTCTGCGCCTTCGGCAGCCTTGTCGATCAAGGCGTTTTCCTTGGCGGCTTCGGCTTCTTTTTCCTTGCGCTCCTTCAGCTTGCTCGTCAGGTCCGCTTTGTATTCGTCGAACGTGTCGAACTCGCTGACGTCCTTCGCGAACTCGTCGTCCAGCTCAGGCAGGTTCTTGCGCTTGATCTCGTGCAGCTTCACCTTGAACACGACTTCCTTGCCTGCCAGGTTCTCGGCTTGGTAGTTCTCAGGGAACGTGACGTTGATATCCTTGTCCTCGGCGATGTTCAGGCCGACGACTTGCTCTTCGAAGCCCGGAATGAAGGAGCCGGAGCCCAGTTCGAGCGAATAGCTCTCGCCCTTGCCGCCTTCGAACGGCACGCCGTCCAGGAAGCCTTCGAAGTCGATGATCGTGGTGTCGCCGTTTTGCGCGGGGCCTTCGTCGACGACGACGAGCTCCGCATGGCGGTTCTGCAGGCGCTCGAGTTCGGCGGAGATTTCTTCTTCCTTGACTTCGTTGTCCGCAGCGGGTGCTTCAAGACCCTTGTACTCGCCCAGCTTTACTTCAGGCTTAACGGTAACTTTAGCTTTGAAAATGAAGGACTGTCCCTTGCCGAACTGTTCGACGTCTACGTCAGGACGGTCTACAGGCACGATGCCCGTCTGTTCGACGGCTTCGCTGTATGCGCCCGGCAGCAGAATGTCGATCGCGTCTTGGTACAGGCTCTCGATGCCGAAGCGGGATTCGAAGATGCCGCGCGGTACTTTGCCTTTGCGGAAGCCAGGCACGTTTACTTTTTGAACGACTTTCTTGAAGGCTTTGTCAAGCGCCTCGGCGACCTTCGCCTCGTCGATCTCGACCTCCAGAACGCCAAGGTTCTTCTCTATTTTTTCCCATTTTGCTTGCATAATATTCAATCCCTCCGAAGACGTCTTGCCGCCAGATGCGGCCGATTGACATAAACCATTTTATTATAGAACAAGTCTGGCAGCGAATTCAAGGCAAAAACGGCACAGATCAGACCGTGTCCGCCCCGTACATCCTCAGCCAGCGCAGCGCCTGCTCATACCGGAACCGCAGCTCTCCCGTAATGCCGTACTGTTCACGCGTCCATTCGTCGCCCGTCAGTCCGTGGAGCTTCTCCTGCAGATGCTGGTGAAGCGCCGCGGCCCACAGATCCGAGGCGCCGTCGTCGGCTTCCATCATCCATTTGAAAACGTTGGATCCGTAAGCCGCTTGCACGCATTCCCGCCACATCTCATCCGCAAAGTAGGATAAAGCCGGATCGGACACTTCCGCCATCCGGCTCAGCCGATCCGGCACCTCGAGAACCGACTGGGGGAATTCCTCGAACGACAGCGGCGTCTCCTCGATCTCGAGGGCCAGCGTCTCGCCGTCCCGCAGCATGGCCGCCGTCCCTACGGCCCCGAACCTGCGAAGCAGCTGCAGCGCGCGAAATTGCACGAGCGGATGGTGCTCGCGTTCGGACAGCCATTTTCGCAACGCCGCTTCGGCTTCGGGTCCAGGCAGATGCGCCATTTGGCCCAGCGCCAGCAGCTGTTGCTCCGGGTCCTCGTCATCGAAAAGAATAGAAACGAGCCGCTGCAAATAGGCGGGATCCTCGGCTGCCCGGTCCAATACACGCTGCCTGAGCACCGAGTCCGCATCCTCGCCCTCCTGCTCGGCCTCATCGGTTTCTTCTCCCGGGCCCCCCGTTGCCGTCGCCTCCGGAAAGGCGGCCTCCAGCCATCCAAGCAGCGCCTGCCACTCGGTATGATGCTTCTCCGCCTCGCCTCCGCACTGCAGCAGGAAGTCCAATAGGCCCTTAGCCTCGCCGTATCGCTCCGTCTCGAGCATGCGCGTCAATTGTATCTGATAGTAGTCCAAGGTCTTGGGAAACAAGACCAGATTGTCCCCGGTGAAGTCCGACACGCCGCGAACCCCTTCCTCCATCGCTGTCCGAGTGCTTGCTTGATCAGTCCGATTCAGGAATTATATCATGAAGACGAGGCAAATAAAAAAAAGCGTCGCATTGCCTAGCGCTGCCAAGCTATGCTATTATACTACTGCTATGCGGGTGTAGTTCAATGGCAGAACGCCAGCTTCCCAAGCTTGAGGCGTGGGTTCGATTCCCATCACCCGCTCCAACCGCATAACCGACGAGTCTCTGTTGACGCAGAGGCTTTTTTGTTTCCGCTCTTCAATATGAAATGGGGGACGCGCGCAATGCTGATCAGATCCGCAGGTCCAGCCGACGCCGCAGCGGTGTCCAAGCTTGTGCTGCTGGCCATCGAAAACATCGCCTACAGGCTCACCGGAGAACGCACCGAGGCGGCCGTGCTCGCGAAGCTGGCCGAATACTACCGGACGCCGGGCAATCGGTTCAGCGCCGAGCGTCACGCGCTGCTCGTCGCCGAAGGAAACGAACCCGCCGGTACCATCCTGTGCTACGGCGGAGATCAAACGGATGCGCTCTATGCGCCGATCGCACAGCAGCTGTACGAGGCAGGCATAGAAGATGCCGTGCAGGATCGCGAAGCGGACGAAGACGAATATTATATTGATGCCGTCGCCGTCGCCCCGGCGTATCAAGGCCGCGGATTCGCCAAGGCGCTCATTCGCCATGCCGAGCTGGAGGCTGCCGCGCGGGGATACGCCGCAATCGGACTGAACGTCGACATCGAAAAGGAAGGCGCACGCGCGTTGTACGCCCGGCTCGGGTTCGAAGAAGACAAGCGCGTCTCCATTAACGGCCATCCGTACAGGCATATGCGCAAGACGCTTCGCGTACCAGCCGGTAACGCCGCAAAAATATAAAAAATTGCACTTGAGCAACGCACGCCACCTGTGGTAATATAATCAAGCTGTGTCCCAATAGCTCAGCTGGATAGAGCACACGCCTTCTAAGCGTGCGGTCGGGGGTTCGAATCCCTCTTGGGACGCCAGTTCGAATGTTACCTTAAGGTTTATATAAGCAAAAAGAGCCGAGAACCCTTCGCGTCCAAGGGTTTTCGGCTCTTTTCCGCTTGCTCAGCCCGGTCCGAGATAAGGACGCCGCGGCACGGGCTCCCGCTCATCCGGTTGCGGGATGCTCGACGCTTCCCTGCGCGGGAAGGTGACGCCCTGCTTCGTCAGCTTGTGCTGCAGCTCGCCGGCATCGACCAGACGGGGAGCGATGCCGTTAAGAACGCCAAGCGCGGCGGCGGTTCCCGCAGCCTGGCCCATCGCCATGCACGGGCCCTTCACCCGGTACGAGGCATGCGCCGTATAGGAGCCGGAGATGCAGCGGCCGGCTACGAGCAGTTGCTCGCGGTCTGTGGGCAGCAGCGCGCGGTACGGGATCTGGTAGGCGCCGGACTTGCCGCGCCGCGTGCCGACGAGCGACACCGGCTGGCTCTTGTCCACCGGATCGTGGATATCGACCGGGAAGGTGACGTCCGCTATGCCGTCAGCGAATGCGACGCCGTCGTATACGTCGTCGTCGCTGATCCGGTAGTCGCCGACGATGCGTCGCGTCTCGCGTACGCCGATCTGGGTCGCCGTCTCGATCAGGCGCGAGCCGGCGAACTCGGCGACGTGCGACTTCAGGAACCGGCACACGTCGAGCACCTGCCGCCGCCCCTCGATCTCCGCGCGCGTCAGCTCGGCCGCGTCCGTACCGTCCACGCCTCGCACATGCGTCAGCTGCAGGACGACCTCGCCCGGATTGGGCACATGGATCGCCCAGGGCACGTCGAACGGCAGCCGGTAATCGTCTCCCGTCTCCTCGATTGCGCGCTGGCAGAGGTTAAACAGATCGTGTGCGCCATGCTGCACCCAATCGACGCCGCCCATCCGGAACATATACGTCATCGGCTGCATGAGGCCATCCTCCGGACGTCCTTTCTCGAACCGGCAACCCGCCCGGGCCGCCACGTCGCCGTCTCCGGTCGTATCGACGACCGTCCGGGCAAGATAGGCCTCGCGGCCGGACTTGCTCTCTACGATGACGCCGCATACCCGGTTATCCTCGACGATCGGGCAAGCGACGGCACTATGATACAGAATGCTCGCTCCGCTCTCGAGCACCATCGCCTCCGACACATGCTTGAACAGCTCCGGATCGAACGATATTTTCCACCCCGGCGCGCCCCACCCGCCAAGACAAGACAGCCGATCGATCAGCTCCGCATTGATTCCTTTGTTCGAATGCCCGTCGAAGTGAGGCACGACGAGCCCTGCCGTCGCCATCCCGCCCAAAAAGCCGTACCGTTCCAGCAGCAGCGTCCTGGCGCCGCTTCGCGCCGATGCGACGGCGGCTCCGATGCCGGCAGGACCGCCTCCGGCGACGATGACGTCGAACTCGCCGCCGACCGGCAGGTCTCTGGCCGCTTCGCGGTACGTTTTCGCGCTTGCTTCCGTCATGGCCAAACCTCCTTGCGCGCCGCAAACTCGCGGCCGCGCCGTTTACTTGGATTGATTCCAGCGGTCGTAAGCCGCCTGATAAATGCTCAGCAGTTCGTTAACGTTCATGTTTTCGATCGTTTTCACGTATTCGTCCCAGCCCGCTTCCACGTCTTTGGACAGGATGAACTTGGCCTCCGATTGGCTGACGTAGGTCGTTAAGTCGGTCGTCAGCACGTTCATCCGCTTTTGCTCGTCGTCGCTGAAGTAAACGAGCGGATACGGCGTCTTTGCGATCGCGAGAAACGGCTCCGACGTTTTGTGCAGCCACTGGGTAACCGGATTGTTGATTTTATAATGAAAGTCTTTGCCTTTGAATGTCGGAATGACAAGCCCCGGATCGGGCGCGTTCATCGCGCGGGATTCCTCGATATTTTTGCCGTCGACCGCGAGACGTTCCCACTTGGTCTTTTCCGCGTCGACCCACTTCCACCCCTTGCCCTCCACGCCAGAGTTGGCAAGAATGCCGCCTTCCTGCGTATACAAATAATCGATCCAGGCGATCGTCCGCTCGGGGTATTTATCTTTTTTCGTAATGGCGAACGTGCCGCGGCTCGTGCCGTTGTTCAGCAAATATGTCGGCGTCGCGTTAAACGCGCTGGTCAGCGCCGGCAGCACCGGATTCTGGAAGTTCTCCTCGTCCGTCTTAATGTCGAGCACGAGGAACGGCGCGGCCGACGGGAACACGCCGATCCTGTTTTCTTTCCCCTTCGCCGTGAACTGCTCGCTTGTCTGCGAGAAGATTTCGTTATCCAGTAGCTGTTCCTTGTACAGCTTGTTCATATAAATCAAATATTGCTTGTAGCCTTCCGTCGTCGGTACATACACGACCTTGTCGTCGATCACCTGCACGACGTCAAGCTGGTTGGAAAGCACGCTGTAGTTGGACAAATAGCCGAAGGCGGATAGGATAAAGGGCCGAATCGAGTCGATATTGATGCCGGACAACGGAATTTCGTCGTTTTTGCCGTTCTGGTTCGCGTCCTTTTCCTTAAATGCCTTGAGCAGGGCGTAAAGCTCCTCCGTCGTCTTCGGCGCTTGATCCGCGCCCACGTTTTTCATCCAAGCGCCGTTGATCCACGTTTTATTGATCAGATTGTGCGCCAGCTCCGTTACCTGCGGCAGCGCATAGATGTGCCCGTCCGTCGTCGTGATCGACTTGCGCACCGCCGGATTGTCGTCCAGCAGCTTTTTGATGTTCGGCGCATGCCGCTCGATCAGGTCCTCCAGCGGAACGATCAGCCCCTGCTTGCCGTAGTTGACTTCCTCGGACGGCGTCAGCTGCGCCGCGAACAGCACGTCCGGCAGATCGCCGCTCGCGAACGCGAGATTTTTCTTTTCCTGATAACTCGTGATCGGCGGCGTATCAAATTTGAAGTGAATATTCGTGCGCTTCTCCATCTCTTTGAAAAAGTCCATGTCTTCCCACGGACCCTGGATCGACTGCTTCGGCCCCATCATCGTCAGCTCGATCGGCGTCGAGGCGTCGGACTGCGTCGACGCGGAAGCGGACGAAGCGGCGGACGGATTCCCGCCGGACGGCGAAGCGGACGAACTGTTTTGAGAATCGGAATTGGAGCTGCAGCCCGAGGCGGCGAGCGCCGCCGTCATGCCGAGCAGCATCATGCGGCTTGTACGTTTTAACACATGGTAACCTCCCTTGGATAAACGCAGCTTTCTTGTAATCGCTCTCTTTGTATCGTTTTTCTTTCGGCTTGCCTGCGGCTTCTCCTGCTGCAGCCCGGCATTCCCCCTCTCGCCAGACGCGATTCAGCCCTTGATCGATCCGACCATCATGCCTTTGACGAAGTAACGCTGCAAAAACGGATAAATGACGAGCAGCGGCAGCGCCGACACGATCATGACCGCATACTTGACGATGTCGGCGATGCGGGCTTGCCGGGCCAGCGTCTCCTGATCGCCGCTCGCGTTCATCAGCATGCTGGCGCTCATCTGCTGAAGCACCAATATCTCGCGGATGATGAGCTGCAGCGGGAACAGCTCTTTGTTTTTGAGATAGATCATCGCCGAGAAGTAGGCGTTCCAATGGCCAACGCCTTGGAACAACGCGATCACAGCAAGGATCGGAGCCGAGAGCGGCAGAATAACGCTCCTGAACAGCCGGAAGATCGAAGCGCCGTCCATTTCCGCGGCCTCCTCCAGCTCGCGGGGGATCGTGCTCTGAAAAAACGTGCGGATGACGATGATGCTCCATACGTTGGCCGCGTTCGGGATGACCAGCGCCCAAATCGTATCCAGCATGTGCAGATTGCGGACGAGCAGGTAGGTCGGGATCAGTCCCCCGTTGAAAAACATCGTTACGAGCATGAACATGAGGATCGCCTGTCGCAGCGGCATGTCGCGCCTAGAGAGCGTGTATGCGCAGGGTACCATGACGGCGAGATTAATAAGCACGCCGAGCGCGGTGAACAGCGCCGTATTGCGATATCCCGTCCAGATGTCGGCATTGCGGAATACCCGCTCGTATCCCTCGAACGTCATCTGCACAGGCCACAGCCACATCCGTCCCGTATTGACCGCTTGCGGGTCGCTGATCGAGGCGCTCGTCACATAGACCAGCGGATAAAGCACCACCAGCAGCAGCAGGCCTAAAAAGATTTTGTTGGCGACGTCGAACAACCGGTCCTGCCGGGAAAGCTTGATCATCATTCGCGTCCCCCTCACCATAGACTCGTCCGGCTGATCCGGCGCGCCAGCGTATTGACGAAAACGAGCACGAACAGATTGATGCCGGAGTTGAACAGGCCGACGGCCGCGGAGAAGCTGTACTGTCCGCCGAGCAGGCCGGTCCGGTATACGTAAGTCTGTATAATGTCCGAGCCTTCGCGATTCAGCTCGTTTTGCAGCAGGTATACCTTTTCAAAGCCGATATTCATCAGATTGCCGGTGCTGAGAATGAACAGGATGACGATGGTCGGCTTGATCGCCGGGAGATTGATATGGATGATGCGCTGCCAGCGCGAAGCGCCGTCGATCGTCGCCGCTTCATGCAGATCGGGGTTGACACCCGCCAGCGCGGCCAGATAGACGATGGCGCCCCAGCCGAGATTCTGCCACTCGCCGGACAGGACGTACACCGGCTTGAACCACGAGGGATCGGTGAGAAACGGGAGGGCGTGACCGCCCGCTGCGACTATAAGCCGATTTAAAATGCCGGTGGACGGATTCAGAAAGGAAATCAGCATGCCGCAAAGGACGACGACCGAGATGAAGTGGGGGATATAAGTAACCGTTTGCACGAATTTTTTGTAAAATCCGTTCTTCAGCTCGTTGATCGACAGCGCCACGATGATCGCGATCGGGAACATCAGGAGCTGCAGCAGGCTGATGAGAAGTGTATTGGAGATGAGCGTACTGAAGTAATAGGAGTTGAAAAAACGTTCGAAATGCGTCAATCCGACCCAGGGGCTGCCCCAAATGCCGCCCGTAACCGTGTAATCTTTGAACGCGATCTGCACGCCGTACATCGGGACATAACAAAAGACGGCGAAATAAACGACCGCCGGCAGCGCCAGCGCGTAAAGCTGCCAATACTTGGCGAGCTTGCGCCGCGACGGCCTTACCGCGCGTCCGGCGATCGTCCCGGAGACGGACGGCGCGGACAAGCTGTTGGACTTGATCATGACAAAACGCTCCTCTGTCGTGAATGGAATATGTTGTGACTTCACGATAGAGGAATGGGCGCTCTTCTGTAAATCGGCCGATGTTGCACGGTTTGCTTTTGCTGCAGGGCGGCCCCAAGCCCTTATGGGACAAGGGCGCGCAGGTTTAAAGACTCGCAATATGCACGCGGGTATCCGGGCATAATCGCGCATTGCGGAGATGCGGAGGCGAGGCGAATGTACCGGCGTCCGTCACTTCGCGTACAGCTTGCGATACTCGCCAAGCGTGATGCCTTCGGATTTTTTAAACTTGCGCATGAAGGCGGACACGTCGACATAACCGACGCTGACGACGATATCCTTGATCGGCAGATCGGTGCTTGCGAGCTGGCGCTTGATCTCGTTCATGCGCAGATCGGATACGTAATCGGTAAACGTCGAGCCGGTCACCTCCTTGATGAGCCGGCTCATCGACGACTGCGACATGCCAAAGCGATCGGCAGCGCTGTCCAGCGTCAGCTCATAGGAGGCGAAGCCCCGATGGATATAATCCGTCACCTCGCGATGCAGCAACGCCAGCTCGGATGCCTTGCGGCTCGATACGGTCCGGCACAGGATGCGGACAAGCTTCGACGCCCGCTCCTCCAGCGAGGCGAGCGAAGAGAACTCGGCCAGCTCCCGCAAATCGAAGGCGTCCTCGCGCACCTGCATTTCGTTCATCGTCTTGAGCAAGGTGTTGACGATATCGAAGCTCATGCACTTCAGAAGCAGCAGCGATTGCGGCTGTTCGGCAAGCCGCTGCACCATCGCGCCAAGCGACTCCAGCGCGACTGCCTCGTCCCCCATTTTCAAGCCATGGACCAGCTTGAGCTGCTCCTCGGCGGAAAACCACGAAGAGCCGTCCTGCCGGTCGCTCATCTCGTCGAAAAACAACGCGCCGCCGACGTTCAGCTTGCGCGCGTATTCCAGCGCCGCGGAAGCCTCGACGAACGAACGGTTCACCTGCTGCAGCTCGGAGACGGGACCGCCGATCGCCAGCGCGGCTGCCGCGCCGCTCCCTGCCATCTCAAGCAGCTCCTGCACGACGAGCGCGGTCCGGCGCTGCGCCGATTTTGGCGTTTCTCCGTCCGCGAGCTCGTAGATCAGGACCGTCAGCGCAATCGTCCGCTCCTGGATTAGCTCCGCGCCAAGACCAAGCCCGCCCGGTACCGGGAAGCTGGCGAGTCGCTGCAGCAGACGCTCCTTGCCCAGGGCGGTCGATCCGTCGCGGCCGGCCGTGTTGAGCGCATCGTCGCCGGACTGAAGCAGCAGCACAAAAGCGCAGATCAACCGCCTGCCGGCCATGTCCGGCGCGAGCCGCCCGAGCAGGTCCGGTTCAGACGCCGTCCAATCGCCGGCGAGCAGCTTGATGAGCGTCATCTGTTCGACCCAGGGCCGCTGCAGTTCGATACGCGCCTCCAGATCTTGCCGCATGTCGAGCGTGGCGTCCAGCGTATGACGGATCATCTCCAGCTCGTCCCTGGAAGCGTCGGCATCGCCGCCGAAGCGCTCGCGGACGTGCCGCGTCAGCTTGCGGATCGGACGGTACAGCCGCAACGAAGTTAATAACGCGGCAAGCAGTCCGGCCGTCAGCACGAGTCCGAGCACAAGCAGCAGAAACGTCCTTTTTTCGATGACGCGTCCGAAAAATTGATCCGTCGGCATCGCCGTCGCGAACTTCCAGCCCATTTTGTCCGAATGGACGACCGCCACCGCATATTTTTGTCCCGACCACCTCACTTGCGCGATGCCGTCTTCCCCGTTCTCCCGCAGCAGCTTGACCATCTGGGCGGACAAGGGATCGTCCCGGCCGGCCCGGCTGTCCGCGATGACCGTGCCGTCGTCCTGCACGATCATCGATTTGCGCTCGTAGCTGTCCGCCGCGCTCTCGATCAGATCGGCCAGCTTGGACTCGCGCAGCCAGAACAGAACGGTGCCGTACGGCGTCTGCTCCTTGATCGGGAACAGAAGCGTCAGCATCCGCGTCGGCATATAATTGAAGACGACGGTACGCGCGGGATAAACGTAAGGCGTCTCGACCGTATCCATCAGGTTGGCGAACTGCTTCGCTTCGTCCGCGTCGAAGCGGTAATAGGTCTTCGCGAACACGTCGAAGTCGCTGACGCCGAGTCCCGAATAGATGTCGGCGCCGCCGCGAAAATAAAGGTGCACGTCCTCTGTGACGCCGTTTAGCGCCCGGTATCGGGCCAACGCGTCGATCGCGCCGATGCTGGCGTACCGGTCGTGGCGCACCATATATGGCGTGAGCGCCGGATCGTAGGCGATCTTGGCCGCGATCCGGCTCAGCTCGACCATATTGCGCTCCGTCGATTCCTTGGCCTGGGTCAGCTGGCGCATCGTCGCCGATTCGATCTCCCCGCGCAAATTGACGACGGCGCTCTGATACATAAGCCAGCCGAGCACGGCGACGGGCAGCAGGAACACGAGCGTATTGGACAGCACGTAGCTTAACAGCAGGCGGGAATGAAAATGGCGCGTAAGCAAGGCGTCTTCCTCCGAATCCGATAATTGGTAACGCTTTCTAGAATTGTGGCAAAGGGGCCGTCCGCCGTCAATAGCGAATACATTGCGACAGCGGAATCCGTCCCGTCATGGGCGCAAAGGAACCGAAGGACGGCCGCGCGCGCGGCCATCCCCCGGTTCCAACGTAAATTGCTTCTTGATCTCGCCGGTCTCGCGATTGCCGTCCGGCAATCGATAGTCGACTAGGTCACGGTGCCCGGTAAACGTTGACGTCGTCCGCCGTCACATAGTACATACTCGAAGCCGTAGAACTTCGTCCGACCAGGCTCGCCTGATAGCCGCTCTTGTTCGTGAAGTTCCAAGCGACCGATTTAATCAGGACGCCATTGCGGTAAATGAGGAGCGACGTGTCCGTCGCCTCCAGCCGGAATACGCCGTACGACTGTGCAAAATCGCCGATTTTCACCTCGCCCGTGTCGTAAGTTTCAACCTTGGCGTCGGGAATGCCCGTCGGATCGACGATCCGGTAGCCGACGTAACCGTTGTTCTGCACGACGATGTAGAACTGGTTCTGGTTCGGGCGGTCTCGTTGGGCGAGTCCGAAGACGACCTGGGTCGCCGTGCCCGAGAACGCATCCGCCTTCAGGTAGGCCTCGACGTTCAGCTTGTCGGTGCCGGTCAACGCGTAGGCGCTGTCCGTTTTGCGTAAGACGGTGTGCTTGGCAAAACCGGATGGCTGGACGATCTGAAGGCGCAGCGCGCCGCTTTGGATCGTGCCCTGACCGGCATCCGCGACGACATTCGTCCAGCCTGGCGGCAGCGTGCCGTTGCTGCCGGAGAAGCCGGTCGAGTACGTCGCTTTCCAAGCCTTCACGTTGTCGGCGTAAATGCCGATGTCGGTGTCCACCGTTCCGGACCGTCCGAGCAGGCTCAGCTTCAGGTCGCTGCGATACGTCATATTGTGATTCACCGTGGCGATCGTCGAGCCGTTGCGATAGATGACGACGCCGTCCGGCGATAGTTTGACGCGGATCGTGCCCGTCGTCTCCGTAAACGTGCCGGCCAGCAACTCGCCGCTGTCGTAGGATCCGTCCTTGACCCGGTAGATAACGCCGCGGTCGGTTTTCTCCAGCACGTACACATAGTTATTGTCGTCATAACCGACTTGGATGCCCGATTGCCCGATCGGCTTGGTGCCGGGATCGAGGTAAGCCTCGACCAGCAGCGGAGCAGAATAATATTCGAAACGATGGTTCGCGAGCGTCACTCGGCTTGTGCCGTTCCAGGCAGCCGTCGGGTTCAGGCTGTGGCGGAGTTGTCCGCCAGAGACGGCAGCGCTGCTGGCTGGGCTACCCGTATACGACCATTCCGGCGGCAATGCGCCGCTGCCGGCGCCGAAGCCGGTCTCGTACAGCCATGCCGTCCCAGCGACCGGCGTCGAACCGGTCCCTTCGCCGGCCAGATTGCCCGCGCTAATCTGGTAGTAATACGTGACGGCCGGCTCGACCGCCGCATCGAGCCATGTCGTGCCTACGACGCCGCCTGCTATGACCGCGAACGGTCCTCCGGCCGATGCGCTGCGCTTGACCTGATACGTCTGCGCCCCCGAGACGGCGCTCCAGTTGAGCCGGACGGCCCCGCTCTCCGATACGGCGGTCACGCCGGAAGGCGCGGCCGGCGGCGCGAGGTCTCCGTACCAGAATGTTCCGTGGTCGCTGCCTGCGAACAGCCGACCCGCGCCGTCCACGTCGAGCCCCCACACTTTGCCGTTGCCGAAAAATCCGGTGCCGTTCAGACGGGTCCAGGTCAATCCGGCGTCCTCGCTCTTGAACACCCATTCGCCGTTGCCCGCGATCAGGTTGAACTCGCCGGCGTATATTTTGGTGTCGTCGGACGGATCGATCGCGATATGCGTGACATCGAGCGAGCCGCTCTGATTGTTCACGAATCCATTGGCTACCGACTTGAAAGTCTCGGTATTCGTCGCGATATCGTAAATATAGACGCCGTCGCGATGCCCCATATAGATTTTGGTGCCCGCTCCGTTCATCTCTGCGGCAGTAATATAGTTGGAATACAGCCAGCCGACGTCCGGATCGGAGCTGACGTGGGTGATCAGCTTCGTCCAGCTGTCCGCGAAGTCGGTCGACTTGTATAGATTTAGTCCGTCGTACGCATAAAGCGTATCGGGGTCGGACGTCGAGTAGCCGACGACATCGATCGGCAGCATGCTGTACGTCACGTCGTTGGCATACGCGTAGACGGTCGAACCGACCGCGTCGGAGGCGGCTGACAACGCCAGCTTGAACCCGGTCCTCGAGCCGAACGCATAAGGAATGACGACGGCCTGGCCGCAGTTGACGATGATGTAATCCTTGGATACGGTAATCCGCGTCGTGACGGCGGAAGACGAGGACGCTTGAATGACGACCTCTCCGGAGTCGTAGCTGCCGTCCTTGATCCGGTACTTCGTGCTGTAAGTGCCGCCCGCGTTTTTGACGATCGTCGCGGCGATCGAAGAGCCGGCTCCGTTGTCCAGCAAGAGCGACTGCGACGTGCCCGCCGTCGTGCCCGGCTCAATCGTGCCGGTCGCCGTGATCGGCGTCTCGTCAAAGTCGAGCGCCATGGCGCCGTAGGTCGCCGTGGGCACGCTCGCCTTCGGCGAAGTTTGCGAGATGGCGAGTCGCAGCTTCTTGTTGCCGGAGACGGATTGGACGTCTGCGTCCGATCCCGCCGTGCCTGCCACCGTCACGCTCCAGTCGGCGGGCAGCGCCCCCACTGCCGTGCTCTCGAACGTCTCGGATAGCCGGCGCGTATGGACGATGCCCTTCCAGGAGGCGCCGTCGTCGCCGCTGACGAACTGTCCGGCATAGATGTAATCGTGGTCCGACGGGTGCCACATGATGTTGGACGCCTGGTAGCCGATCGTGCCTTCGATGGCCGCGAACGTGCGGCCTCCGTCCTGGCTGACCCGCAACGCCCCCCGCAGATTCGGATTGGTCCCCCCGGCGCTGGCGATGACGCGCGCCGTCTCCGGCGTCGCCGAATCCGGATCGACGGCGAGCGTCGTCACGTTCGTGCCGAGCGCCTTAACCGCCTCCGAGTCGGCAGCCGCCTCGACCTGCGAACGCTTGAACGACTGGCCGCCGTCGAAGCTTGTCACGACGCCCATATCGGTGCCGCCCGCGACGATGTGGCGCGAATCGTTTGGATTGAAGGCGAACTTGGAAAAGCGCGCGCCCCCGTAATTCGTGTTGCTCCAGCGCCAGGTGGCGGCCGAGTCCGTCGTCTTGAAGATCGCGCCGTAGTTCATCGCGGCCAGCCAAGTATCGCCGTCGTCGGGCTTCGGCGCGAAGGCCGAGCGGAACAAGATATTATTGGCGATGTCGCCGCCCCCGAGATTGAAGCGGTCTTCGATCACTTTGCCCGCGTTGGAATCGACCCAGGTCTCGCCGTAATCGTCGCTGTAAAAAGGACCTTTGTGCGGGTAATCCCATTCGACGCCGAGCAGCAGCTTGTTGGGCGCGTCCGGATGGATCACGATATCGTAGAAGCGGCCGCTCTGGAACGAATATTCGTTATTCGGCGGCACGCCGTTCGTCAACCGGCGCCAAGACGCGTCTGCCGCCGTTTTTTTGAACACCTTGTACGCCTTGCCGACGGGATCGTCGAAGATCGCGTACATCGTATCCGCGTCGCTAGGATCGACCGCCAGCGCGTTGATGCGCGTATCGATCGGGACGGCCGTCGCGTCGTCGACCGTCGGCAGGCCCAGGCTGATGTCCGTAAAGGATGCGCCTGCGTCATCGCTGCGGAAGACGCCGTCGTAGGTCGCGACCGTCACGATGTCGGAGTCGGCCTGGTGCACGTCGACGCTCGTCACCGTCCGCGATCCGATGGAAGCGGTACCAACTTTGGCGTAGATAACGCCTCCGTCGGTCGTCTTGTACAAGCCGTCGTTCGCGCCGACATAGACGACTGCGCAGCGGCCTAGCGTGGCGCTGTAAGACGTCGGATCGATCGCGATGACATGCGTGTTTTCAGGCGGCGTCGTTACTTTAAAGTACCGCTGCTGCGTCCAATTTTCGCCATTGTCGACGCTGATGTACAGGCCGATATCGGGCGTGTCCCAGCGCTCGTACGCGGCCAGCGCGTAGACGACGTCCGGATTCCCCGGATCGACGGCCAAGCTTTTGATAAAGGGCATCTTGATGCCTTTCATCTTGGAAGTCCATGTCTGGCCGCCGTCGTCGCTGCGATAGACGCCAGCCGTGTCGACGCCGAAAAAAATCGTCTGATACCCATTTTTCGGGCTGTAAACCATGGCGCGAGGGATTTGCGTTCCGTCGCCTCCGATTTCCTGCATATCCCGCTCCCAAGCACTCCGTATCATCTTGTTGTGCCACTGCGCGGCCGCTCCAGCCGTCCCAGCACCTAGCGTTGCAAGCAGCAGACTGACGATCAGCGTTACGATTGGCAGCTTGCGTCCCATCCGTCAATTCCTCCTTGTCGAGTGTGTTTGGAGGGCCCCCCGAGATCATGATGGACGTCGCGCCGCCAATCTGTAAACTGGCGATCGTTGCAGCGTATGCTTTTGTTGCCGAAGCGCCGCGGGATGCGGCAGTCGGACGAGCGCAGGTGCAAAAACGCGCCAGAAATCCGCTATTCGCCGAGCGCGGCCGCGTCGAACTCGCCCTCGAGCGCAGCGATCTTCGCAAGCCACCCCTTGTAGGCGTCGAGCGAGAAAACCGGATAACCGTGCACGTAATGATTGCCGTATTTGCGGCCGTCCATCGTCCACTCGATCAGCAGCAGGCGTTGTTCGCCGAACGTCAGGCGAATGCTGCCCAGCTCCGCGTTTTCGTTCGCCTTCGCGCAGAACCGCCCCTCTAGCAGCGTTTCTCCGCTTTCCCCGTCCCGCACCCGATAATCGCCTTCCGCCGCCGCAAGCGAATCGTTGCCCGCGACGAGCCTGACCCGCCACTGCTCCGGGTTGTCGATCATGAGGCATACCGGACGCTGCGAGCGCCTTATATAATAGTAAGCAAGCTTCTTGGACAAGTAATAATCGACGACCGCATCCGAAAACTGGGGCCAGCCGTCGAGCAGATTCCACCATATAATGCCGCTGCGGCGCCACTTCCGCAGCCGGGTCAGCTCGATGAAATGCTTGAGCGCCTCCGCCTGCTGAATCTGGGAGCCCGCGATAAAGTCGCCGATATCGTCCGGTATGCGCCCGAACATCTCCGCGATCTCGTCGGCGATCAATCCGACCCGGTACGCATAAGGACCGTCCGGACCCGTCGCGTCGGTGCAATGCGCGATCCAGTCCGCGTTGTCCCGCCATGGCCAGAGCCGTTCGGGCGGCAGGAAGCGGCGCATCGAAGACAAGTTCGGCATGCCCTGAAAGCCGATCTCGCTAATAAAATGCGGCTCGTTCGTCTCGTAATAGCGGCTGCGGAAAAAGTTGCGCGGCCCCCACACATGACGCTCCGGCGCAAGCCGCGGATCGCCGGCGGCTACGGTTCTCGGCGCCAGGTACGGCGAGCTCGGCAGATAGTCGCGAAACGGATCGTGCAGGCGCAGCGAGGCCGGCAGCAGCTCGCGCGTCAACCGGTTCGCGCCGGGATCGCCGAGCCCATGCCAGCCGTACGCCTCGTCGCATTCGTTGTCCCCGCACCAGAGCACGAGCGATGGCCGATTCCGCAGCCGAACGACGACGGCGGCCGCCTCTCGCTCCAGCTTGCCGGCAAAGTCGGCCGACTGGGGCGGCACCTCGCAAGCCATCGCGAAGTCCTGCCACACCATGAGACCGCGCTCGTCGCAAAGCTTGAAAAAAGCGTCGTCCTCATAAACGCCTCCGCCCCAGCAGCGCACCATATTGCAGCCGAGATCGGTCAGCAAGTCGACGGCCGTCTCGTACTTGGCCGCATCGCGGCTGTGGAAAACGTCCAGCGGCACCCAATTCGATCCTTTTACCATAATCGGCTCGCCATTAATTTTCAGCAAAAATTGTCCCGGCTCTTCAGGCGTCGTCACCTCGCTGCGCAGCAGCTTCGCGAGACGGATGCCGACCCGCTCGGTCCGCGCTGCGACGACGCGCCCTGCCTGCGTCAAGGTGACGGTCAACGCGTACAGACGTGCCTCGCCATAGCCGGCGGGCCACCAGAGCTGCGGCGAGGCGACGGCGAAGTCGGCTCTGCCTGCGGCAAAAGCGACGATATGCTCGCTCTCGAACGCCGCGTCCCCGCAAACGCCCGACACCTTCAGTCGCAGATCGCCGGCGACGAACAACCCAGGCCCCCCCTTCAACCGATAATAAACGCCGACCTCCGCACGCTCCCGATCGGCGGACAGCGCCCGGGTGTAAAAGTAAAGTTCGTCGAACTCCGCTTCCCCTTCCCGCACGACAAGCTCGATACCTCGCCAGATGCCGGCCGACAACGCCCGCGGCATAATGTCCCAGCCATACATATGGCCCGCCTTTCGCACGTGCAGCCGCTCCCAGTTCGTCGGCTGCGCGGCCATACCGGGTCCGTACGTCTGTTCCAGCGCATGCAGCAGCGGCGAAGAGAGGCGCACGGCCAGCTCGTTGAGCCCGCTTGCCCGCAGCCTTCCGCCGACCTCGAACGAGGCTTCGATCAGCATATTGTCGCTTGCGCCGAGCGGCGCTCCGTTCAGCCAATACTGCGCCAGGCAGTCGACGCCGTTGAACCTGAGCGACGCAGGCAGATCCGTCGCTTCCAGTGGCGTCTCGAACGTGCCGACGTACCACCAGTCGTAAAGCTCCAGCTTGCGCACCTCGCGCAGCCGGTCCGAGTAGAAGAGATCCTCCGGCAGCAGTCCCGCCGCCTGCAGATCCAGCTCGACGTTGCCCGGCACCGCCGCGGGCACCGGCGCGATGCCGCTCCCGGGCAGCTCAGCAGGCGTCCCGATCCCAGGCGAGCCCGGCGGGAGCGGGTACAGCTTCCAATCGGCATTCAGTTGAACGATCTTCATTTCACAGCCTCCTCCGGCAAGATGCGTTACGACAAAATTGTACATCCCGGCGAGAATGACAGGCTTCGCGGCCAGCTGGAAAAGTTGCACTATTTTCGGTTTTTAAAATTCCGCATCGCGGTCGTTCGTAGTATAGTTGGGAGAGGAAACGCTTGCACGCAGGAGGAGAAGGCCTTGTCCAGAAAGTGGCTCGAACGGCTCAGCGCAGCCGATTTTCTGAACCACGGCGAAGCTTTGGCCGTGTCGGAATACGAGATCGTCCGCAACTGGGAGCTTCATGCGCACGACTTTTACGAGATGGAGCTGATCCTGTCTGGCGCAGGCAGCCAGCGCATCAACGGCGCCGGGATGACGCTCTCGCGGGGAACCTTTTCGTTGCTGTCGCCTGCGGATGCCCATGAGGTCGCAATGGCGCCGGGGAGCGCCTTACGACTCGTAAACTGCAAGTTTTCGGGAACGCTGCTGGACGACGAGCTGCTCGGCCTGCTGCTGGAAGCGCCCGGGCCGCTAGCCGTGCAGCTCGGCGACGAAGCGACTTCAACGCTCGAGGCCGAGCTGGCGCGACTGCGCCAGGAGACGGAGCGGACGGCGCCGGCCCGGACAGCCGCGATGCGTTACACCCTTGGCAGAATCGTGATCGATCTGCTGCGCGCGAGCGAACGCGCCAAGGACGGAAGCGGCACGGCGCGATCAAGCGTTCGGGAGCACGAGGTCAGAAGAGCGCTGCGTTATATTCATCTTCATTACCGGGAGTCTCTCAGCCTCGCCGACGCGGCGGCGCAGCTGCACCTGTCCCCCGGCTATTTCAGCGAGAAGTTCAAGGATTGGACGGGCGAGACGTTCAGCGCATACGTACAGCGGCTCCGCGTGTCCTACGCGGACCGGCTGCTTGCCGGTTCCTCCCTGCCGATCACGGAGATCGCCTACAGTGCCGGCTTCGGCTCGCTCGCCTATTTTATCCGGGTGTACAAGCAATACCGCGGCATATCCCCGAATGCGTCACGCAAGCGGGACGGCAGCCTGGCGCAGGACGCGAGTCCGATGGAGGACGCCAATCAGACGCAGGACGATCATCCGTAAACTTTCCGAAAAAAGTGCAATCCGCAGGATAATAAGACAAGAAGAGGCGCCGGCTTCCCCGCTACACTCGGAAGGAATCCATCATCATTCTTTTAGCGGCGGAGGCCTCCCTATGACTGTCTGGCATCATTTATATTCTCGTTATCCCGAGCTTCGCGCACTTGAAGCCGAGCTCGACGCCGCGCTTCGCATCTGTCTGACCGTCTACCGCGGCGGCGGCAAGCTGCTGCTATGCGGCAACGGCGGCAGCGCGGCCGACTGCGACCATATCGTCGGTGAATTAATGAAGGGCTTTATGAAAAAAAGGCCGATCCCGGCCGACGAATGCGCGCGCTTCGAAGCCGCGCTGCCAGGCGAAGGCCGCCGTCTCGCCGAGCGGCTGCAGGCATCGCTCCCTGCGATCTCGCTCTCCGCGCACGCGGCGCTGTGCACCGCGGTCGCCAACGATATGGACGCCGAGCTCGTCTATGCGCAGCAGGTGCTCGGCTACGCGAGAGGCGGCGACGCGCTGATCGCGATCAGTACGTCGGGCAACTCCGCCAACGTCGTGCGAGCGGCCCAGGCCGCCAAAGCCGCCGGCATCCCGGTCATCGGCATGACGGGCCGTTCCGGCGGCAGGCTCGCATCGCTGTGCGAAGCCGCCATCGCTGTCCCGGCCGATACGACGCCGGACGTTCAGGAGCGCCATCTGCCGATCTATCATGCGCTGTGCATCGCGATCGAGGAGGCGTTGTTCGCTTCATGAAGCTGCTCGCAGGCATTGATATCGGCGGCACGAAGTGCGCCGTCAGCCTCGGACGACCGACGGCGGACGGCATCGAGATCGTCGGCAAGCATATGCTGCCTACCTCCGGCACGCCGGACCGGATGATCGGCAGCCTGCTTGACCGGCTGGAGTCGCTATTGGCGGCAGCCGGCGCCGCCACGGCGGACACCGTCGGCATCAGCTGCGGCGGTCCGCTCGATGCGGGCCGCGGCCTGATCCTCTCTCCGCCCAATCTGCCCGGCTGGGACCTGGTCGACATCGTCGGCGCCGTCCGGGAGCGGCATAACGTGCCGGTCGCGCTGCAAAACGATGCCAACGCCTGCGCGCTGGCGGAATGGCAATGGGGAGCGGGCCGAGGTACGGACCATATGGTTTTCCTGACCTTCGGCACGGGCCTGGGCGCCGGACTGATCCTGAACGGCAGGCTTTATGCCGGCGCGAACGGCATGGCCGGAGAAGCCGGACATATCCGGTTGTCCGAATTCGGTCCGGTCGGCTACGGCAAGCTCGGCTCGTTCGAAGGCTTCTGCAGCGGCGGCGGCATCGCCCAGCTTGCGGCTTCGCTGGCGCTTGAGCAGCTGCAGCGCGGCCGCAAGACAGCCTATTGCGGCTCCGTCTCCGAGCTCGGCGGCATCACGGCACAGCGCGTCGGCGAAGCGGCCCAAGCCGGAGATCAGACTGCGCTGGAGACGCTGCGCATCTGCGGCGACCGCCTGGGCCAAGGCCTTGCCGTGCTCGTCGACCTGTTCAATCCCGAGCGCATCGTGATCGGCAGCATTTACGCGAAGCTGCGCCCGTTGCTCGAACCGCCGATGCAGTCCGCTTTACGGCGGGAGGCGCTGACGCATGCGCTCGCCGTATGCAGCGTCCTGCCTGCGGCGCTCGGCGACCGGATCGGCGACTATGCAGGCTTGTCGGTCGCATCGGACGCGCTGCGGCGGAATGGACAGTAGGCTGAAACAGTCCGGTCATTTAGCTCTGTACAGCGTCTCATTGCACACTGGTACTGCCAATCCACGATAGAACGATTGTCCCCCGGGTCTGTAGGCTGGATTTATTCTCCTGTCCTAATTGTCTAACTCAAGCAAGCAACTATCTACCAAATGCAAACGGGATGGAGCAGAATTCACTTCTGCTCCATCCCGTTTTGCCTGTTATATTTAGTTGAGTGTCTCAAAGTCCGCCCTGAAACGTCTTGCGATAGCAGCTCCTGCACACCGGCTTGTAATCGTCGTTGCCGCCGATCATGATCTGGTCGCCCTCGCTGACCGGCACGCCATTGACGGACCGGACCACCATCGTAGCCTTGCGGTCGCAGTGCCAGCAGATCGTCTTGATTTCTTCGATCTTGTCCGCGTTGACGAGCAGGTTGTAGCTGCCTTCGAACAGCTCGTTGCGAAAATCGTTTTTGAGACCGAACGCCATCACGGGAATGTCGAGCTCGTCGACGATCCACGTGAGCTCCAGCACCTGCCGCTTATTGAGAAATTGGGCCTCGTCCACCAGCACGCAGGAGATGCGCTGCCCGCCGCCGCTCTGCTCCAGCCGCACCAATTCGAACAGATCGGTATCCGCCGCCACAGGTATTGCGGGACGCGTCATGCCGGTGCGCGAGCCGACAAGGTTGGCGCCGATGCGCGTATCGATCGCGGGGGTAAAAAGAAGCACGCGCTTCCCTTGCTCTTCGTAATTGTGGGCGACTTTGATGATTTCGATCGATTTTCCGCTGTTCATTGTGCCATACTTGAAGTATAAATGTGCCAAGCCGTCTGCCTCCATGCTGCCGTGATCCAGCGTTCAAAATCACTTTCTTTATATTATAACAAAGATCATGCGCTGCGGTGACGGCGCGGGCGGCGTTGTATATACCATCAAATATGGAGGTTTTTTAGCAAATGGGAATTTGGCTGATCTATGCATTGTTATCGGCAGCGGCCGCTGCGCTCGTCGCCGTCTTCGGCAAGATCGGATTGCAGAACATCGATTCGAACGCGGCGACGGCCGTGCGCTCCGTCATCATGGCCGTCTTCATGCTCGGCGTAGTGGTCGTCCAAGGGAAATGGGCCGAGCTGGGTACGGTCTGGGGGCACAAAAAGGCGTTAACCTTCGTTGCGCTCAGCGGCGTGGCCGGCGCCGTATCCTGGATGTTCTATTTCCTCGCGCTCAAATACGGCAAGGTCGCGCAGGTCGGCCCGGTCGACAAGCTTAGCGTCGTTATCGCCGCGCTGCTCGCGTTTCTTTTCCTCGGGGAAAAAATCACGCTGCTGAACGGCATCGGCATCGGGCTGATCACGGTCGGCGTCATCCTGACCGCGCTCAAGTAATCGCCTTAACGATCGCCGTACATCCATTCGTAAAAAGCGATCATCGTCTCGGCGACGGCTTGATCCGCCTCCGCGTACCCCGTTCTGGCCGTTCTGAACAAGCTGCCTCCTTCGTGCTCCTCGTAAGCGGCTCCAAGTACGCCGTATCCGCCCCGATCATTTCCCGGCGCCTCGGTAAATTCGATCATCCGGTCGCCGACCGGCTTGGAGGAGAGGTACGCCTTCGGTTTATCCGCAGGAAATCCCTGTTCCTCCGCCCATTCGGCCAGTTCGGGAAAGTAGGCGCCGATATCGGCGATCGCGCAGCCTTGGCAGCTCCCCGCCGTATCGATCGTATCCAGGAACTGCCCCGCATCCGCCGGATTTTCGGCGTGCATGCCGAACGAGCCGTTTGCGCCGACGGACCCCGTGACCGTCCAGCCCTTCGGCGCAAGCATCATGAATCCCCGGCCTTCGTAGCCTAGATTCATCCAATAGACGGCCAGCCTGGAAGCCAGCTTCTTCGGAACGACAAAACCTTGGGCCGGCAGATCCGCCGCCGGCAATATCGTGGGCGGCGAACCGTCCACGTCAACGCCGTATTCGGTCGGCACGCCGACCAGCGGCAGCGACACGGCCGCTTTACCGGCTTCGTCGTCAAAGGTCACCCTCCGCGACGCGCCGGAGGCTGAATGGACCGGCCCCGATTCGAATGAAGCGGAAGCCGGCGACGTCAACGCCTTCTCCGCATTGTCGTTCGCATTGCAGGCGCTCAGCCAGGCCGGCGCCATGACGAACAGCGCGGCGATCGCGACTCGCCGCGCTGTTCGATGTCCGAATGAGGTCGCACACATACTTCCAAACTCCCTTATTTTCCCGTTTGGAAAATAAGACGAGGCGGGCGGCTGCCAGGTTGCATGACTTCCATCGCGATTTTTCAGATTATCGGTTGTGTGGCGACGCAGGCGCATTTTGCGCCGGATGGTTGCCTTCCGTCGACTTGATTACCGCTTCGGCGAATTCCTCGCCCCGCTCGGCGTAGCTATTGCCTTTATTTTTTTTCCTTTTGCCAGGCATGCAGGTCCCTCCTCTCATTCATAAACTGACCGGCCTCAGACGAGCGCTTGCTCGAGCGCCTCCCGCACCTCGCCGATGGCGACGATCTGACGGCCGAATATGTGCCTGTCTTCTCCTGCCGCATGGTCGGGCCCGCTGAACAGCTGCTCCGTCACGTCCTCGGTCGCGGCATAGACGGGGAGGTCGGCGACGCCGATGAGATCCGGCTCCAGGAAGGAATCCTCCTTCATCACGCGGACGAGCTGCAGCCTGCCGTCGTCTTCCTTCCGGAAGTAAGCCAGCAGCCGCGGCGCTCGCGCCAGGTCGGTATGCACCTCTACCTCGCCGTACAGCTGCCTGCCCCTCGCCAGCACCCTTCGAAAAGCGGCGTGCCTAACCGTCAACATGGCCGCATTCCTCTCCTTTCGGACGTCCGTTCTTAATTTTTCCGCAAGGACAGACATTTTACTCTGAAATCCGCATACACATCTTATGATTGGTTGTGCCCCATTCATAAGGCAGCCAGGCAATACCAGCGGGGAGGTTGCGATAGGCCATGTGCGGAATAACAGGCTGGATCGATTGGAATCGGGACTTGACGCAACAGGCCGACGTGCTCGAGCGCATGACGGAAACGCTGGAGCTGCGCGGCCCCGACGCCTCGGGAACGTGGCTCTCCCGCCATTGCGCGTTCGGACACAGGCGCCTGTCCGTCATGGATCCGGCGAACGGCGCGCAGCCGATGGTACGTCCGTCGAAGGAAGCGGACGAACACGACTGCGTCATTGTTTATAACGGAGAATTGTACAACGCGCCCGAGCTCAAAAAGGAGCTGCTCTCCCTCGGCTACGCGTTCAAGACGAGCTGCGATACGGAAGTGCTGCTGCAAGCCTACATTGAATGGGGCCCGGCCTGCGTGGAGCGGCTAAACGGCATTTTTGCGTTCGCCGTCTGGCACTCGCTCGAGCAGACGCTGTTCGCCGCGCGCGACCGTCTCGGGGTCAAGCCGTTTTTCTACCGGCAGGACGAAGGACGGCTGCTGTTCGGCTCGGAGCCGAAGGCCGTTTTGGCGCATCCGGACGTAGTGCCGGAGATTGGCGGCGAAGGCCTCGCCGAGCTGTTCGTGCTCGGTCCCGCAAGGACGCCGGGCCACGGCATCTGGCGGGGACTGTCCGAGCTGAAGCCGGGACAGACGCTCGTCTTCGACCGCAACGGCCTGCGCATCCGGACGTACTGGCAGCTTGAAAGCCGCGAGCACGAGGACGACGAAGAGACGACGGCCGCCCGCATCGGCGAGCTGCTGGCCGACACGCTCGAGCGCCAGCTCGCCTCCGACGTCCCCGTGTGCACGCTCCTGTCCGGCGGGCTTGACTCCAGCGCCCTGACCGCGCTTGCGGTCGCTTATTACAACCGCACGGGACAGGGCAACGTCGATACGTATTCGGTCGATTACGTCGACAACGACAAGCATTTCAAAGCGCATGCCTTCCAGCCGAACGCCGACGCGCCCTGGATCGCACGGATGGTCGAGCATCTGGGCACCGTCCATCATCCCATTCAATTCGACACGCCCGAGCTCGTCGAAGCGCTCGAGGCGGCCGTCCGCGCCAAGGACTATCCGGGGATGGCGGATATCGACGCTTCCCTGTACCTGTTTTGCAAGGAAATCAAGAAGGGCGCTACCGTCGCCGTCTCCGGCGAAGCCGCGGACGAAGTGTTCGGCGGCTATCCGTGGTTCCATCGCAAGGAAGCGCTGGAAGCGGGCACGTTCCCATGGTCGCTGTCCGTGGATCTCCGGGAGAGCATTCTGTCGCCCGGTGTTCTCGAGACGGTCCGGCCGCGGGAATACGTAGCCGACCGCTATGCCCAGGCCGTAAGCGAGGTGCCGGCGCTGCCCGGCGAAAACGAGGAGCA
The DNA here is from genome assembly GCF_042649185.1 of Cohnella sp. GCM10012308. Classification (NCBI taxonomy): domain Bacteria; kingdom Bacillati; phylum Bacillota; class Bacilli; order Caryophanales; family Paenibacillaceae; genus Cohnella; species Cohnella sp. GCM10012308. The sequence continues at coordinate 119,621 of NZ_JBHRYU010000002.1, forward strand.
GCGCCTTATGCGCCGCATGTCGTACCTGAACATCACCCGATTTATGCCTACCTTGCTGGACCGCAAGGACCGGATGAGCATGGCCGCAGGGCTCGAAGTGCGGGTGCCTTACTGCGATCACCGCCTGGTCGATTACGTATTTAACGTCCCGTGGAAAATCAAGCAGGCCGGCGACCGTGAAAAGGGTATCCTTCGCAAGTCGCTCGAGGGCGTACTCCCGCACGACGTGCTGTATCGCAAAAAGAGCCCTTATCCGAAGACGCATAATCCGAATTACCTGTCCGCGGTCAAAACGCGCCTGCTGGAGCGCCTCGACGATACCTCGTCTCCGCTGCTGCAGCTGATCGACGGGAAGAAGGTCCGTCAGATCGCCGAGACGGCCGATGCCAGCACGAATCTGCCCTGGTTCGGACAGCTCATGAGCGGCCCGCAGCTGTTCGCCTATCTGCTGCAGGTCGATTACTGGCTGCGGGAATATAAAGTCCGGCTCGTGTAACGAATTTGGCTTGTTAGGCCCGCGTACCGTCACCCGCGTTGTTCCTTTTCCGCAATGCCTGCAAATATGCATCTATTTCTGCCGATGTCGGCCCCTTTAAACCGGATAGATGCAAAAGCGCAGTTATTTTGCTCCATTAGCCGGTTTTCCGGCTATTGCGCTGCATTTACCTGCATATTTGCAGGCATTTCCTCTGGTGCTGTTGTTCGGTAGAAAATACATGTATAAATGCAGGTTTTGGGGCCGCAAGCCAGCGAAAAGCTCCGACATGCCGAAAAGAAGGGCCGCCGGCCACCGAAATGCTCCGGCATGCCGAAGATGCGCTCACTGTCGCGAATCGCAAAAAGGAAAAAGGGATGAAGCAGAAATGACGCTGCCTCATCCCTTTTGATGTTTTAAGCGGATCTGAAAAAACGAAAACGAAGCCTCGAAGCCGCACCCCGTCAGCCGCCTGTCAAGGCAAGCCCGAAAGGCTCAGCGCTACGCTTGAGGCGCGCCCAGGAGGCGAAGCAGCTTTGCCAGCGCTACGCCGCGGTGGCTGATCGCGTTTTTCTCGCCAACGCTCAGCTCCGCCATCGCTCTTCCGTGCGACGGGAGCCAGAAGAGCGGGTCGTATCCGAAGCCGCCCGCGCCGCGAGGCGCACCGGTAACGATGCCTTCGACCGCCCCCTCCGCGCTCAGCGTTTGTCCGCCGGGCTTGTAGAGAACAAGGCAGCTCACGAAGCGCGCGGCGCTCAGCGCGTCCTCCGCGCCGCCCGCCTCACCCGCCGGCACGGATGCACCGGCGGCGCGCAGCTCGCGAACCAGCTTCGCGTTGTTGTCCGCATCGGTCGCGCCTTCGCCCGCGTAGCGGGCCGAGTAGACGCCGGGCACGCCGCCCAGCGCGTCGACGCACAGGCCCGAGTCGTCCGCGAGCGCAGGCAGCCCCGTCGCGAGCGATACCGTCCTTGCCTTGATCGTGGCGTTGGCCTCGAACGTATCGCCGTCCTCGACAATATCCGGAATATCCCGCCCGCCTTCGAATTCGGTCAAGTCGGCCACCTTTACGCCAAGCGCGGCGAAGGCCGCCCTGAACTCGGCCGTCTTTCCTTTGTTGCGCGTCGCGACGAGCAGCGTATCCCCCGGCTCGAGCCTCATGTCCGCACCGTGCCGATCCGCGCGCCCGCTTCGCCAAGCGCCTGCTTTTGCAGCTCGATCAGCCTCGCGATGCCCGACTCCGCCAGCGCCAGCATGCCGTCCAGCTCCGTTCGCGAGAACGGCTGCTCTTCGCCCGTGCCCTGGACTTCGACGAACGCGCCGGCTCCCGTCATGACGACGTTCATGTCCACCTTCGCCTTGGAGTCCTCCGCATAGTTCAGGTCAAGCAGCGCGGCTTCTCCCAGGACGCCTACGCTGACCGAAGCCAAATAGTCGGTCAACGGATATTTCGCGAACGCGTTCGTGCCCGCCAGCTTGTGAACGGCGAGCGCTAGCGCGATGAACGCGCCCGTAATCGAGGTCGTCCGCGTGCCCCCGTCCGCCTGCAGCACGTCGCAGTCCAGCGTGATGGTGCGCTCTCCGAGCGCTTCCAGACTGACGACGGAGCGCAGCGCCCGCCCGATCAACCGCTGGATTTCCATCGTGCGCCCGACCTGCTTGCCCTTCACCGATTCCCGCTGATTCCGCGAATGCGTCGCTCTCGGCAGCATCGCGTATTCGGCCGTTACCCAGCCTTTGCCCTGCCCTTTCAGGAACGGCGGTACCCTCTCCTCGACCGTGGCCGTGACGAGCACCTTCGTATCGCCCATCTCGATCTGCACCGAGCCTTCGGCGTATTTGTTCGGATTCAGCACGACGGCCATCGGTCTCAGCTCGCCGGGATCTCTTCCGTCCGATCTCATGATTGCCATTCCTCCTTGAGCTCTAAAGCGACGGGACAAGCGTCCCCCCGACAAATCCATCCCATTTTACCAGAGTGCACGGCCAAAAGCATCATCGGACCCGGAATGATTGCCTCGCCCTCGCGACGAATGAGTCTGCGAATTCAGGGCAACCTATCCGGGATTGGAAATGAAAGGAGGTCCCGCCATGCTCGAAAAGGTAAAGGATATTCTCGGTACGCCTTCCGATTTTACGGCCGACACGATGGACAACGGCTATACCAAAATGCAAATCGGCTTTTTCCCGGGCATGTGCGATATGGACCAACTGAAGGATGCCATCGTCATACCGTTCTCTTACCGGTTCGACCCGGACGAATTCCGCAGAATGCTGCATACAAGCATCGGATTCATGAAGGACGTCCCCCCCGAGCATTGGGTCGAGTACCTGCTCAAGGGCTACGTCGTTCTGGAGTACGAAGGTGAAGTCTTCGTATTCCAGGCGATCCGGCGCATGCAAACCCAGCCGGACCAGACGCAGGTGGAGGCGTCTTTGCAAGGTCCGCAGTCCGCTTTTACCGAAAATCTCGATCTTAATCTGACGCTCATCCGCAACCTGTACAACGTTCCCGAGCTCTCGGTGGAAAATATCGAGCCGAAAAATCAGTCCAAATCCAAAATCGTCTTGCTCTACGACCGAGCCAAGCGCAACGAAACGACGCTCGAAGAGGTGCGCAAAAGGCTTAACAATCTGGATAGCGGACTGCTCATGTCCGCCGGACAGCTGGCCAAGCAGATCTCTCAGGCCAGGTATCGCTTGTTCCCGATTACGCAGCTCACCGAGCGGCCCGACCGCCTCAGCATCCATTTGAACAAAGGAAAAATCGCCGTCCTGTTGGACGGCAGCAGGTTCGCCATCTTGCTGCCCGTCCACTTCTTCGACTTCATGTATGCGATGGACGACCACTACGAGCCCTCCTGGATGAGCCGGTTCCTCATCGGCCTGCGTTACATCTCGATGATGCTCACGCTTCTGCTGCCGGCGCTTTATATCTCGATCGTGTCCTACAATCCGGAAGTCTTCCGGGTCCAGCTCGCCTTCACGATCGACGGGAGCCGCGCGGCCGTGCCCTATCCGTCCTTCATCGAGGTGCTGCTCATGCTGTTCATGATCGAGGCGCTCATCGAGGCCAGCCTCCGGCTGCCCAGATCGGTCGGCTCGACGGCCGCGACGGTCGGCGGTCTCATTCTCGGACAAGCCGCCCAGCAAGCGGGACTGGTCAGCAGCATCATGATCATCGTCACGTCGGTCGTCGCCATCTCCAACTTCGTCATTCCCAATTCCACGTTCAGCTATTTTATCCGCATTTTGAAGTACGCCTTCGTGATCGTAGCCATATTCGCGGGTCTCGTCGGCGTCGTAGTCGGCATCTTCATGCTCGTCGTGTATTTGTGCAATATGCGCAGCTTCGGCGAGCCTTACTTTGCCCTGTTCCAGAGCAAGCCGGGCAAAGCCAGCGACAAAGTACAATAAGCGCGAAAAAAGGAGGCGTTGCCTATGATCCGCTATTACTACTATCATATTTTTTATGTCGGCATGATGAATATCATGGTGCTGGTCCCTTACGTGCTGATCAGCCACCGGTTCGACGGGGCCGTATCCGCTTTTCCGATCGCCATTGCGCTCGGCACGCTATACAGCTATGTGACTTCCTCCGTTTTCCAACGCTTCCCCGGACTTGGCCTGCCCGAGATCTACAAGCTCTTTTTGCCCGGCTGGCTCGCCAACTGCTTAAACTTGATCGGCGTCGTAATCTGGTGCGTCGCGGGTATCATCGTCTTGTTTTCCTATTCGAATACGGTCGGCATCTTTTTCGATCCGGAGGCCAGCTCCTATTTAAACCTGGCGATCATGGCGGCAGCCTCGCTGTGGGCCGCTTCCCGCACGTCCCGATCGGTCCAGTTCACGCACGAGGTGCTGCTCATCGTCAGCACGCCGATCATCTTGTGGATCCTGTTCAAGGCGCTGCTCAGCAACTGGCTGGATTGGGACGCCATCCGGCTCATCGCCGATTCCGGCATTCGCAAGCCGCCGTCGATGACCTGCATTTTCGCATCTTCCTTCGTTTTTTCCGGCCATATGAACATCACGCTGTTTAACCGGCTTAATCCGAGCGATCTCAAATTCAGGTTCAGATGGATCATTCCGTTCGTCGGCGCCTTTTTTTTGCTCGTCTCCTTTTTCGTGCCGATCGGCTTCCACGGCACCCAGGCGGTCGGAAACTACTTGTACGTATGGAGCGTTACGACCGACAGCCTGATGATGAAATACGGTTTTATCCAGCGGGTGCTTTACCTTTTCCTGCTGCTCTATACGTTCCTGTCGCTCGTATTCGTCATGAACACTTGGCATACGGGCATGGAGTTTTTTAAAGCATGCTTCAAAAGGTATAAGCCGCTGACGGACGAAGACAAAGTGCCGGCCATCAATTGGTGGGTATGCGGCGTGTTGGCAGGGCTGACGTTCGTTTACGCGTATTTTACCAATGACATCTTCAATCGCGTGGCCGCCGAGATGTGGCTGGTCTCCAGGTTTATCATCGAGTCCGTCTTGATCGTGATCCTGCTCGTCTTTCTCTTCATGAAGAAAAAAGGATATATGAAGCAGAGCGGCGAGCCGAGGACCCGGCAGAGCGGCGGTGCAAGCCGATGATTCTCCGTCGAACGCTGCTGCGCTGCCTATGTCTGACACTGCTCCTGATGCTGAGCGGCTGCCAGTTGAAGGACATCGACAAGCGGTACTTTGTCGTTTCCGCAGGTTTCGACTACTCGGACAATCCGGCCGCACCCTACCGGGTGTCGCTCCGGCTGGCTCTCCCTTCCTCCAAGGTCGAAGAGGGCGGCGCCATGTCCGTCGTGCAGACGGTGGACGCGGCGTCAATCGCCGAAGCCGTCCGGCATTTGAAATCGACCGTAGATAAAGAGCTTGAATTCGGTCATTGCCGCGAGTTCATTCTCGGACGCAAGCTGATCGAGAAAGACGGCATCGACAATTCCATGCAATGGCTGTCCCGCCGCCGCGATATCCAGAGCGTCTCGAACGTCATGATCGGCGATCCGGACGCCTATTCCGTCGTCAATTTGAAGCCCAAGTCGGAACGGTACCCCGGCAACTCCTTGTTTCTATCCTTCGGCAACGAAGGAACGGAGTCCGCCAACACGGTTACGACGTATTTGTTCGATCTGTACCGCCGGGTGTACGAAACCGGGCTGGATCCCGTGCTGCCCGTTGCCAGTCTATTTAGGGACGCTTACAGGATCGACCGCGCAGCCATGCTGGACAAACAAAAAACGCGCCTCTTCCTGGATCCGGACGAGACGCTCTTGTTCAATATGATGGCCTTCGGCGTAGACAATACGATCCTCGTGCTGCCGGATAAACCGCTTAATATCGTGCTCGCAGCGACGCATACGACATCCAAGATCAATTTAAAAGGCGGTGAGGACCCCACCGCCGTCGTAAACGTGCGCATCGAGGGCTTCCTCGAGCAAAGCCCTCCCCATCTTCTGGAAAAAGATTGGAGAGGGCTCGAACGAAAAATGGGCAGACACTTTTCGGAGGAGGCTGAAAAACTGCTGTACAAGATTCGCGACGCCGGCGTCGATCCTTACGGCTTTGGCCTTCATTACCTGGCGGACCATCATAACGCGAAGGGCCGATGGGAAAAATGGAAGCGTCTTTACCCGGAAATACGGTTCGAGGTGCACGCCAACGTATCGATCCAGGGATCCGGTTTGATCCGTTAGCGGCTCGCGCAATGCGCCCGCAGCCGGCTCAGCCGGTATAGGCGTTAATCTGCGCCGGGCGCTGCACCGGCTGCTCATACGTCTCGCTATCGGCTCCGGTCAGCTTGGTGCTGCCGTTGACGGCGACCGCGACCTTCGGCGCGCCGGTCGCCTCGGTCAAGGTCAGCACCAAGCCTTCCATCATCTCGGCCGGCATCGGCATGCCCGCCGCCCAGTCCTGCTCCTGCAGCTTGACCTGCACGGTATCCGACTTCAGGGCAAGCTCCTCTACCGTCGTATTCGCGAGCATGACGGCCTCGAGGCTTTTCGTATCCTGCGGCCCCTTGATCAGCTCGCCCAGCGCGGCGCGGGCGCGGTCGCTTTGCCGCGCGATCAGACGCGTCACAGGTACGAAGTAACCGTCTCCCTGCTCGTTTTTGGCGGAGAAATAAAGCGTCACGGCCATCGAATCGCTTACTTTGACCTGCGGCGAGCGCTCCAGGTTAATGCCGATATTGCGCGTGAGCACGGCTGGAACCGGCAAGCCGGAAGCCGGCAGCTCGGTCATGTCCTGCCCGGCGACGGTGAGATGCACCTTGTCGATGCCCGGCAGCTCCGTCATCGTCCAGACGATGGCTTCAAGCGCCTTGCGCTCGTCCGATGCCGGGATGCCGGACAGCGGCTTCGCGAAGTCGACGGTGACCGAGCCGGCTTCGGGATTTTTGACGACCTTGGAGACGACCGTCCCTTTGGGCAGCACGGGCGTGAAGCCAGGGGGGAGCTGCCCCGCAAGCTTGGCGTCCGCCGTCATCCAGGCCAGCGCTTCGATCTCCGGCGCGTTCTGACCGGTCGCGCTTTCCTGCTTGGACCGGTCCAGCGTCATCGGCGCGACGTAGCCTCTGCTGTCCTTGAGATACACGGTCAGACCGTCGGCGATCGCGGAGCTCCCCATCGGCGCCATGGCGTCGTCGGCGGCTTGGAGCATCTGATTTTCGACGGCGGCAGGCGGCGCGTCGATCGGATCTGTGGCGGTCTTTTCTACGCCAGAGATGCTGCACCCCGTAACGGCGATGGCTAGTCCTCCCGCGGCAAGCAGCTTCCACAACGGTTTTCGAAAATGAACAGGTATCATATTTGCCAATTCCTCCCGCAGGGGCGCCGCTCTTTATCGCTTCCCTCGTATTGTAGTACTATGTATACGAGCCCCCGGGAGAAATATGTACGGTTTGTCCCGCACGGGCGAGGAATATAATGATCGTGATCGCTTGCAACGGAAGCGATAACAAGAAAGAGGTGTGCGTCATGTCCAATCCGGCCAACTACCGGCTTAATAGCAAGGAAGTCGCCCAGGCGACCATGGACTGGCTCGGCAAGCGCGGAGTCGCCAAGGAGCAAATCGGCCAATTGGTCATGCTGCTGCAAAAGGATTATTTTAAAGATTTGACCCTCGACGAATGCGTAACGAACGTCGAAGCCGTGCTGTCCAAGCGCGAAGTGCAGAACGCCGTGCTGACCGGCATCCAGCTCGACATGCTCGCAGAGCAGGGCCAGCTGCTGCCCCCGCTGCAGAACATGATCTGGCACGACGAGGGCCTCTACGGCTGCGACGAGGTGCTCGCTCTCAGCATCGTCAACGTGTACGGCAGCATCGGCCTAACGAACTTCGGCTACGTCGACAAGTTCAAGCCGGGCGTCCTCAAGAAGCTCAATGAGAAAAACGGCAAGGACGTTCACACGTTCCTGGACGATATCGTCGGCGCCATCGCCGCGTCCGCCGCCAGCCGGATCGCCCACCGCAAGCAGGCGGAGCGCGAGGCCGTCGAGGAAGCGCTCGGCGACCAGACTTAACGGCTTAGGGTTTACGGTTTTATGTTGAAGGGCCGTCCTCATGCATAAGCAAAACGCCTCCTGGCGCGCGTCGAAGCGCTCGTCCAGGAGGCGTTTTTGTGTTTTTTTGCTATGTCCAAAACACGACGAGCGCGGGTAATGTTCCCTGTGCCCGTCGCCCGCTTACGTGGTGCAACTCGCCGCTCAGCGCGCCGGCCGGTAATAGATGCGCGAGGGGCCGGAAGCCGAATCGCTCTCCCGGTCCCGAACGAGCGTTCCTTCGAACGTCATTCGCTCCAGGTGCGCGATCGTCTCCGCCATCGCGAATCGCAAATTGTGCGGGTTGCCGCCGATACGCCCCCCGAACAGCGCCTCGCACATCGCGAACGCCGTCAGCCGCTCTTTTTCGCTTATGGCGGACAGGTCCGCAGCCAACGCCTCCATGCGCGCGAGCCGCCGGACATGATGGTCGCGCAGCTCGCTTACCCGACGGCCGAAGCCGGCGAAGGGCTCCCGGTGCCCCGGATACGCCATGTCGACCTCGCAAGCCGCCAATCGGTCCAGGCTATCCATGTACGAGCCGAGCGGGTCCGGATCCCCGCCGGCCATCCAGCCGATATTCGGCGTGATGTCGGGCAGCACCTGATCGCCGCACAGCATGATCCGGCGTTCGCGATCGTAGAACGCCAGATGCCCGGGAGCATGGCCTTCGCCGCCGATCGCTTCCCACCTTGCGCCTCCGAAGCAAAGCAAGTCTCCCGCTCCGATCGCGCGCGTCCGGACCGGATGCGGCAGCACCTGCCGCTTGACGCTCGCCAGATGTCCGCTTATGCCGTCGCATAGCGGCTCCGGCAGACCGTGCGCGCGGAAGGCGCTCACCAGCTCCGCGGAGAAGGTCTCGTTTTCCCCCCACAATCGCCGCGCGTACCGGGACGCGGTGTCCGACAGCCAGACCTCCGCTTGCGTGCGCGTCTGCAGCCAGCCCGACAGGCCGTAATGGTCCGGATGGTAATGCGTCGCCACGATCCGCGCGATGTCGCGCCATTCCAAGCCGGCCTGCGACATGAACGTTTCCCATGCGGCTTCGGCTTCCGGCGTGCGCAGACCCGCATCGACTACGGTCCAGCCGTCGTCAGCCTGCAGCAAATAAGCGTTCACCTGCTTCAGCGCGAAGGGAAGCGGCAAGCGAAGCTGCACGATCCCGCTTAAGTGACTTGTCCAAAGAGGCAGCGAATTCCTCATCCCACGGCCTCCCGATCGTTCGTTTCTTAACAGTATAGCGTTTTTTAGGCGGAGCCGGCCAATCACCTATGGATAGATGTCCTCATATGATGGTGTATTCTCGCCTGCGTCCGCAAGGCGGCCCTTCGCGGGCCGTTCAAGGGCGGACTGCGAGCACGTTGGAAGGAGCCGTCCACATGCCTACCCCAAAGGTCGACGTCCAGGTCGTAAGCTCCGGCATAATGGCCGACGACGTCCTGATGCTGGGGGATTCGGTGATGAAGGCAGCCAAAATCCCGGCCCAGCAGCAGCTTATCCTGCAGTTCGGTTCCTTTCGCCAAACGGTCACCGTGGTCCCCGTATCCCGATACGACGGGCTACGCGTCGGGCACGCCCTGGCCAGGCGCTTGGGACTCGCCTCGGGCACGCCGCTGCACCTTCAGTACCGCTCGGGTTCCCGCACGCTGTCGCTCGGCCCCGTCATCGGGGTGCTGGTCAGCCGGGACTATCCGACGCAGCCCGACAAGCCGTTCGGCAGCATTACGATGTTCTGCCGGGAGCTGGTGGACGCGTGCCGCAGCCAAGGCGCGTTCGTCTACTTCTTCACGCCCGGCGGAATAGGTTCGCGGAGCGGCGGCGTAGAGGGCTGGGTCTATCAAGGCGGCTGGCATCAGGCCGTCCTGCCGGCGCCGGATGTCGTGAACAACCGGCTGACCTCGCGCAAGCTCGAGAACAAATCCAGCGTCCAGCAATTTCTGATCGACATCAAGCAGCGCTACGGCGCCCAAGTGTTCAACGAGAAGTTCCTGGACAAATCCGAAGTGTTCGATGCGCTCAAAGGCGACACCGCAGTGCTGCGCTATTTGCCCGAATCCCATTCGCTGCAAAGCTACACGACGCTTAAAAGCATGTGCGCCAGGTACGCGTCCGTCTTTCTCAAGCCGGTTCGCGGCAGTCTCGGCAAAGGCATCATCCGGCTCAGCCGCGCGGGCCAGGAGGGCTGGACGGCTTCGTTCACGACCCCCGTAGGCACGCGCAAACAAACGTATCCGAACTTGGTAAAAGTATTTTCGGCGATCAGCGGCAAGATGAAAACCGTGCGGTACTTGATTCAGCAGGGCTTGACGCTCATCGAAGTCGGCGGCAGGCCGGTCGACTTCCGCGCGCTGACGCAAAAAAACGCATCGGGGAAATGGGTCGTCACGTCCATCGTCGGCAGAATCGCGGGCAGTCAGCATTACGTATCCAATCTCGCCCGCGGCGGCACGCTGTCCACGGTGAAGGAGGCGGTCGCCAGGTCGAACATGGCGCCGGGCGCCCGCAAGGACGTCTCGGCGCGGCTGCACAAGGCTGCCCTTGATATTTCCAGGGGCGTCGACGAGCGCATCCCCGCCCACTTCGGCGAGCTCGGCGTCGATCTGGCGCTAGATACGTCGGGACGGGTATGGCTGCTGGAAGTGAATTCGAAGCCTTCTAAAAACGACAATACGCCACTAAACGAGGGGAAAATCCGCCCGTCCGTGCGGATGATGATTCAATATGCCCGTTACCTTGCAGGCTTCTGACGGCGAAAGCCGCGGCGCACGCCGCGCGACGGGCAGCTTCCGGCGCGACCGCACGCGGAGCGAAGGATCGGCGAACGGGAGCGAGCTGCGCCCGATCGGCATTTTGGTCTGCGAACGAAGCGAATACACGCACGGGGGGACGGCTGCGCCGTTCGCCGAAGCGGACTTCATCCGGCGTCTGATGGCCGCCGCTCCCCGGCATGCGCTCGTCGCGTATGCCTTCGATCCCGCGACCTGGGACAGCCGCACGAACGCGGTCGCCGGCTGGCGCTATACGGACGGCAGTTGGCGGCGGGAGACCGTAGAGGCTCCCGCGCTGCTCTACGACCGTCTATGGCCTGACGGGCGCGAGTCCCGCGACCGCAGCCTTGCGGCGCTGCGCACGATGCGCGAACGAGGCGGATTCAGGCTTCTGAACGGCAGCCTGCCCGGCAAGACCGCCGTGCTCCGCGCGCTGTCCCGCTGCGCCGAGATCCGCCCGCTGCTGCCCCCTTCTGCCGCTTACCGGGGCGTCGCGTCGCTCGTCTCCTGGGTCGGGGCGAGGGGAGGCTCCGCATTTCTCAAGCCCTCCGGAGGCTCGCAAGGAAAAGGCGCGCTCGCGATTGCCGCGACACCCGGCGGCAGCTGGACGCTGAGCGGCAGGGACGCCTCCGGAGCCTTGGTGCGTGCGCGCAGGCTTCCGCGCCGCGAAGCGCTGCGGGAGGTTCGCGCCTGGGTCGGTCACCGCCCCTACCTGATGCAGCCGTTGCTGGCGCTTCGCGGCACGGACGGCGAGCCCTTCGACCTGCGCGCGCTTATGCAAAAAGACGGCGGCGGCGTCTGGGTCATGACCGGAATCGCGGTCAGGACGGGCGCGCCCGAATCCGTGACGGCCAACCTTCACGGCGGCGGCGTCGCCAGACCGCCCGGCCCGTATCTCGCCGAATTGTTCGGCGAACGGACAGCCGTCCGGCTGCTCGAACGACTGCGCGAGGCTTCGGGCAGCATCGTTGCCCGGCTCGAGCAAATGTACGGCCGCTTCGCCGAGCTCGGCCTCGATTACGGCATCGACCGCGGAGGCCGGGTCTGGTTCCTCGAAGCGAACACGAAGCCCGGACGCGCATCCATGGCGGAGGCCGGAGACGCGGCGATGTCGGATGCGATCAACAACCCTTTGGCCTATGCGCGTTACATCCTGCTTGTATCATCTGGGAGGGTATGTCATGAGTTTGACCTTGTGCAACGTTCACTTCACGCAGCAGGCGGAGAAGGTCGTGTGGCTGTCCAGCCCGCTCGCCAAAATGCTGAAAATTGACGGCCGCAAAACGATCAACGTAAAGCTAGGCCGGGATGTCGTGCCCGCCGCCCTGAAGACCGTAAAGCGCAAGGGGCACCACGTATTCCTGTCCGCAGGACTGCGGCGCTCCGTGCGCGTCCCGAAGTCGGGCAACGTCTATCTGGCCGAAGCGAACGGCGACGAGATCCAGCTCGGACCGCTGATCGGCGTACTGACCGACGGCAACCGCTCGCAGGTCGCCCCCTTCGGCTCCCGGACCGGATTCGTCAAGCAGCTCCTCGCGATCGGCCAGAAAAAAGCTTATTTCTTTGCGTTTACGCCCAAGGATATCAACTGGCAGCAGGAAACGGTGCACGGCTGGTTTCTCGACGGCGGCGGCGGCTGGGTGCGCCGCGTCGTGCCGCTGCCCGACGTCGTTTACAACCGGCTTCCGAGCCGGCGCGCGGAGACAGGCAGCTATATCACCTCGTTGCGGGAGAAGTTCGTCCGCAGGCGCATCCCGATTTTTAACTGGACGTTCTTCAACAAGTCCGACGTGTACAGCCTGCTGGACAACGATCCGGAGGCGCTCGCCCATCTCCCTGAATCGATCAACAATCCGACTTCCGAGAAAATCAAAGAGCTGCTCGAGAAGCATCACTTCCTTTATTACAAGCCGACGGGCGGCAGCCTCGGCATGGGCATCTACAGGCTGACGTACCATCCGAAGCGGGGCTACTTCGTCCGTTACCGGAGAGGCACGAGCAACGTCCTGCTGCGGTTCACCAGCTTCGCGAGCCTGATCCGCATGCTGAGAGCCCGCCACGGCGCGCGGTTGTCCGGTTATGTCGTGCAGCAGGGAATAAGGCTGATCGAGATCGACCACTGCCCGATCGACTTCCGCTTCCACATGCACAAAAACGGCGAAAATCGTTGGGTCGTAGCCGGCATCGGCGCGAAAAAAGCGGGCCGCGGCAGCGTCACGACTCACGTTAAAAACGGCGGGCAGCTGATGACGCCCGAACAGGCGCTGAGCCGGACATTCGGGGACCGCTCGTCCGAGGTGCTGCAAAATGCCAAGGATGCGGCCGTCAAGCTGTCCGAAGCGATCGAGCGCAACTATTCGCATACGCTCGGCGAGCTCGGCCTGGATATCGGTATCGACAAAGACGGGGACATCTGGATGTTCGAGGCGAACGCGAAGCCGGGCCGCTCGATCTTCAAGCACCCCGCGCTTAAAGAGCAGGGCAAAGCCTCGCTCGAATATATCCTGGATCACTGCCTCTATCTCAGCAAATTCCGCAGGAAGGATGAGTCCTGATGCTACGACCAGCCGGAGCAGAACCGGGCGTGCTTGCCGTGGCGCCCGGAAGCGCGAACGTGCAGGCGCAGGAGAAGCCCGTCCTCGCGATCTTGACGATCGACGACGACCTGCAGTTGTTCAGGGGCAACCGACAGAACTTCGCCGACCTGCTGAAGACCGGCGAGGACCAAGGCTTCCTGGCTTATGTTGTGACCGTCCGGAATTTGAAGCTCTCCGCGCCTCGCGTGCTCGGCTTCACCTACAACGCTGCGAAGGATCTCTGGCTCAAATCCTGGTTTCCGCGCCCTACGGTCGTGTACAACCGCATACCGCTGCGCGAGGACGAGAGACTGCCCTGGGTGCGCAAGAAGCTGGCCAGGATCGCCAGCCAGCCCGACATGGCGTTTTTCAACCGGCGCTTCTTCAATAAATGGTCGTTGTTCAAATGGCTGAGCCAGTATAAGACGACGCGCGGCTTCGTCCCCGAGACGAAGCGGCTGACCGAGCAGACGGTGCTGTCCGGCATGCTGAAGCGCCATCCGCTCGTGTATCTCAAGCCGGTCATGGGCAAGGCGGGCGTCGGGATCATGACGGTCAGGATCTCTCCGGAAAAGAATCTCCCGTACCGCTTGCAGGTGCAGGACGAAAAAGGCAGCAACACGTACCACTGCTCGACGCTGAACAGGCTCTGGCTGCGGGTACGCGCCAATGCGAAAAACCAATCCGAGCCGTATATCGCCCAGCAGGGCATCGCGCTCGCGAAGGTGAGCGGCCGCCCCTTCGACCTGCGCGCGCTCGTGCAGAAAAACGCGGACGGCGCCTGGGAGCTGACGGGCATCGGCGCCAGAATGGCCGGCTCGTCTAGCATCACGACGCATGTGCCGCGCGGCGGCACGATCGAAGACCCGGAGCGGCTGCTCGCCGCTGTGTTCGGGCCTGAAAAGGCGCAGCAGGTATTCACGAAGGTCCGTCAAACCGTGCTTGTGCTGGCGGCGCGGATCGAGCGATCCTCGCTCAGCCGTCTGTTCGAAATGTCCATGGACCTTGGCGTCGACGAGGACGGACATCTGTGGTTTTTCGAGGCGAACTCGAAGCCGATGAAATTCGACGAGCCGCATATACGCAAAAAGTCGCTCGAGCGCATTTTCCAATACGGCCAATATATTCATCGTCGGCGCAATCAAGAGCGAAGATAATTCCGTAAAACCACAGTGAAGCCGTTACGCTTGCCCATGCGGCAGATTCCGGACCGAGGTGACGAACGTGGCGGCGCAGCCGACGCTTGGCATATTGACGCTGTATTTGAACGACCGCAAGATGTTGGAGGAAAAACCCGTCTATGCGCGTATGACCGCGATCGGGCGCAAGCTCGGCCTTTCCGTATTCGTCTTCACCCCGGACGACGTCGACGAGGCGGGCGACCGCATTTTCGCGATGTTCTACAGCACGGATACCCGGACATGGGAGCGCAAGTGGGTCCGGTTCCCGCAGCTGATCTACGACCGCTGCCGCATTCAGCGCAGCCCGAGATTCCAGCGTTTGCTCGCCTTCAGGCGAAAATACGGCCACCTGACGTTCCTGAACCGTCCGCTTCGCAACAAATGGACCGTTCACCGGACGCTCGGCAAGGTGGCCGCGTTCGAGCCTCACCTGCCTGCGACCCGATTCTACGACTCGCCGGAAGATGTGCAGGCCATGCTTCGCAAGCATTCGCTCGTGTACGTGAAGCCGATCAATGGCACGGGCGGACGCGGCATCCTGCGCGTGGAGCGGATGAAGGACGGCACCTACGCGGTTCAGGGACGCGACCACGGCCGGCATATCGTGACGCCGCGACGGGTATCCAGGGAGCAGCTCGCCAGCGTGCTGCGGTCGTGGGATAAACACGGAGACCGCTATATCGCGCAGCAAGGGCTGCATATCCGGCTGCCGAGCGGACGTGTGCACGACTACCGGATGCTCGTGCAAAAAAACGGCGAAGGCGAATGGGCGGTGACCGGCTGCGCCGGCCGCGTCGGTCCGCCGCGCAGCATCACGAGCAATCTGCACGGCGGCGGCAAAGCCGTGCCCATGAAGACGCTGCTGCGCGAATGGATCGGGAGCGAGGAGCGGATCGGCCAGATCCGCAAGACCGCCGAGACGCTTAGCATCGGCGTGGCGCGGCATCTCGAGCGCACGTACGGCGCGCTGTGCGAACTCGCGCTGGATCTGGCGATCGACCGCGAGGGCCGCGTCTGGCTGCTCGAGGTTAATCCGAAGCCCGCACGGGAGGTCTTCATGCAGGCCGGAGAGTCAGACGTGTACCGGACGGCGCTGTCGCGCCCGTTCGAATACGCGGTGTGGCTACACCGTCAGCGGCGGCTCGCGCGTACCGGCAAAAGCCGCTTGCCGGCCAGCGCCGGAGCGGGCAGCGCGGGAGCTGGATCTGGCGGCGCTGCGGCTCCCGGCGGAGCCGCGGGCGGTGGGCTGCCGGCGAGCAGCGGCTTCGCGGCGGAGACGGCCGGAAGCGGCGGCGGCGGCATTGGCGGTATTGGCGGCGGGCCGATCTTCTGAGCGAGCCGTCTCGCGGCCGACTCCATTGCGCTTCGCCTTCTCTACAGTAGGCGATCGCTCCCCACGTTGCCCCTTTCTGCCCATCGCCTTCTCTACAGAAGGCGATCGTACCCTTCGGCGGCCATTTCTGCGCATCGCCTTCTCTACAGTAGGCGATGCCACAACAATCAGACAAAAAAGAGTAAGCTCTCTGAGCCTACTCTTTTTTGTATTCCTCGGTCCAGCTTCAGTGCACCAATCCCTACAGCTTGGAAAAGCTCGCGATTCGCACGTCTGCCACTTCCAGCTCGCCCTCGCGCCGGAACTCCGCATAGTCGCAGCCGACCGTGAACAGGCCGTTGCCTTTGCCCGCTTCGACGTCCGAATGACGATCGCCGACCGTCCAAGCCGACTTCCGCTCGCTCCGCTCGAACAGCAGGCGCACTAATAAACGAGAGCCTCCGCGAGTTGCATTCGATACAGGTTGCCGTCGCTCGGATTCTGCCGCAGACTCGTCCCTTCGATTTTCACATATCGGGCCGTCTGAGCGGTGAAAACAAAAGACTGCGCGCCTCCGCTGCTTGGTTTGGGATACGCCGTACGGGTTACGACCGTCGTCCAGTTCGTCCCGTCCGCCGACACCTGGATCGTGAAGTCGATCGGGAAGCCATAGCCTGCGTTCGTTCCATCCGAGCGCGGGTACAAATTCACCGTCGTGATCGGCTGCGCCATCCCCAAGTCCAAGGTAACGGATTCCGTATGGTTGGTGCCGACGTTATTGCTGCTCGTCCATCCGTACGAACCGGCCGCGCTCGTGAGATTGCCGTCCGTCAATCTCGATAGGCCCCAGCTCGCATCCTCGACGGAGCTGGTCGCACTGACGCCGGCAACCGCGAGCAGGCTGGCTTCGGCGAACTGCATGCGATACAAGTTGCCGTCGTTCGGATTCTGCCGCAGGCTCGTTCCTTCAATCTTGACGTATCGGACCGCTTGCGGAGCAAACGTAAAGCTTTGCGCCGCATTGCCCGGCAGCGCATAACCCGCCTTGGTGACGACGGTCGTCCAAGACGTTCCGTTCGCCGATACCTGGATCGTAAAGTTGACCGGGAAGCCGTATCCCGTGTTCGCGCCGTCGTTTCTCGGATACAGATCGACTCTGGCGAGCGATTTGACGTTGCCCATGTCTATGGTGAGCGCTTCCGTATGATTCACCGACAGCGACGAATTGCTGGACCAGCCCATGGAGCCTGCGACCGAGTTGGGATTGCCGTCCACAACGTCCTGAACGCCCCAGTTCGCGTCTTCCACCGAGCTCGTTGCGGTTGCTGTCTTGTTGACGTACTTCGTATCGACATTATAGCTTGCCGTCAGCTTCGATCCCGCGCTGTTCGCGATGCCTATGCCCCCCGCACCCGCTCCGCCCACGATTTTGGCCGCCGTGATCGACGCGCCTACATTAAACGACGTATACGGCGAAGGGTACGTCAGGTTGGTGCCGTAAAAATTCGACGTGCCGCCGTTCAATTGGAATTTGATATCTTCCGGCGAAGCGGTGAATTGATACGCATTGAGCGTGCCGCCGTTCATATTGACCATCGTGCCGTGATCGGCATACCGGTATCCGAACACATTCAGCGTGCCTGCGAATGCCGAACCGGTAATCAGTCCGGTCTGCGTCCCCCCGAAATCGACCAGGTTGATCGTGCCGCCGGCATCGACCCGCGCAGTAGGCGAAGCATCCGTTTGGCACGTAATGCATGTGAAGTTATTCGTCGTGCCTCCGTTATTGACGAACCGCAGTCCCGCCGCTTGCGCGTCGACCCCCGTATCCGGCAGGTACACGCTCAGCTGCAGCGCGGTAATGTTGGACGTGTTCCCGAAGAGCCATGGAGATGCGGTGCTGGCGAGCGACAAATTGTTCCGAAAGGTGTTGTTGGGGAAAGCGAGCGCCGCGCTTTCCGCGCCTTCGCCTGTCCAGGCCTGCATCTGGTTTTCCATTTTGCCGCCGGTCGAACCGTTGCTGACATACGTTCCGATGTTTCTGACATTGCCGGACACGCCTGACAACTCGAAGTTGTCGGATCGTACGCTCGCAAGGTCGATGCCGTTCCACGAATTGACAAGCCTGACGTCGCGAATCCAGATGTTGCTGCCGTTCCCCTTGATCGAATACGGATAGGTCGTCGATCTGCTCGTTCCCATCTCGGGATAATACACCATGATCCCGCGCAAGCCGCTTGCAGCGTTCATCGTGATGAACGGCGTACCGCTTGGATTGTATTTGTTCGCGTAGGAGAACAGGGTCGAGCCTCGGTTGTCGCCCATCGAAGCGGCTTCCGCCACGCCTCTGAGCTCTACGCCGGTCGGGATCGTCAGTTGGCCTTTGACCATCCAGTAACCGGCGGGCACGAAAACCGTGCCTCCGCCCGCGGTGGAAGCCGCATTTAGCGCATTTTGGATGGCCGTCGTATTGTCGGTGCTCGCGTTGGCGATGCCGCTGACCGCGCCGTACGTCGTGATGTTATAGAAATTGTTCGGATTGGCCGGTTTTCGTTCCTTCAGCATCGCATAGCTGGTAGCGACCGCCGGCAGGTCCGGAATGCCGAGCGGCGTATGATCGATATAAATTTGCGGCGTCGGCGCATATACGATCGAAGGCGAGCCTGTAAAAGCATTGCCGAGGATCGAAGCGGATTTCACCCTGTTGTCCAAATTAATGTGCGTTCCTCCGGCGTTGAAGGATGACGCCTCGATCAGCGCGCTTCCCTGCACGACTTTGACAGCAGAATCGGTCCAGCCGTTGAACGTCATTTTCATGAGATTCAAGGTTTCCGTGGAGGACTCGAAGTAGACACTGTTGGTCGGCGTTCCGCCGATCGTAATCCCTTGAATGAGCACTTGGCCGACCTGTGTCATTTTAATACCGTACGTATTCGAACCCGGAAGGACGTTGATTGTCCCGCCCACCAGCGAGTTCCCCGCGTTAAGGCCGCCGGCGTAATGATAATACACGCCTGTGTTGACATTATTAAGCGATACGTTGGTTATTTGTGCCCAGCGGTTCGCGCTCTCGATGCCAACATTGGCGTCATCGACCCGGATATCGTACAGATTGATGCCGTCGATATGACCGTCAAGCACGACGCCCGTCAGATTAGCGCGCGTATACGATTGCAGAAGCGTCTGGTTAGCCCCCGAGCTTGGCGCGCCCGCCAGCCCCGAATTGATCCAATATTTGGTCGATACGTGCACGCTTTCCGTATTTCCAAAGTTCCAGTCGTTCTTCTGATGCACGCCCGTGTTCAAAGCCGTCATCATGACGTTCCTGATCAACGGCTCCTGAGAATAACCGGCGGTGCCTGTCGCGATGCCTTTGTAGGCGTTATAAATCGTTACATTGACGACGGCGAAGCCATGATGAAAATCGTCCTCCGTGTCGAACGTGCCGTCCGCGATCGTATCGGGATAGCTTGAAGGGCTCGAAAAGGTTTGGTTCGGGTACCAAATGCTCAAGTTTTTAACCGTCGCGTTCGAAGCGACTTTGATGAAAGGAGCGCCGCCCGGATTGTTCTGGTTCGCCGTCGTTTCAAGGATCGTCCCTTGTGCCGCCTCGTTGCCCGCGATATCGGGATTTCTCCATTCGCCGCGCAGCGTGACCTTTCTCTTCAGGACGAGCGTGCCGTTCAACCGCCAATGGCCCGCAGGTACGTATACGATCCCGCCGCCATTCGCGTAGGCTTCGTCGATTGCCTGCTGGAATGCCGTCGTGTTATCGATCGACGCGTTGTTCGGGACGGCACCGAAGTCCGTCACTTTCTCGGTGTAAACGACGACGTCGTCCTGCGGCAAGGTCGGGCTCGTTGCAATTCCCGGCGAATACGCGGCCCAAGTCACGTTCGAGAACAAGCACACGCCGATGACCAGCACGGCGAACATCATGGCGCTCAAGATCGTCTTTTTTACATGGCTTTTCACAAATGATTCTCTCCTTCGAGTAAATTTTTTTGCCTTTTGCAAGGCCGGTTCCAACGGGGCCCGTCTCTTCGTACGCCTCCATTCCCTCATGATGGTAAGAGGGCGAAACGCTTGAAAAAACGCTTTCAAAATATGCGTCAAGCGAAACCGCCCGTTTCGTTTTCATTATAAACGCGGCGGTTTCTCGGAACATTCAACAAGTTCTACGTGATTCACTGCACTTTTTTTACATGCTCAGCTTGCTTCCGACGTTTTGCTTGCGATATTCGGAAGGCGTCAGTCCAAAATGCTCCTTGAACTTCTTCATGAAATAACTGACGTTTTCATATCCCGTCAATATGGCGATATCCCCGATTTTCAGCTCTTCGTCGCTTGCAAGCAGATTCGCGGCCGCGGTCATTCGAATCTCGCTCAAATACTCGTTAAAAGTCCGGCCCGCTTCTTGCTTGAACAAGCGGGACAAATACGCCGGATTCATATAAAAGGAATCCGCGACGGAATAAAGCGTGATCTCTTCGAAAAAATGAGCATGGAGGAACCCGATCACGTCGGAGATCGCTTTGCGGGATCCGGTCTTGCGCTTGTCGGCGATTGCGCCGGCGATTCGCTGCAAGCTGTCTTGCAGCCACGCCTTCATCTGCCGAAGGGAGTCCAGTCGCTGCCAGAGCAAGTCGGGCAAGCTGCGTTGTCCCAGCAGTTCGTCCAGCTGGATGCCGTATTTGGCCAGCAGCTTCCGTACGCCCACCATCAGCTCCAGCAGCGTCTGCCGAATGCCGTCCGGGCGGCCCATCCCATTTGAAGCCCAATCCGAAAAGAAATCTTCGATCCACGCCTCAAGCTGCGCCGTATAGCCGTTCTCGAGATAATACAGCACCGCCTTTTCCTTGTCCTCCGGAAAAACGTAGCTATCGTTGCGGCCGCTGACCTCGCGCGCAACCAAAACCGGGCCGACGCCTAAAAAACCGACGCTGCCGAGCGCCTCCATCGCTTGCTTATAGGAATTATGGACGTCGCTCAGCAGCGAGACGGGTCCGCCGACGCCCGCCTTCGCCCGAATGCCGATCGTACCGTCTAAAGCCGCCGCGACTTCCGTAAGCTTGTCGCGAACCGCCTTCGTCAAGTTTTCCTCGTCCTCGTTTTCCGCTCCCTTGATCAGAACGACCAAGTCGTTCTTGCCATAGAAACGAAAGACGAGCCAGCCCGCTTCTTTTTGGAGCATCTCGCTTACAATATTTAGCAGAACGAAGCCGGTCAGATCCGCATCGTTGCCGTAACGCCTCTCGGACACCGCCTGGAAGTTCTCCGCCTGAAGCGCCGTTACCGCCAGGCATTCCCAGTCCGCCTTCACGCCGTGCTTGGCCATGGCATAACGAATCTCAGGCATGCCGCCGGCCGTGCCCGTGACCAGGCGGGTCAGAAATTTCTCCAGCGGGATCGTGCCGATCTCATTCAACTGCCTGTTCATCCGGTTCACTTCGTCTCTGCGAGCCCCGGCTTCAAGCAGCTTCAACGCTGCTTTGCTCATCGTATCCCGCAGCCGGTCCTCGTCGATGGGCTTGAGCAAATAATCAAACGCCCGATGCCCGATCGCCTTCCTTGCATATTCAAATTCGGCGTAGCCGCTCAGCAGTACGACGAAAATATCCGGATACTCCGCATCGATGTGCTCCAGCAGTCGAATCCCGTCCATCACCGGCATCCGAATGTCGGTGATGACGATATCCGGCTGCGACGAGCGAATCGCTTCGAGCGCCGCTTGACCATTGCGCGCCTCCCCGCAGATCGTCATCCCGAACGCGGCCCAATCGATGCTTTCCCGTATGCTGATTCGGGTCCATTCCTCGTCATCCACGACCAAGACCTTGAGCACTAGACGATTTCCCCCTCATTAGCCGTAAGCGGCATGTCGATCCGGACTCTTGTCCACTCGTTTTTAACGCTGTCGATCGCCAGTCCGTATTCCGGGCCGTAAAGCATCTGAATCCGCTTGTGAATGTTGGACAGACCGATGGAGTTCGACTTCGTATCGGCAGTCGAGGGTTCCGGCGAATCCGCCCCGTCAAGCCGCGCGATGACCTGCGCCAGACGCTCCCTGTCCATGCCTACGCCGCTGTCGAGGACTTCGAATCGAAGGCGGTTATCTACCGCCTTGCAGGAGACGACGACACGTCCCCCTTCTTCCTTGGGCTCCAGCCCGTGAACGATCGCATTCTCTACGATCGGCTGCAGAACGAGCTTTAACGTCTCGCAGGCGAATGTGTCCTCGTCGATCATCAGTTCATAAGAGAAAAAACCGCGGAACCGCGTTTTTTGAATGTCCATATAGCAGACGACGTTCTCTATTTCTTCGCGAACCGGTACGATCGCGCGGTCCAGGCTGATGCTGTAACGAAGCATCTTGGCCAAGTTTTTGGATACCGTGTGAATATTCGGCGTTTTATACAGCAACGCCATGCCGCTCAGGATCTGAAGCGTATTGTAGATGAAATGCGGATTAATCTGCGACTGCAAATATTTGAATTCCGCTTCCCGCTTGGCGAGCGTCGCTTCGTACTTCTCCGAGATTAGCTCCTTAATCGTGCTCGTCATCTTGTTGAAGCTAAAAACCAGATTGCCGAACTCGTCGTTCGAGGACACTTCGAGGCGGTAATCGAAGTTGCCTTGCTTGATCTGCGCCATACCGGCCTTGAGCTCCTGAAGGGGCTGATACAGCTTTCTGGAAAGCAAGTAGGCCAGCAGCGCCGTCATCGCCAGAGCGGTTATGCCGAGCGGGATATCGAACAGCAAGAGTCGATTGCCGAATCGGTTCATCTCCGCGTAAGGGGTCAGCGTTACGGTTTTCCACCCTACAGATTCAATCGTGCTAAAAGAGACGAAGTAGCTTTTCCCTTCCGTCGTCAACGTCCGATCGCCGGATTTCAGGGACGTTAATTTACGAACCGCTTGCTCGTCCAGACCGATGCTAGCCCCGCCTTCATATACGACTTTTCCATCGCGGTCCAGCAGCAGTATACCCGTAGCGGAATCAAGACCGCCCTTGTCGACAATGCTCTCGATGGCTTCCATGGACAAATCGATCAGAATAATGCCGTCCGTCTTATCCATGTCTTGCGATAAACCCCGAAGCACGCGGGAAAAGGAAACGACTTTCTGATTATATTGGAGCTGAAACGGATTGTGAGGAGCGAAGATGACTGTTCTGCCGCCCGCGCTGACCGTCTCCTTGTACCAATCCTCGCTTACCGGCGAATACTCCGGGATGTTCCTCCCATAGGCGGCATAAGAGAACTGCTTTTCGGGAGACACATAGATATAGATACTGTTGAAGTCCTTTCGCAAGTTCATGAGACGTTGAAAAAAACTCTCCATCACCTGCAGGGCGTTCAGCTGCTCTTTTAGGCTTGCATAGCCCGGCTTCGTCAAGATCTGCTTCAGGCTGAGCGGCGGATTGTGATCGGCTTCCGAATAGATCGACATGATGATGCGATCGATCTGGTCCAGATTATCCTCAAACCCCGTATTGATGTTGCTGACCAGCCGAGCCGTCGAATCGATCGCCTGTTCGCGGAAAATCGTGCGGGCGTAAAAATAGGAAGAAACGCTGGACAGCGTAAATACGATGACAAGAATCGTCAATATGCCGTAAAACAGTTTGTAGAATAAGCTCATGTTGTTAGCGAAGGACGTCCTGGTCATCCTGATTCCTCCAGCACGATGAATTATCGCAAGTGTACTACGCCCTCGATTCGCAAGTCTATTCCCGGATACCGAAAATTCGGCGCCTCGTTCGGGCGCCGAATGGCAGCTAGCCGGTATGGGGAACTATCGGGACGTCGCCCGCGTTCATTTGAAATGCCCCTCGCCTCCAGTCGTCAGCCTTTGACCGCTCCGGCCGTTATCCCGCTAATAATAAATCGCTGCGCGAACAAATAGACTGCAAGCATCGGCAGCACGATCAAGCACACGCCGGCGAATATAAGCGACCAATCGTTGAAGTACATGCCCTGGAAGGCGGACAGCTGCACCGTGATCGTCATCTTGGCACTGTTGGAGAGATACAGCATCGGCATCAGGAAGTCGTTCCACACCGTAAACAGATCGAGTACCGTAATGGTGGTGACGGCCGGCTTGAGAAGCGGAAGGATAATGCGAAAAAACGTCATATAAATTCCGCTGCCGTCCACGTAAGCCGCCTCGTCCAGCTCGCGGGGCACGGATCGGATGAATCCGCTGAGCAGAAATACGGAAAACGGCGCGAGCATGCCGAAATAGACGAATACAACGCCTTGGTACGAGTTGATGAGATGCCAGCTTAAGAGCAGCTTGTAAAGCGGAATCATCGCCATCTGAAACGGAATGATAATGCCGGCAAGGAAGAGATAGTAGATTGAGCCGTAGAACCGGTTGTTGCGCCGGGCGATCGCGTAAGAAGCCATCGCGGCCATGAGAACGACGCCGACAATGGCGATGCCTCCGATCAGCGCCGTGTTGGCGAACGAGCGGAAATAGTGCATCGTCCGGAAAGCCGTTTCAAAAGAATCGAAAGACATCGCCGACGGCCATCCGAACGGATTGTTGGCAAGCTCCGTTTTGGTCTTGACCGCTGACAGAAATACGAGTGCGATCGGATAAACAAAGCCTATTGAAACAACCCATAATACAAACATGCCGAGCAAACCTCCAAGACGGGAAAATGTCCGCTGCCTCACATTTCCACCTCTCTCTTGCGCAAATAAGACACCATCATGAGCGTTATGAGCAGAATGCAGACGAACAACGTCACGGACAGCGCGGAGCCGTAGCCCCACCGGATGCCGTTCCCGAACCCGAGCTGATAAATCATCGTGGCCACGGACTCCGTCGCGTAGCCGGGACCTCCGCCCGTGAGCGCGTAAATTTGATTGAATAGCTGGAGGTTGCCAATGAGGCATAACACGATATTAATCGTGAATGCCGGCGCGATCAGCGGAAACGTAATGTTCCAAAACTTTCGAAAGCCGACGGCGCCGTCCAGACTGCCCGATTCGTACAGATCGTTTGGCACCCCTTGCAAACCCGCAATGTAAA
This sequence comes from Cohnella sp. GCM10012308, assembly GCF_042649185.1. Taxonomy (NCBI): domain Bacteria; kingdom Bacillati; phylum Bacillota; class Bacilli; order Caryophanales; family Paenibacillaceae; genus Cohnella; species Cohnella sp. GCM10012308. Next base: position 144,507 of record NZ_JBHRYU010000002.1, read on the forward strand.
TAACCATCGAATAGCCGAGGCACTGCCAGATCGTGACGGATATAATCATCCATCGCGCCGTGCCGGGATCGCTTAACCAGCCCAGCTTCAGCTGTCCCAAGTGCGCCGCGTCGAGTAACTGATTCAACGCGCCGATGTTCGGCTCCAGGATGAACCCCCATACGTAACCGATAAGCAGCGTGCTGAAAATATAAGGCATGAAGATTAACATGCGCATCACCGTTACGCCGCGAAAAGCCTTGGAGAGAACAAGCGCGGCAGCCAGACCGAACACATTTTGGATGACGGTGATCATGACGGTGTAGAGCGCCGTATTCTTAAAAGATTCCCGAATCATGCGATCCAAGAACAGCTCCTTGTAATTGTCGAATCCGATAAAACGACTGCGGACGCCGTCCCAATCCGTAAGTGAATAATAAGAGGAACTGAGCGTAGGCAGCAGAAAAAAAACGAGATAGAACGCCAGCGCCGGCAGAACGAAAACGAACCAACGGAGCTCGAATTTCCATTGCCTTTTTCGTTTTAGCATCATTACAATTCCCTTCTTTCTAACAACAACGGCCGGCGCTTCGCAAGCCGCCGACCGCGGTTATTGACTGCTCGCGCTTCTTTTATTTCCCAAGCGCTTTGGCGTTCGCCGCGTCGTAATCGGCGATGAATTGCTCCGGCGTCGTTCCTTTGGCGATCAGGTTCTGGATGGACTTGTCCATGCTGAACGCGGTACCGCTCGGCTGATAGTAGCCATTGCCTCCCCACCAATCCGACTGGACGTCCGCAGCTGCCATAGCCGCCTGCACTTCCTTGACGAAGGGATCGGTCACCTGGACTTTCGTATTGGTCGGAATGCCCTTCAGATCGTTGATGACGAGCGTTTGGTTCTCGGCGCTAAGGTAGGCGTTAAGCGCCTCTTTCGCTTTTTCCAAATGCTTGGATTTTGCGTTGATCAGAATGCCTTCGTCGGCGGATGTCGGCAGAATCGTCTTTTCTCCCGTTGCGTTTAAGGGGAGCGCGAAAAATCCGATCTCCGCATCGGGATTCGAAGCCTGCACCGCGCCCAGCTGCCATGTGCCGTTAATCAGCATGGCCGCTTTGCCCGTGCCGACCATCTGGCTGGCGACGTTAATGTCGGTGCCAAGAATGTCCTTCTGGAAGAACCCTTTGTCGATCCAATCCAATTGAACGTTAAGCGCTTTGAGCACGTCTTCCTTCAGATCGGCATACTTCAACGAGCCGTCCGCCAACTGCGCCTTGGCCTCCGGATGCTTGGCGTTTACGAACTGGCCAAACGCGATGAAGGGGATGATCTGGGTCGTCCACGAGTCTTTGAAGCCTGCGGCGATCGGAGTCACGCCTGCGCTGTTCAGCTTCTCGCATGCGGCGATAAAGTCATTCAGCGTCGTCGGAATCGCGATGCCGTTGTCCGCGAACGTCTTTTTGTTGTATAACACGCCCAGCGCATTCGTCGAGACCGGTACGTAATAGAGCTTTCCGGCCTCATTCGACTTGCGATCTTGTATAACCGAAGGGACAAAGTCGGCGATCGCCGGCAGATCGGACAGATCGACAAACTGGTCGGGATCGATCGTCAGCTTCTCGCTCAGATTCAACTTCCTGTCGATACCGTGCGTCTTCACCAGATCAGGCAAGTCGGTGGCGGCATACTTCGTTTTTAACGTCACATTATATTGATCGGTAGGGACGTTCTGCATATCGATCGTGATTTGCATGCTGTCCTTCAGAGAGGCGATCCAGGCGTCCGTGGAGACGGTCCGATCGGAGTAATCCCAGGTCAAGTATCGCAGCGTGACCGGATCCTTATTCACTTCGGCCGACTGGCTCGCGCCAGCGCTCTCCTGCGCCGTCGTTTCCACCGCGCCGGTTGTCCCTTGCGCCCCGTTATCGTTCGTATTTCCGCCGCAAGCGGTCGCCAGCATCGCGGCCATCGTCAGCGGCAGCCCCGCTGTCGCCCATTTTCTCCTATTCATCTCTTGCGCCTCCCCCGTAGTCGAATCGTTGTCGTTGCCTCAATTGAATTATAGCGAGTCGCGGCAGACGTAACATTCAACTAATTTGACGAAAATGGTTGCACATCTTTTACTTTTTCAAAATCGCTCTGCTTGTTAAATAGGAAAACGAAAAGAATCTCTCGGTTTCCTTTTGCTTCTGTGCACGCCGCTTTAAGCGGGCAGTCTTCGCAGTTTGCGCTCCGGTAATGATTTTGCCGATGTCCTTCTTGCAGGCTCTGCTTGTATGTTTTGAAAGCAAAAAAAAACGGGGCTATCTCTTCGGGTCGATTTATGACCCTTTTGAGACAGCCCCGTTTTTGTTATCCTCGGTCCAGCTTCAGCGCACCAGTTCCAACAGCTCGGAAAAGCTCGCGATCCGCACGTCCGCTTCGTCCAGCTCGCCCTCGCGCCGGAAACCTGCATAGTCGCAGCCGACCGTGAACAGGCCGTTGCCTTTGCCCGCTTCGACGTCCGAATGACGATCGCCGACCATCCAGGCCGACTTCGCTCCGCTCTGCTCGAGCAGCAGGCGCACGAGCTCAACCTTGGAGCTCGTAGCGTATTCGCCGGCGCTGTAGAAGCCTTCGAACAGATCGCCGATGCCTCGCAGCCGGGGCACTTCTTTGACGTAGTCTTCCAGTCCGTTGCTGGCCACGTACAGCCGCACGCCGCGCGACTTAAGCTCGCCCAGCACTTCCGGCACGCCTTCGTACAACTCGCCCCGCCCGTTCTCAAGCTCCTCCAGCTCGTATTGCAGGAGCAATTCATTCGCTCGGTCCTGCGCGGCTTGCGAACCGTCAGGCATGACCTTCTGCCAAATATGCTCCAGCAGCATGCCCAGCGAGCCTAGCAAGCGCTCGACAGGCGGCTCCGGCGCTATGTACAAACCTTCCTCGCGCAAGGTGGCGAAGACGCGGCGATGCACTTCCTTGAGCAGCGTTTCGGTGCGGAACAACGTTCCGTCCAGATCGAACAGCATGGCTTCCGGCAAATCGTACGGTTTCATAGTCGACTCCTCGGTTTTTTCATCCATCATACCGAAGCCCGGCGGAAGTGGCAAATTTCTAGTGTTCGCCCATACTAACGCGAAGCATGTTCGCCGGCCGGACTCCGCAGCAAAAGCCATCCCCTCAGTCATTTTCATGAATGTAGGGATAGCCCTTCGTACATTGCCTATAGAAACGCGAACGAAACCATTTTCCGAAAATCGTTATTGAACCCAGATTCCGCCGTCGATGATCTGAGCCGTACCGGTGATGTAGGAGGACTCGTCGCTAGCGAGGAAAACCACGAGCTTCGCCACATCCTCCGGTTGACCGAAGCGCTTGAGCGGAACCGCGTTCGCAACCGCTTCCTTCGCTTCTTCCGTCGTGAACGTATCTCTCGTCATCTGCGTATCGATGCCGCCGGGATGAACCGAGTTCACGCGAATCTGCTCCGGTCCCAGTTCAAGCGCCGCGGCGCGGGTAATCGCTTCGACCGCTCCCTTGCTGGCCGTATACGGATTAAAGCCGCCTGCCGCAATGATGCTTGCCAGCGATCCGATATTGATAATAGAGCCGATCCCTGCTTGTCTCATATATGGAACAACCGTCTTAATGCCTGCGAATTGACTCCAGGCGTTGATATCGATCGCTCTCTTCCATACTTCGTAGGACACCTCGAGGAACGGCTGCATGGACAGGATCCCCGCATTGTTCACCAGCACGGTGATCAAGCCGAACTTGCCGACGCCTTCCTCGGCTACCTTCTTCCAATCTTCCTCCGAAGCAACGTCGTGCTTCAAAGCGATGGCGCTATCCGGGAACTCGCTATTGATTTTGGCTACGACGTCGCTGACATTGTCGAACTGGATGTCCGTCGCGATGACCTTGGCGCCTTCTTTCGCAAACAAATAAGCTTCTGCCGCTCCCTGGCCGTTGCCGGCTCCCGTAATAAGAGCAACCTTGCCTGTTAGACGTCCCATACCCTATGCTCCTCCTTGTCGTGGCATCCTCCGCTTGAACAGCGCTTTCATCAAAACCGATGCTAAACTATAATAAATTCGAAGCAGTCTTTCGAACAATAAACAGCCAGATCGAATACGTCGGACGACCGACAACTGCGATTAAAATGTCGGCCAACGGAATCGATTTGAACATATGGGGTGCAAATGTTGATTTCTCAGCGGCAGAAACGAAAACAACATCAAACGGTCGCGGCCTTAAAAAAGGCGCTTGTCCAGCTTATTCTCGACAACAATGACATCGGCGAAATTACGGTTAGCGAGATCGCCGGCCAGGCGGATTTGAACCGCGGTACTTTCTACGCCCACTACCATGACAAAAACGAGATGATCGAGGATTTATTTCACGATGCGGTCGACGGCTTTACTCATGCCCTTAGAGAGCCGTACAAGGATGTCCGGAGAGTCGCGCTGGACGGCATCGTCCCTTCAACGAAGCTGATTTTTGAACACATTGAAAACAATAAAGATTTATTTAAGGCTCTCTCTCTCATTCGCCTTACCCCGAATTTATACGACCGTCTCGAGCAGGCATCCTGGACCATCTTCACGGAGGAAATGTCCTTTGAACGGGAAGCCGGCAGCACCGAGACGGAGTACGAGATGTTCCTTAGCTACCAGATCCATTCGACGCTCGGCGTCATTAAGTTTTGGATCCGGAAGGACTTCAAGTATTCGGCGGACTACGTTTGCCGGCAGTTAACATCCTACTACTCTGAAAAAATCACTGCGATGGTCATCACGAAACCGTAGCGCTTGAAGCGGCTGTCCGCAAAATACATGAATAATCCCCTTAAGGCGGCTTCGCCTAAGGGGATTCGTTTTTAAGTACCCTATGGATGGATGCTCAATAGACCTTCTTCTGATCCCGATCCGCCTTGATGATCTCGACCGCCTCGCGGAAGCGCAGCGAATGAATGATCTCGCGCTCGCGCAGAAACTTCAGGCTGTCCTGAATATCGACGTCGTCCGTCATGTCGATCAGCCACTGATACGTCGCCCGCGCCTTCTCCTCCGCCGCGATATCCTCGTACAGATCGGCGAGCGGATCTCCCTTCGCAGCAATATAGGCTGCCGTCCACGGCACCCCCGAGGCATTTTCGTAAAAGAGTGCGCCGTCGTGATTCGCGAAATGCGGACCGAGTCCCGCGGCCTCCATCTGCTCTACCGAGGCGTCCTTTGTGAGCTTGTAGATCATCGTGGCGATCATCTCGAGGTGGGCGAATTCCTCCGTACCGATATCCGTCAACAATCCGATGACTTTATCGGGAATCGTGTAGCGCTGATTGAGGTAACGAAGCGCGGCCGAGAGCTCCCCGTCGGCGCCGCCGTATTGCTCGGACAAGTAGCGCGCCATCCGGATATCGCATTTGCCGACCTTGACGGGATACTGTAGCTTCTTTTCATAAACCCACATATCGCGCCCCCTCTTCTACACTTGCCACGGCCACGGCGTGTCGACCCACTGCCAGGGATAACGGCTGAAGCTGTTGCCGAATCCCATTTGCGGCCCGTACTTTTGCTCGAACGAGGCCATCAATTGCTTACGCAGCTGCGCAAGCTGGTTGAACTGCTGAAGCGCCTGCATATCGGCGGGATGCGTGTCGAGGAACAGATTAAGCTCGACCAGCGCGAAGTCGACCTTCTGGATCTCCAGCAGATCGCGCTTGTAAGCCTCCCCGCCTCGCTGCGGCGCATGCTGCGAATAGCCGTTTTCACTGCTCAGGTGCGCGACTTCTTCCCTGTCGGCCACGCCCATCAGCCTCCTTTGCGGTTGCAGCGCGACATATACGGACTGTATAGCGCGGGCCACAGCGTACCTTTGAACAAGGCTTCGTCGAGCGGAAATTGGGGCAAATTGGACGGTTGGAAGTAAATATACTGATTGGGCGGCACGATATACCTCTTAACCGGCACGGGCGGACACGGATCGTCGGGGCTGGCGTAGGGATGCCACTCCCGCCATTGGTTGTCGTACACGCGGATTCCTCCTTAGACATAGACCGTACGGCGTACTGATCTAGCCTATGCGCCCATGCGCCCGGTTCGAACGACAAGATCGGATAAATTTAGACAGGCTTGTCTGCAAAAAAAAGCCGCCGCGAGATAAACGCGGAGGCATGCAAGCTTGGGGCGAGGGGCCCTAAAGCTTGATCTTGAGATTAATCAATCCGACCTTGCGGGCGGCCATGTACACGATAACGACGACCGGACCCAGGAAAACGCCGACGAGACCGACCAATTCGAATCCGACGTACAGGCTGATCAAAGCAGGGAGCGCGCCGATGCCGACCGCATCTCCCAGCACCTTGGGTTCAACGATCCGGCGGACGACGGTGATGACCAAGAACAGCAGAATCAGTCCGATACCGGCGTACGTGTCTCCCGTCAGCATCATATAGGCCGCCCATGGTACCAACACGGACCCCGTGCCGAGGATCGGAAGAATATCGACGACGACGATGAGCAGCGCGATCGCGAGCGGGTAGCCCGTACCGATGATGAGCAGCCCGACGAACGAGAGCACATAAGTCATAAGGCTAAGCGCGAACTGGGCGCGCAGGAAGCCGAAAATCGACTTGCGCAAATTTTCCATGACCTGCGATACCTGACTTCTGGATTCCTCCGCGAAGATGGACAGGAACGAAGCCATCATCGTCGGCAGGCTCAGGCTGAACAGGTAGACGGCGACGAAAAATACGATCATGACGACAAAAAAGCTAGGAATGCCGGCCGCAAACCCGACGAGCGGCTTGGAAATCGACGTGGCGAGACCCGACAGCCAGTCGGTCAGATTGTTCGTCAAGCTCTCGAGCTTGATCGGCAGCTCGTTGTCGCCGCCCACGCCGTTGTACGAGTTGCTCGCCTTTTCGAGCGCATCCTGGATGTAGCTGTTGGCGCTCTTAAGATAGGACGGCAGGTTGCTCCAGAACGAGGTCAGCTCTTCGAAGATCTTGATCCCGATTAATCCCATGAGCCCCAGCAGTCCGAGCGTAAACAACGTACTCGTCACCGTAGAAGCCGCGAGCCGGTTCATCTTAAACTTGGTCATGAAAATCTTGGTCAGCGGTTCGAGGAAGATCACGACGATCAAAGCCAGCAGGAACGGCGCGCCTACCGTAAACAGCAAATAAAGAAAGCCAAGCCCCAAAACCATCAGCAATACTGTGCGCAGCGGCATGCATTCACACCTTTCGAGGATCGTTACGTCCTATCGGCGAATCCGATATTCGTCAGCTTACAGACCGGGAGTCGGGTCCGACCGGTCGTCCGCGTCCGATTGCTTATACCGATAGATATGTACGCGCTGGACTCTTAGACGTTCCACTTCGGCGATCTCGAATACGTAGCCCTGCTCGACGATCTTGCGCCCCTCCGAGACGTTGCCGTCGAGACTCTTGAACAGCCAGCCGCCGATCGAATCGACTTCTTCTTCCTCGATCTCGACGCCAAGCAAGTCGTCGACCTCCTCGATCAGCATGCGGCCGTCGACCGAATAGACGTCGCCTTGCACCTCGACGGTCGGCGGCTCGTCGTCGAATTCGTCCTGCATCTCCCCGACGATCTCCTCGAGGATCATCTCGGCCGTCAGCATGCCGGCCGTGCCGCCGTACTCGTCGATAACGATCGCGAGCTGCGACTTGTGGCGCTGCATCAGCTTGAGCACGCGGCTGATCTCCATCGACTCCGGCACGCTTAAGATCGGACGCAGGTAGGCGCGCAGGTCCTGCTCCTCGTCCGGATCGGCCGTGAGCACGTCCGTGATGTGCACGAAGCCGATGATCTGGTCCTTGTCCTCGACGCCGACCGGATACCGGGTGTGCTTGACCCGGTACGCGAGCTTCATGTTCTCGTCGAACGGCAGGTTGGCGAACATGCAATCCATGTCGGTGCGGGGCAGCATGACCTCGCGGGCCACTCTTTCGGAAAACTCGAACACATTGTCGAACAGCGTCATCTCTTCCTTGTCGATGATGCCGCTCTTGGCGCTCTCGTTCATGAGGATGCGGATCTCTTCTTCGGTATGCGCGGCATCGTGCTCGCTGGCCGGCTTGACGCCGATCAAACGCAGCAGAAGGTTAGCCGCGTTGTTAAGCAGCCAGATGACCGGCAGGAACAGCCGGTAAAAGAGCAGTAGCGGGAGCGACAGCCACAGCGATACGCCCTCCGACTTCTGGATCGCGAGCGACTTGGGCGCGAGCTCCCCCAGGACGATATGAAGGAAAGTAATCGCGCTGAACGCGATGATATAAGAGATCGTATGGATCGTCGTCTCGTTGGTCACGCCGTATTGATGAAGCAGCGGGATGACGATCAGATCGGCGATGGCCGGCTCGCCCGTCCAGCCGAGACCGAGCGAAGCGAGCGTGATGCCGAGCTGCGTAGCCGACAGATAGACGTCCAGCTTGCGGTTGACCTTGAGCGCGTACTTCGCCCTGACATTGCCCTCGTTCGTCAGCTGCGTGAGCCGCGATTGGCGCACTTTGACGAGCGCGAATTCGGCGGCTACGAAAAATCCGTTCAGCAGCACGAGAAAAAGAACGAGTACGGCGTGCCAGGCGATCGAGCCCCATAACAATTCCGTGTTCAAGCAGCTTCAGCTTCCTTTCGTACGGCGCGGTAACTGCGGGTACTTCGCGCTCGTCGCCTGCATTTGCGCGGCTCGTCTAGACGATCGCGCTGCGGCGGGTAAAGTCGACATCCTTGTAATACATGTCGGTTACCAGCAGATTCGGACCGCAGCAGCCCGCGGCGGGACAATGGCAGTTGAGGCCGCGCTGCATCGGGTGCGCCTGCCAGCGGTCGAATACGTCGTCGAGGCGCTCGTTCTTGACGTTGCCGAACGGCGGAACGGCCGCGAAGTCGGTCACGTAGACGTCCCCGCTGAACAGGTTGACGTTGACGCGGTTGCGTCCGTCCGGATCGTTGCGGACGGTCACGTTCGGCTCGGCGGCCAGCCTGCTCAGCAAGCGGCGCTCGAGCGGGTCGTCGCCGCAAGCGTAAAACGGCAGCGTGCCGAACAGCATCCACATGTCGCGCTGCCGGACGTCGAGCAGATCCTCTACGGCTTCGCGCATCTGCCGCTTCGTGATGACGGGCAGCCCGGAGGCAAAGGAGCTCGGATACATCGGATGCACCTCGTGCCTGCTGCAGCCCATCTCGCCGACGAGGCGGTGGATCTCCTTCATCTTGTCATGCGTCCGGTAGTTGATCATCGACTCCGCAGAGACGAACAGACCGCCGGCGGCCAGCCTCCTGGCGTTTTCCATCATGCGATCGTACATGCGTCCGGCGGCGCCGAGGCCGACCTCCCGTCCTGTACGCGCGAAGCCGATGCGGTGGAAGTCCTCCGCCTCCGTGTAATTGAAGGAAATATGCATGACGTCCAGGTGAGGCGCGATCAGCTCGTACCGGCCGTAATCCAGCGTCACGTTCGAATTGAGCTGCGTGCGGATGCCGCGCGACCGCGCATACTTGAGCAGCGGGATCAAGATATGGTTGACGGTGTTCATGCTGAACGTCGGCTCTCCGCCGGTAAGGCTGATCGTCTCCAGATGCTCGACCTCGTCCAGCCTCCGGAGCATCAGGTCGATCGGCAGCGCCTCGGCTTCGGTCATCGTCAGGCTGTCGCCGACGGCGCAATGCTCGCATCGCATATTGCATAAATGAGTAACGGTAAATTCAACGCTCGTGAGCGCGTGCTTGCCGTACGCCTGCAGCGAACGGATCGGATCCCACGGATCGTACGCAGGCGACAGCGGCGTGAGATCGGCCGGCGGCGCGAAAGGAGCGCCCGTCCCGGCTTGGGCGGAGCCAATCATCGGTCATACTCCCTGTCTTGTCTAATGTAATGCTATTGTACCGGGTAAGCGCCGGATAACGCAAACGAAAGCCCTCGGAGACATGCCGCTCCAAGGGCTCCAAATGCGTGCTATGCTTCGCTTAAAGCCGGACCGTTGGTCACGACGCGGGAGATCATGACCGACAGATGCTTGGACAAGTCCATATCGAACGGAGACTTCAGCTCCTCGCCGCCCTCGTTCGTCAGGATCCGCACGATCGGACGATGCAGCGTCAGCGTGTTCACGTCCACGATAACGCCGCTCTGTCCGCTCGACAGCTCCACGGTCATGCCGACCGGGTAGATGGCGACCTTGTCCCGAAAAAGGCGCAGCATATCCGTATCGTAAAGCGAGTCGCTGCCCGCGTACAAGAGCTCGACCGCCTGATGAGGCAGCATGGCGTTGCGGTAAATCCGGTGGCTCGTCATCGCGTCGTATGAGTCGACGATGCCGATCCACTTGGCGTATTCGTGGATCTCGCTGCCGCCGATGCCGCGCGGATACCCCGATCCGTCCAGACGTTCGTGGTGCTGGAAGGCGCAATGCGCGACGATCAGCGGCAGGTTGGGCTCGTCCTTGAGCAGCTGGAAGCCGCGCTCGGTGTGGCGCTTCATCTCCTCGAACTCCTGCTTGGACAGAGCCCCCGGCTTAAGCAGCACGTCCAGCGGAATCCGCGACTTGCCCACGTCGTGCAGCAGCGAGCCGAGTCCGAGCGTCATCAGCTCGTCCCTGCTGTAGCCGCGGGCGATGCCGAGCAGCGACGTGTATACGCAGACGTTGAGCGAATGAAGATACAGATAGTGGTCCACGCTCTGCAGATTCAGCAGCATGATCATGGCATCGCGGTTGCTGTACAGATCGTCCAGGATCGTCGCCATCGTCTCGCGCACGGCTTTGCCGACGTAGGGATAGATCCCTCGCCGGGAGCTGTCTGCCATCTCGCGGAACACGTTTTTGACGGTCTTCAGCGCCCGCCTCTGCGTCTCCTCGCTGATGAGCTCGGGAATCTCGATGCCTTCGGTCTTCGGGTCCGAAATATAGATGTAATGAATACCCATACTGCTCAGGCGATTCAAAAGTCCCTGGGTCAACTCGACTCCTTCAGCCAGCAGCACGATGCCATCTTCGGAGAAAATCTTTTTACCAAGCCTCATTCCGGGGAGGCAAGCTGTAACTGGCATCAAGCGCATATTTCTTTAACTCCCCCCTTGGTGGTGCTCTTCCGCAGACAAAGGCTCTGGCTATATCATCGGAATCCTCTTAAGATAATGTAAGAGATTTGACGCCCATTGACAAGATATTCCTTCCTAAAAGTCGACACTATTCGCCAAAAATCCTTACGAACCCACAAAAATACGTCCGCATGCTCGTCAACGATGACAAACCGGCGGACGTTTGCCTCAAGCGGCGACGGCGCGATGTTGGTTACAATGCCGCGGCAGCCGCGCTCTCCGTCCAGCGGCGCCGGACACAATCGGCTACGGCCCGCTCGTCGCTCAGCGCCTCGGCGAGCAGGTCGCGGATGAACTCCGGCAGACAATAACGCACGACGCGTCCCTGCTTCAAGCCGACATAACCGATGCCAAACGTGAACATGTCGAGCGTACCGACCGTATAGACCCGCATCTCGTCCAAGGGTTCCCCGTTGATCTGGACGCTGCGGACCCGTTCGTAAGGCGGCGCGGCAGGATCGAAGACCACCTCGGCGCCGTCCGTGCACAAGCGGCCCAGCACCTTGCCACGGAAGCCGAAGCCGTGAAACTCCAAACCGATAAACTCCGGCAGCAAGCTCTCCTCGAATGCCTGCTTCAGCTGCTCTCCGGTCAATTCGATCAGGCACGGATTGATCGGCGACGGACATACGGCATGGATCCGCTCGCGGGTCACCTGACCGGCCTGGAGTCCGTCCAAAATCTGCCCTGCGTTGGTCAGTCCGATCTCGGCGCCGGTCTTGCGGCGCAGCGCCCCCGCTAGCAACGTCCCGAGCGGGCTCTCCGAGTCGGCTTCTCCGGCGAGCGGCACGGCCAGCTGCGCGACGGAAGCAGCCATTGCCAGCTTGGCCTTCTGAAGCGCCGTGGCCACGATCTCCGCCGTCTCGGGATCTTCTTTTCGTCCTTCCGTCGGGACGGTTCGCCCCTCGATGGCGAGCCCTTGACCATGGGCGGCGCGCCCGATCTCGACCGTGCCGACATAGCGGCCGAACTTGCCGGCTGCGCAGACGGCCGTGCCCTCGATCCGCAGCGGCACCTCCAGCAGATGGTGCGTATGGGCGCCGAGGATCACGTCGATGCCCGGCACCGCGGCCGCCATCCGTTCATCCTGGCGGAGTCCCAGATGCGAGATCGCCACCACGACATCGCAGACAGCCCGCAGCTCGGCCACGCAAGCCGCCGCTTCCTCCAGCGGATCGGACACTTCCCAGCCGAGGAGCTCGTAAAAATCCTGGAACTGCACCGTAAGCCCGAACAGGCCGACCGTCAGTCCGGCCCTCTTAAGCGTCAGCGTCCGGCGCATCCATGCCGGAGGGCGTCCGGTCGCGGCGAGCTTCAGATTCGCGCAGACGACGGGAAACGGGGCGTCCTCGTACAGCCGGTTCAATTGCTCGGGCGTATAGGTCAGTCCTTCGTTGTTCCCGAACGTCACCGCGTCATAGCCGAATCGCGCCAGCAGCTCCCGGTTCACGGCGGCGTCGGTGCCCTCCGTTTCGATCCGCACGCGGTCCAGATGGTCGCCGCAATCGATAAGCAGCAGCCGTTCCGCAGGCACGGATCTGCGAACTTCCTTTATATAATCGGCCGCCCTGGCGGCCTCCTCGAAGTGACTGTGGATATCGTTGGTATGAAGCAGAATCAGCTTGCCGCTTTGCACCGAATATTCGCCCCCTACCCGCCGATTTGAGACATTCTGCGCCCCGTGGGCACATGCGACTGGGCGTCTCCCGCCAGCAAGGCCGCCATCTCGTGGTTCTCCGGCTTGATGCGCATCGCCTTCATGAAGAGCTCGCGCATCGCCTGTGCAGAACCGAGCGCCGGCCGGACGCTCAGCTCGTCCACCCAGTACAGGCAAGGCTTAAGATCGCCTTCAGCCGTCAAGCGGAGCCGGTTGCAATTGGCGCAGAAATGATTGCTGACCGGATGGATGAGGCCAAACGATCCCTCCCCGCCCAGGATCCGGTAGTTCTCGGACGGACCGTTCCCCGCAGGCCCTTCCGGCAGCGGCTCGTACGCAAGTCCGAGACGATCGGCCTCCTCGGCGACGCGCGAGAGCGGCAGATAGTGATCGCGCCAGCCGGCGTCGTCGTGCCCGATCGGCATATATTCAATAAAACGGACGTGCAGCGGCTTCTCGGCACTGAGGCGCAGGAACCGTCCGATCTCGTCCTCGTTGACGCCCTTGAGCAGCACGCAGTTGAGCTTGATCGGCCCGAGCCCCGCCTCCGCCGCGGCCTCGATGCCTTCCAGCACTTTGTCCAGCCTGCCCCTGCGCGCGATAAAGCGAAAGCGTGCGCTGTCCAGCGTATCCAGGCTAATATTGACGCGGTCGAGTCCCGCGAGCTTAAGCGCGGCAGCCTGCGGCCCTAGCAGCAGCCCGTTCGTCGTAAGCGAGATCTCCTCGATGCCCCGAATCGACTTCAGCGTCGCGATCAGCCCTGCGATGCCCGGCCGGACGAGCGGCTCGCCCCCCGTAATCCGAAGCTTGGATATTCCGAATCCCGCGGCGGTCTGTACCACCTCGGCGATCTGATCGTAGGTCAGGAGACTATCCCGGTCCATGAACGTCATGCCCTCCTCGGGCATGCAATACAGGCAGCGCAGGTTGCAGCGGTCCGTGACGGAGATGCGCAGGTACGTATGTTTGCGGTCGTATCGATCCTTAAGTTCCGTCATGGCGAAGCCCTCCTTCAGAAAGCCTGAATCGTCTTCCTGTAACACTAGCTAACATGGGTATAGCATAACATTTTCGGAGTCATTATGGTATGCTTGGACAAGGCATCTCCCTGGTGAATCGTATGGAAGGCAGGGCTAATTCATGACGACATACAGTTGGAAAATATATTTATTCGCCGGACTTGCGGAGCGTCTCGGCAGGCGTCTGCTCGAGACGGAATTTGCGGAGAATCGGCTAACTGCGGGCGAGCTTAAGCGACGTCTTGCAGCCGCTCATCCCGAGCAAGCCGACCTGATCGCGGTGTCGTTCGTTGCCCGCAATCAGTCGTTCTCGCCGGATGAAGCGGAGATCGGATACGGCGACGAGCTCGCGCTGCTGCCGCCCGTGTCCGGCGGTTCAGGGCTGGACGAAGGGGCCCGGGCCGCTTCCGTCCCCGCCGCGCCATATGCAATATCGACGGCGGCGCTATCGGCTTCGGACGTCCTCTCGCTCGTTCACCACCCCGATCACGGCGCTGCGCTCCTGTTCGCGGGAACGACGCGGGGGCTAACGGGCGAACAGCGCACTGTCACGCTTGATTACGAAGCGTACGAGCCGATGGCGCTCGCGGCGCTGCGGAAGATCGGCGACGAGATCGGCGAGCGCTGGCCGGACACGCTGTGCGCGATCCATCACCGTATCGGGCGGGTCGGAATCGGCGAGACCAGCGTGCTCATCGCCGTCTCCTCGCCTCACCGCGCAGCCGCGTACGAGGCAAGCCGGTATGCGATCGAGCGGCTCAAGCAGACGGTCCCGATCTGGAAGCGCGAGGTATACGAGGACGGCTCCGAGTGGAAGGGACATCAGACCGGCCCCTGGGACCCGCTGGCGCCTCCGGCAGGCGAACGGCCGTGACCGGTTCGTTCACCGAAGTCGCGGAGGATGGCGGCGCTCGAAGCGCGGACCGCTATGCGCGTCAGATCCGCTTCGCCCCGTTCGGCGCCGAAGGGCAGTCGCGACTGTCCGCCAAGACCGCCGCGATCGTCGGCGTCGGCGCGCTCGGCTGCGTCTCGGCCAACCATCTGGCCCGCGCCGGCATCGGCCGCCTCATCCTGATCGACCGCGACGTCGTCGAGCCGACCAACCTGCAGCGGCAGCTGCTCTACGACGAGTCGGACGCGTCCCTCGGGACGCCCAAGGCAGTCGCAGCCGCGCGAAGGCTGTCCGCGATCAACGGCAGCGTTGCGTACAAGCCTTACGCGGTCGATCTGAACGCGGGCAATGTCGAGACGCTGCTCTCGGACGCCGATCTGGTCGTCGACGGCACGGACAGCTTCGGCGTCCGGTACCTGCTCAACGAGTGGAGCGTGAAGCACGGCAAGCCTTGGATCTACGGCGCTGCCGTCGGCTCCTCCGGCATGACGATGACGGTCCGCCCGGGCACGGGAGGCCCTTGCCTGCGCTGCCTGTTCCCTCAGCCGCCGCGCGGCGGCGCGCTCGATACTTGCGAGACGGCCGGCGTGCTGGGGCCGATCATTGACCTCATTGCCTCCGTCCAGTCGATGGAAGCGATCAAGCTGCTCGCCGGACGCGAGGAAGCGCTGCATGGCGCGCTGCTCCAGACGGACCTCTGGCATACCGGCTGGCAGCAGCTCGGGATCGCGGACGCCCGAAGGCCCGACTGCCCCGTATGCGGCGGCGAGCGCAAGTTCGAATGGCTCGACGGCGACGTTGCCGAGCCGCTGACCGCCACGCTCTGCGGCCGTCGGACGGTCCAGGTATCGCCCGCAGCCCCGGATGCGTCGCTAGATCTGCCGCTGCTCGCTTCCAGATGGGCCCCGCTCGGGCGCATCGAGCTGAGCGACTGCCTGCTTAGGCTCCGTCGGGAAGACGGCATCGCTTTCGCGCTCTTCCCCGACGGCCGCGCGCTCGTGTCCGGCACGGACGACCCGATTCGAGCCAGACGACTCTATTCCGAGTTAATCGGCGAATAGTCCTACTCCCTTTCGACAAAAATCGATTGCAAGCGTTCTGTATACTTGGTAACATATGGTTTGAAAGCGGTTATCCGACGTTGATGCCGCAGAAGACCATACGGCGAGGTGCGCGATGCGAATTCATATTACCGATTTGCAAGCTGGCGATCAAATCTCGCAAGATATCTTTAACGCGTACGGCCTGCACGTTCTGTCCAGCGGCGCGATCTTGAACGAGTCCGACTTGTCCCGGCTTTACCAGCACCGGATCGATTACGTGGACATCGAACAGCGCGTCTCCCCTTCGTTCGAAGCGTCGGAGACCGCCGCCGACCTGTTCCCGCCCGAGCTTCACTACAAGTTCGAGGATGCCGTCGCAGGCTGCGAGCTGCTGTTCAAGCAAGCGATGGCGGAGGGAAAAATCTCCGAGGAAGACGCCAAGGAGAGCTTCCAGCCGCTTGTCCAGCATTTTCAGGAGGAACGGGACGTCGTATCGCTCATGCTGAGCATGCACACGCAGGACGAGTATACGTACCAGCACTCCGTACAGGTCGGCATGCTCTCGTTCTACATGGCCAAATGGCTGGATTGGAGCGAAGAGGACCAGATCCGTGCCGGCATGGCGGGCTTTCTTCACGATATCGGCAAATGCCGAATTCCGGAGGAGATCTTGAAGAAAAGCGGTCGCCTGACCGACGCCGAGTTTGAGGAGATCAAAAAGCATTCGGCGTACAGCTACCAGATTCTGACGGATTCCTGTTCGGACGAAGGCATCGCCGTCGCCGCGCTCCAGCATCACGAGAGACGCGACGGCACGGGATACCCCGAGCGGCTGCATGACAAGGCGATTGAGCCGATGTCCAGAGTTATCGCGATCGCGGACATATACAGCGCCATGAGCTCGGACCGCGTCTATCAGGAGAAGCGGGATTTGCTCTGCGTGCTCAAGGAGTTATACCGGCTGAGCTTCAACGAACTGGACGCGGAGATGACGCTGACTTTCATCAACAAGATGATCCCCAATTTCATAGGCAAACGCGCGCAGTTGTCCGACGGACGCTGGGGAACGATCATCATGACCCATCCTACGGATCCGTTCCGGCCGCTCATCCACGTCGAAGACGCGTTTATCGACCTGGCAGTCGAGCACGGCCTGGAGATCGATCGGATCTCGACATGAATAAGGATAGCCCCGGTCCCTATGGACCGGGGCTTTTTCATGCGCCTGCCAGAATGTCCCTAGAGCAGCCGCTTGGCGTACAGGAACGTATCTTGCCAATACGCTTTATCGATATCCGTAATCTGAACCCCGTCTTCAGGCTTCGGGCTTGAATGCAGCATTTTGCCGCCGCCCATGTAGATGCCTACGTGACCGACCGTATTGTCCGTCTTGAAGCGGCCGGGGACGTAATAAAACATCAGATCTCCGGGCTGCAGCTCGTTTCTCGATACCGATGTTCCGCGCTGGGCTTGTTCTCTGGCCGTACGCGGCAGCTGAATGCCTTTGTCGGCGAACAGGTACTGAACGAACGACGAACAGTCGAACAGCCCTGTCTTTTCATAATCCCCGGCGCCGAAGTCATATTTGACCCCCAGAAATTTTTGCCCGTGCGCAATGATGTCGGCAGCATCGCTAGAAGCGGAGGCGACCCGCAGCTTTCCGCCGCTCGATCCGCCAGGAACCGCGTCGGCGAAAGGCGTCCCTCCGTGTCCCGCGTCATGACCGAAGGCTCTGGGGAGCAAGGAAATCGTATCTTTATTCGTCCGCATGGCAAGCTCGTTCCCGAACAATGCGGATAGACCTGATGCCGGAACGTACAGGTCGTTATTTTCCTTCACTGCCGGCGCCGGCAGCCTGCTTACTTTGCCGTCGGCCCGTACTTGGCTGTCACCCGTCCGAAATTTCCATCTTGGATCATGGTCACCAACGCCGTAGCTGCCGTCTTCCAGCCACTTTCCGGTATACCCCGCCGCCTTCGCCACGTCCGCAAGCGACACATACCCCGTACGGTGAATGCTGTGAAGCTTGATGACGCTGCTCTCGGCCTTCTCGGCGGCTTTCGTTTGCTCCGTCGACTTCACCTTTACCGGCGCATATCGCTGGCTCAGATCGGCCGTATCGCCCGGATTGTCCGTGCATCCGGCGCCAACCAGCAGTACAGCCGCGGCGAGCCCCGCGCAGGTCGCCCTTGCGAACATACGATTACGCATGCTTAACCATCCCCCCGAAGCATCCTTTTGGATTTTCTGTCGTTAGGATGGTTAAACGCCGACGGATTTATGCCGTATCGCACCGGTCTTACGGATAACGAGCCTGAGACGGCCGGTAATATTGTTTTAAATGATGTTTTTACGATGCAATACGGTGAGCAGCCGGTAAAAGTCGTAGCTGCCCCCCCGCGGCGTGTCGATCAGCTTCGCGTCGACCGCGGCCTGCACGGCGGCCGCCGCCCATACGGGGGGCTCGGCGATGATCTGCCGGTTTTCCACCGAGTTGAGCCGGTCGGAGAGCGCTTTGATCTGCGCCATCTGCTCATTAGCCCGTGTCTGAAGCAGCTCGATCAGTTCCCGCTCCTCCTTCGTCATCGGTACGTCCTCCTCCCCGTCGAAGTCGTCATATTTCGTCAGATCATACTTTTTGATCAGCTGAGTAATCTTGTTGCTATAAGCCGGATCCGTCGCATACCCGCTGAGCTGGAGCGCCTCCGCTTGCTCCGAAGCCGTCTTGGCGGCGCGAACGCGGGCATACCGGGCATTGCCAAGCAATAGATCCTGGTCCTTGTAAAAGGCAAACACGCTGTCATACGAACGCCATGTCTCCATGACCTGCACGCGCTTGCCGTTCACGAATTCCCAAGTCGGCGTCGTGTACGTCTCCCCGTGCCACCACTGGTTGGGCGTTCCGCCGCCGGCCTTGATACCGCCGAGATTATAGTGCTCGTCGATCTTGCCGCCCGTCTCCAGCAAGTTCTGAGCGAGTCTAACGCTTGGGAAAAGCGGCGAGCCCTCCAATCGCGCCTGATGCGCTTGCGGCCCAAGAAAGCCGAAAAACGTCTGCCTGTCCAAATGAACACCTCCCTCGGCTTATGCATGATATTCGGGCTTTGCCACGTCCATCGCGGCGCTTATGAATTCCGGGCTGTATCACCATGATTGCAAAATGCTTGCTGCATGAAGAAAACCGTCCGGGTAAATCACGAAGCTCACCCTGACGGTTCTTTTTGGTTTGTCTGATATCTGAAACTGGACTTGCGCGGAATGCCTATGTATAGCTCATGAGACAGCCTGTCAAATGGTCCCGCGGATAGTCGTTCTTAGATCGTCGTTCGCTTATTGTCGCCCGCATCGTCCATTCGCCTTAATGCCTTCAAATATACATCAATATGCATTTATTTCCCTTCATCAACCCGATCTTCGGCTTGTGCTTTGAATTCACCTGCACATTTGCACGTATTTCATCGAGTGTCGAAAGCCGGCAAAAAACCCATGTATAAATGCAGGTTTTCGCCCGGCAAAACACGTGAAAAGCCCCGACGCGCCGAAAGCTCGCTTACCTGTCCAAAATGCGCTGTCCTCCCGATCCAAAAAGGAAAGTACGGCGAACTTCTTTGATAAAAAAAGAATCCGTAGAGGGCTCTACGGATTCCTGGCTTAAACTTTATTGACTCGGGCCGATCCCGATACCGAGACGGAATGCAGCGATTAGCCGATACTGCCTTCCATTTCGAACTTGATGAGTCGGTTCATCTCGACCGCATATTCCATCGGCAGCTCCTTGGTGAACGGCTCGATGAAGCCCATGACGATCATCTGCGTCGCTTCGGCTTCGGACAGGCCGCGGCTCATCAGATAGAAGAGCTGGTCTTCGGATACCTTGGAGACGGTCGCCTCGTGCTCGAGCGTAACGTTGTCGTTAAAGATCTCGTTGTACGGGATCGTGTCGCTCGTCGACTGGTTGTCGAGGATCAGCGTATCGCACTTGATGTTCGCCTTGGCGCCTTCGGCGTTGCGGCCGAAGGATGCAAGTCCGCGGTACGTGACTTTGCCGCCGTGCTTGGAGATCGACTTGGAGACGATCGTGGACGTCGTGTCCGGCGCCAGGTGGATCATCTTCGCGCCGGCGTCCTGATGCTGGGCCTTGCCGGCGACGGCGATGGAAAGTACCATGCCGCGCGCGCCGCGGCCCTTCAGGATGACGGCCGGATACTTCATCGTCAGCTTGGAGCCGATGTTGCCGTCGACCCACTCCATCGTCGCGTTCTCTTCGGCGACGGCGCGCTTGGTGACGAGGTTGTAGATATTCGGCGCCCAGTTCTGGATCGTCGTATAACGGACGCGCGCGTCCTTCTTGACGATAATCTCGACGACGGCGCTATGCAGCGAGTTGGTGCTGTATACGGGCGCCGTGCAGCCTTCCACGTAGTGAACGAAGCTGCCTTCGTCAGCGATGATGAGCGTGCGCTCGAACTGGCCCATGTTTTCCGAGTTGATGCGGAAGTAGGCTTGCAGCGGGATCTCGCACTTTACGCCCTTCGGCACGTAGATGAAGCTGCCGCCGGACCATACGGCGCTGTTAAGCGCGGCGAACTTGTTGTCCGCTGCTGGCACGACGGTGGCGAAGTATTCTTTTAAAAGCTCCGGATGCTCGCGCAGGGCCGTGTCCGTGTCGGTGAAAATGACGCCCTGGGCTTCAAGATCCGCCTGCATCGAGTGGTAAACGACCTCGGACTCATATTGGGCCGAGACGCCGGCCAGGAACTTCTGCTCGGCTTCGGGGATACCCAGCTTGTCGAACGTCGCCTTGATTTCCTCCGGCACTTCCTCCCAAGTCTTACCTTGCCTTTCCGACGGCTTGACGTAGTACTGAATATCTTCGAAATCCAGTCCGTCCATGTCGCCGCCCCAAGTCGGCATTGCCATTTTGTAGAACTGCTCCAGCGACTTCAGCCGGAATTTCAGCATCCACTCCGGCTCGCCCTTCATTTCCGAGATCGTGCGGACGATCTCGGGGGTCAGGCCTTTGCCGGATTGGAATACGGCCTTGTGCTCGTCGCGGAAACCGTATTGATACTCTTCCATTTCGGGCATTTGCTTTGCCATGACGATTGTCCCTCCTTCATAGTGATCGTGCTGTATTTGCTGACGCAAGCTTATTGCTCGACGTTTTCTTCGACCTTGCCTTGACCGTCATGCTCGACGCCCTTGCGCAGCGCATTCCAGGCGAGCGTGGCGCACTTGATGCGCGCCGGGAACTTGCCGACGCCAGACAGCGCGTCGATGTCCTCGTACTCGTCGAACTCGACCTGCTCGCCCTTCATCAGGGAGGAAAATTTGCCGGCGAGCGCCAACGCTTCCTCCGTAGACTTGCCCTTGACCGCGTCCGTCATCATCGACGCCGAGGACATGCTGATCGAGCAGCCCTCGCCGGTGAATCGGGCGTTCTGGACGACGCCGTCTTCGATGTGCAGCTGCAGCGAGATACGGTCGCCGCAGGTCGGGTTATTCAGGTTGACGGTGACGGATTCGTCGTCCATCGTCCCGCGGTTACGCGGGTTTTTATAGTGATCCATAATGACGCGGCGGTATAAATCGTCCAACTGGCTCATAACTGGAAAAACTCCTTTGTCTTGACCAGCGCGTCCACCAGCCGGTCGACGTCTTCTTCGGTGTTGTAAAGGTAAAAGCTGGCTCTCGCCGTCGCGCTAACCTTGAGCCATCGCATGAGCGGCTGGCAGCAATGGTGTCCCGCACGGATGGCGATGCCCTCGGTGTCGAGCACTGTGGCAACGTCGTGCGGATGAACGTCGCCAAGATTAAACGTAACGAGTCCCGAACGGTTGCCGCTCGGCCCATAGATCGCGATGCCGTCGATCTCCGACAGGCGGCCGTATGCGTAGCGGGACAGCTCCCTGCCGTGACGGTCGATCTCGTCCAGCCCGATCGACTCCAGGAAGTCGATCGCGGCGCCGAGGCCGACCGCGCCGGCGATGATCGGCGTGCCGCCCTCGAACTTCCAGGGCAGCTCCTTCCAGGACGAGTCGTACAGCTCGACGAAGTCGATCATCTCGCCGCCGAATTCGATCGGCTCCATCTTCTCGAGCAGCGCCGTCTTGCCGTACAAGGCGCCGATCCCAGTCGGACCGCACATTTTGTGGCCGGAGAACGCATAGAAATCTACGTCCAGGTCGCGTACGTCGACTTTCATATGGGGAGAGCTCTGGGCGCCGTCCACGACCATGATCGCGCCGTTCTTGTGAGCGATGGCGGCGATCTCCTTGACCGGATGGACCGTCCCCATTACGTTGGACACGTAGGCGATCGACACGATCCTGGTGCGCTCGGTAACCGTCGTCTCGACGTCCGAGAGCTTCAGGCTGCCGTCCTCCTGGAGCGGAATGAACTTCAGCGTCGCGCCCGTCGCCTTGGCGGCTTGCTGCCAGGGTATCAGGTTGCTATGGTGCTCGGACTGCGTGATGACGATCTCGTCGCCCTCGCGCAGCTGCTGGCGGGCATAGCCGCCCGCCACCATGTTGAGACCGGTCGTCGTGCCGCGGTTAAAAATGATCTCGCGCGCAGAAGCGGCGTTCAGGAACCGGGCCACCTTCTCGCGGGCGCCTTCGTAGGCGTCCGTCGCGCGCGAGCCGAGCGTATGCACGCCGCGGTGGACGTTGGCATTTTCAAACTCGTAGTAATGCTTCACGGCGTCGATGACGCTGCGCGGCTTCTGCGAGGTCGCGGCGTTGTCCAGATAGACGAGCGGATGACCGTTAATCTCCTGATCCAGGATAGGGAATTCGCTTCTTAATGCGCGAGCGTCCATTTAACCCAACTTCCTCTCTAAAATGCGCTGCATCTGCTCGCGAACGCTCTCGAGCGGAATCTCGGATACGACCGGATCCAGGAATCCGTAGATGATCAGGCGCTCCGCTTCCGTCTTCGAGATGCCCCGCGACATCAGATAATGCACTTGCTCCGCATTGACCTGGCCTACGCTCGCCGCGTGGCCGGCTTTGACGTCGTCTTCGTCGATCAGCAGGATCGGGTTCGCGTCGCCGCGCGCCTTGGGGCTCAGCATGAGCACCTTCTCGGTCTGCTGGCCGTTGGCACGGGTCGCGCCCTTCTCGATCTTGGTTACGCCGTTGATAACGGCGGTGCCCTCTTCCTTCATGACGGCGCGCGTGATCATGTCGCTCTCCGTGGAGAGGCCGAAGTGCACCGCGCCCGTCGTCAGGCTCATGCGCTGCTTGCCGGTGCCGACCGTAATGATCTTGGCGTCGGACGTGGAGCCGTTGCCCTTGAGGATCGACTTGGTGTCGGACAGGATGTTGCCGTCCTGCAGCTCGCCGACGATCCACTCGATGCGCGCGTCCTGATCCAGAACCGCGCGGCGGTAAGATACGTCGATCGCGCTTGTCTCGAGGCTATGCACGGCCGCGTAGCGGACCTGGCTGCCTGCCTTGGCGAACACCTCGACGGCGCCGTTCAGTACGAAGCCTGCAGCGGCTTCGCCGATCGCCGTCGCGGCGTTCTCGACAACCGTGACGCGGCTGTTCGCTTCGGCGATGACAAGCACGTGCGGCACGAAGGTCGCTTCGGCGTCGTCCGCGAACAACAGCGCCTGAATCGGCTCTTCGATCTCGACGCCGCGCGGCACGTACAGGAAAACGCCGCCGTTCCACAGCGCCGCATGCAGCGCCGCAAGCTTGTGCTCATCCGACGTGTATGCCGTCATCAGATGTTGACGCAGCAGCTCCTCGTGGCTGCGCGCGGCTTCTTCGAGGCTCGTCAGCACGACGCCTTTGGCCTTCAGGTCTTCTGGCAGATTCGTGAAGACCACGGAGGAATTGTGCTGTACGATCAGCGCGCTGCCTGCTTCTGCCGGCAGCAGCTTCGCGAGCGCTTCGGGCAGCTGCGCGGCCGATTCGACCGCGGCGCCGGGACGGTCCGTGCCGTATGCGTCCAGCGTCCAGCGCTGGATCGGCGTTTTTTCAGGCTTAGGCAATTCGAGCTTGGACGCCAGCTCGCCGGCGTTCTCGCGCCAGGCGACGAGCCATGCGGGTTCGTTTTTGCTACGGGCGATGCCGGCTGCGGCTTCGCGGCCAAAAGAGGCGGTAGGCGTACTCATGGTTGTATAACCTCCCTTTTCCTCTTAGGCTTGGCCGACCGTCTCGTCGACGATGCCCAGTTCTTCTTTGACCCATTCGTAGCCTTCGGCTTCGAGACGCTCCGCCAGCTCCGGACCGCCGGACTTGACGATGCGGCCCTGCATCATGACATGCACGAAGTCGGGCTTGATATAGTTCAGCAAGCGCTGATAGTGCGTGATGATCAGGAAGCTGCGCTCTTCCGAACGCATGGCGTTAACGCCGGCGGCGACGATCTTAAGCGCGTCGATGTCGAGACCGGAGTCGATCTCGTCAAGGATGACCAGCTTCGGCTCGAGCAGCATCATTTGCAAAATCTCGTTGCGCTTCTTCTCGCCGCCGGAGAAGCCTTCGTTCAGGTAGCGGTGCATGAACTCGGGGTTCATCTCGAGCTCCTTCATCTTCGCTTCCATCTGGCGGACGAACTTGATCAGGGAGATCTCGTTGCCTTCGCCGCGGCGAGCGTTGATCGCGCTGCGCAGGAAGTCGGCGTTGGTAACGCCCGTGATCTCGCTCGGATACTGCATCGCCAGGAAGAGGCCTGCCAGCGCGCGCTCGTCCACGCCCATTTCCAGCACGTCTTCGCCGTTCAGCAGAACTTGTCCATCGGTTACTTCATATTTAGGATGGCCCATGATCGAGGAAGCGAGCGTGCTCTTGCCGGTGCCGTTCGGGCCCATGATCGCGTGCACTTCGCCAGCCTTGATTGTCAGATCGAAGCCTTTCAAAATTTCCTTGCCTTCGATTTCCGACTTCAAGCCCTTGATTTCGAACAGATTGGACATTGTTTTCCCTCCAGGTTATACGGACGCCAAGTGGGGTTGACCCCTTTTTCAGCAACCTGCGGTCGCCACTTAAGATCCATTTCTTATTTATAACTATTCTAAAGTGATTCTCAGTGATTCTCAACCACCATTTTATGAAAATGTCATGAAAATTGCAAACCGGGTCGAGCCTCGAGCGAGGCCGACCCGCGTTTTAGAGGCCGCCGGAGATCGCCTGACGGACCGATTGCACCCTATTGTCGAACGCTTCGTCCTCTAGCGCAGGACGCGCCTTAAGCGCGGAAAGAGGCTCCCCCAGGTCAATCCAGGATTTGCAGCCGCCGTACCGCTCGTCGTTCGGGATCGCGACCGGCTGATCCAGCACGAATACGCGAAGCAGCAAAACGTGCAGCGGCTTCGTTTTTTTCCACTTCAGCCGTTCCTCCGCGTAGTTCTCCGTCCACAAATGGAACGGATCGAGCTTGCGCAGCGTCTCGCTGTCCGTTACTTCGATGTCTTCGACGACCTCCGCGTAGGAGGAGACGACGACCGTGTTCGGCGCTTTCTCGTACGCGGCTACCGTCTCCGCCACGCTCGGGCTTGCCCCGGGCTTGACCAAATGTTCGCGCTGATGCTCATAGGAAGGAAAAAGGAAAAACTTAGGGCTTTCCAGCCGAAACTCCTTCGTCTCCTCCGCGATGCCGCCCTTGCGGAGCACGATAATCTGCTTGCCCGCCTCCAGTGCCTTGACCGCCACCGCCCACTCTCTCAGCGCTATCGGATTGTCCATTGGCGTCACGCCTCCTGTCGAATTCTGCTTCCCTTATTATAGCACGCGGGGCAAGGAAGCCAAGGAAAGCAAGCGATCCAGCCGGTCATAGGTCGTCATTCGTTAGTCGTCCTTCGTTATTGGTTCATGCGCGTTGCTATGAATAATCGTCTTGTACGCAGCGATCGCTTCAAGCCGGGATTGACGGAGGTCGACGATGGCGTCCGGCGCGGGCTCGTGTATGGAGACGGCGGCGCTTAGCGAGGCTCGAGGCAGCCAAGTTCGGAGATAGTCGCCGGCCGGATCGAACTTTTTGGACTGGGTGACGGGATTCATGATGCGAAAGTAAGGCGCGGCGTCGAAGCCGAGCGATGAAGCCCATAGCCAGCCGCCTCTATTAAGCGCGTTATCGTAATCCGATAGTTTCAGCCGGAAATACCGTTCGCCGTAAATAAACGGGCAGCGCAAATTTTTCGTCAAAAACATCGCCGTGATCATGCGCAGCCGATTCGGCATCCAGCCGGTCTCGTTCAGCTGCGTCATCGCCGCGTCGATCACCGGAATGCCCGTCCTTGCGTCGCGCCAGGCGGCGAAGTGGCGGTCGTCCAGGCCGGACAGATCGAATTTTTTCTCGTAATGATAGTAATCCGGGTCCATACGAGATTGATAGAGATAAAAATCGCGCCAGGCCAGTTGGCGCAGCCAGCTCTCCGACTGAATCGAGGCGAGCTCGCCGGCAGCCGCATGCAGGCGCCTTGCCGAGATCTCGCCGCGGTTCAGCGAAGCCGACAACCGGCTCGTGCCGTCCTGCGCATAGGCGTCTCTCGCTTCCGCATAGCTGGAAAGCGCGCCGCGCAGGAAGCCGCGCAGCCGTCGTTCCGGCTCGGACGCTTGGCCGTCCCGCGCTTCCATGGCGTCCCTCAGCGACGGCGGCAATTCGCAACCAGGCAGTTCCCCCGCGGCGACCGTGTCCAGATCGCTCACATCGCTCGCATAAACGGACGTATAGCGCTGCGCGAGAAAGGCGCGCCACTGCCGGTAAAAAGGCGTAAACACCTTGTACGGCGACTGACGGCCCGTCCAATCGTGAAAATCGCGCATCGGCGCGAGCGACAGATCCGGAAGTACGGTAAAAATAGCACCACGCGCATGTGCAGCTTCCCTTAGCTCGCGGTCGCGCTTGATCGCGTACGGGGTATAGTCTTCGTGCACGACAACCTCGCGGATAACCGGCTGGGCGTCAAGCAAGCGGTCCAGCATGGAAGCGGGCTCCCCGTAAAACACGTTGAGCTTGCGCCCCGCCTCCTTATAGGCGCGTTCAAGGCGGCCGGCCGAGCGAAGAAAACCGGCGCCGCTGTGCTCCAGGTATCTCTCCCCGCGAAGAAGAAACGGGTCGAGGAACAACGTATGGATGCCGGGCTCTCCGCCGGCGGCCAAGTAGTCCAGCGCCGGCAGATCCGAGGTTCGCAAATCTTTGCGGTGAATGAACAGCTTCAAATGCCGTTCTCCGCATGCGAGGCTTTGTCGTCGTCGCTCAGGCTGCGCTTGTCCTGACGGCGGGCCACCTTATCCGCATAAGCCGCTTCGACCACGGCTTTTCTTACGTTCTCGACGACGGCGGCGTTGAACACGCTCGGCACGATATATTCGCTGCTGAGCTGCTCGTCCGTGACGACGGCGGCAATCGCCTTGGCCGCGGCCAGCTTCATGCCTTCCGTAATACGCGACGCGCGGCAATCGAGCGCGCCGCGGAAAATGCCGGGGAAGCAAAGCACGTTGTTGATCTGGTTCGGGTAATCGCTGCGGCCGGTACCGATGACGGCGGCGATGCCCTGGATCAAATCGGGACGGATCTCGGGCTCGGGGTTCGCCATCGCGAACACGATCGGATCGGCGGCCATCGACTTGACCTGGTCGACGTTCAGTACGCCGGGGCCGGATACGCCGATAAAGACGTCCGCCCCAGCGATGGCCTCGGTCAAGCCGCCCGTGCGGCGCTCGGGGTTCGTGTGCTGCGCGCACCACTGCCAGGCCGGGTTGGCATACTCGCGATCGGCGGACAGGATGCCCTCGCGGTCGACGGCGACGACCGACGGCACGCCGGCCGAATGCAGCATGCGGACGATTGACATGCCGGCCGCCCCGATTCCGCATACGACGACGCGGAGAGAGTCCATGCGCTTGCCGACGCATTTGGCCGCATTCATAAGCGAGGCGATCAGTACGACGGCCGTGCCGTGCTGATCGTCGTGAAATACCGGGATATCGAGCAGCTCCTGCAAACGGCGCTCGATCTCAAAGCACCGGGGAGACGAAATATCCTCGAGGTTGATGCCCCCGAATCCCGGCGCGAGGCTGCGCACGATCTCGACGATCGCATCCGAATCCTGCGTGTCGAGGCAAATCGGGAAAGCGTCGACGTCCGCAAGCTCCTTGAACAGCATCGCCTTGCCCTCCATGACCGGCATCGCCGCGGCCGGGCCGATGTTGCCCAGGCCGAGCACGGCGCTGCCGTCGCTAACGACGGCAACCGTATTGCGCTTGATCGTGAGGGAAAACGCGGAAGCCGGGTCTTCGTGGATAGCCATGCACACCTTCGCCACGCCAGGCGTGTAGACACGGGAAAGATCGTCGCGCGTACGGATCTTGATGCGCGGCGTTACCTCGAGCTTGCCGCCGAGATGGATCAGCAGCGTCTGGTCGGAGATGTTGACGATCCGCACGCCATCTACGGAGCGGATCGCCGCAGCGATCGCCTCCTGGCCCGCATCGCTGCGGATCGTCAGATCGCGAGTGCTCTTCTGCCCCGGCCGAATGACGTCGATCGCGACGATGTCGCCTCCGGCGGCCCCGATCGCGGTCGCGATCGCGCCGAAGACGGCCCTGTCCGTATCCATTTCGAGACGCACGATGAGATTTGAACCATTCATCCATATCCCTCCCGGTATCTTCTTTCGGATTTACCTTAACATGCCAAGTTGACGAACATCAAACCGGCTGCGAATTCGGCTGTTCCGCCGTCGCATTTTTCCTTTATAATAGTAACCGGATCAAGCCCGTCAACATTCGCCTTGCAGGGTGAATTGTTCTATACTGTCTTTTAGATCGTCCGCCCGCTGCGGACAAGCCGCGTACATTATCGGAGGTGCCCTGTCATGAGCAAGTATCACCCGCTGAGCGAAGCGGAAGCCGTCGAGATCGCCCGCTCGATCGTCGAAGTATTTCCAACAGGAGAAGAGCTCGTTTCCCGCGAGATCGGGGACGGCAACCTGAATCTCGTCTTCCATATTACGCAGCCGGCGACCGGACGCAGCATCATCGTCAAGCAAGCGCTCCCTTACGTCAAAATTATCGGCGATTCTTGGCCGCTCAGTCTCGACCGCGCGCGAATCGAAGGCGAAGCGCTGATCAAGCAGGGCGAGCTCGCCCCCGGCCTCGTGCCGGTCGTGTTCCGCTCCGACGCCGATATGGCGCTCACGATCATGGAAGACCTGAGCGATCATGTTATTATGCGCAAAGGCTTGATCGAAGGCGGCGTTTATCCCGATTTTGCCGAGCATCTCGCGGAGTTCCTGTCCCGCACCCTGTTCTTCACCTCGGATCTCGGCATGAACCAGCAGGACAAGAAGGTACAGCTCGGCCGTTTCATCAATCCCGATCTGTGCAAGATTACGGAAGACTTCGTCCTTAGTTTCCCTTATTACGACGCGGAATCCAACAACATCGAGCCGTACCTTCGCGACGCCGCCGAGGCCGTCTGGGGCGACGAAGAGCTGCTGCTCGAGGCTGCCAAGCTGCGCGAGAAGTTCCTGACCCAAGCGCAAGCGCTGCTTCATGGGGACCTGCACACGGGCAGCATCTTCGTCACGCCGGCATCGACCAAGGTCATCGATCCCGAATTCGCCTATTACGGCCCGATGGGCTTCGATATCGGCGCAACGGTCGCGAACCTGCTGTTGAACTTTGCGGGGCAAGAGCACTGGAGTCCGGACGAAGCCGGCCGACGAGACCGCAGAGCCTATCTGACCAAGACGATTACGGACCTGTGGACCCGGTTCGAGGACAAATTCCGCGCGCTGTGGGACGAGCACGGAACCGACAAGCGGCTTAGCGTCCCCGGCTATCAGGACGATTATATGAAACGCCTCTTGCAGGATACGATCGGCTTCGCAGGCGCCAAGGCGCTAAGACGCATCTACGGGCTCGCGCAAGTCGCCGATATCGCCACGATTCCCGATCAAGCAGCGCGCGAACGGGCGCAGCGTCTTGCGATCGACATCGCCCGCAACTTGATCGTGTCCAACCGCAGCGCAACGTCGATCGAGGATCTCGTCCGGATTGCCGAGACAGCTGCCGGCTATCGCAGCTAAACAAACGACTAACTAGAGCATAAGGAGAATAATCGATGAGCGACATACAACAATCGGGCGCCCCGATTAAAGGCGTGCTGGAACCGATCCGGTGGAACGAGGGAACGCTGGAGCTGCTTGATCAGCGGCTGCTGCCCGAGCAAACGGTATATTTGACCCTGTCGACCGTGCAGGAAGTATGGGACGCCATTCGCAATTTGGCCGTCCGCGGCGCGCCTGCGATCGGCATCTCCGCGGCGTTCGGCGTGGTGCTCGGCGTCCAGCATTTTCCGGGTCCCGCGACTGCGATGGCCGACGAGGCGCTTCGTCACGCCGCCCACCTCGCAACGTCAAGGCCGACGGCCGTTAACCTGTTCTGGGCGCTCGACCGGATGAAGGAGCGCGCGAAGACGCTGGCAGCTTCCGGCGTATCGACCCGCGAAGCCGCAGAGGCTCTGCTCGCCGAAGCGAAGCTGATTCAAGCGGAGGACATCGAGACCAACCGTCGCATCGGCGAGCACGCGCTCACGCTGTTCGAGGACGGCATGGGCGTGCTCACCCACTGCAATGCAGGGGGACTTGCCACATCCAAGTACGGCACGGCGCTTGCCCCCTTCTACCTTGCGCTGGAGCAAGGCATCGCGCTTAAGGTGTACGCGGACGAGACGAGGCCGGTGCTGCAAGGCGCGCGCCTCACCGCATTCGAGCTGCAGCAGGCCGGCGTAGACGTGACTTTGATCACGGATAACATGGCTGCTCACGTTATGTCCAAAGGCTGGGTACAAGCCGTCATCGTCGGCACCGACCGGGTCGCGGCGAACGGCGACGTAGCGAACAAGATCGGCACCTACGGCGTTGCCGTGCTCGCGAAGGCGCACAACATTCCGTTTTACGTGGCTTGTCCGATGTCCACGATCGACCTGTCGACGCCGACCGGCGCCAGCATCCCGATCGAGGAGCGGCATGCGGACGAAGTGACCGTCGGCTTCGGCAAGCGGACAGCGCCCGAAGGCGTCAAAGTTTACAATCCCGCTTTCGATGTCACGCCAAGCGAGCTCGTAACGGCTATTATCACCGAGAAAGGCATCGTCACTGCGCCTTACGACATCGGCCTTCGCAAGCTGTTCGAAGAATAAAGCAGTGTCGACGACCAAATGCGGTTACTCGGAGAGTAACCGCATTTGCCATCCGACTGCCTGTTATTGCGCGGACAACGAAGCCATGCGAGCAATAGCTTCACGGCCCTGCATGCCGGGGACGATGCCTGCACGCTCGGCTTCGTGAGTGACGGATTCCAGCGGCGCGTCCAGCAGCTGATCGAGCGTCTTTACGCCGACCGCGCGGCCGGCGAGTATGCCTCTGTCTTTGAGTTTGTCGTTCAACAAAGCGACGTCAAGCGCGCCGCACATAATGTAACCGTCTCCAATCGTCACGGCCAGCAGCGTCGTTTTCGGGAGCAGCACCTCGACGCCGAGCGCGGTATACCCGTCGATGACGATCGGCACCAGTTTGATCATTATCGTTCACCTCCAACGGATACGATGAGGAGCGCGGCTATCTGAGTTCAGCATATGCTCCCTTCGACCCATCAGGACATAGACTGGTACCCAAAATAATACTATGTCGAGCCTAGCATTCATGATATATTATTCCTAGCAAACCTGATCCCATGGATACAGATCGTCGTTAGATAGGGGGCAACTCATGACTAAAGTTCCAGACAACAACCCAGAACGTTCCTATCTATTCTCTGTTGATATCCTGGTGAAGGCTGGCACGAACGGGGAAGCGCTCGAGAGGCTGCTGAGTTCATTGAACGCGGGAGGCTATTCCGACTTTCGCATTCAGTCCGGCATCGTGCTCGGCGAAACCATTCAACATGAATTAAAGGCAGCGAAAACCAAACACCAGGTACTTACGGAATCGCTCGATTCGCGGATTCGCGAATATATCAAAACTTCCCGCTTGATCCGGATCACAGTGAACCGGCCCAAGGGCGACAAGCTAAGCGTTCCTTGCCGGGTCGTCAACTTCGATCCGGACAACGAGCTGCTGACCGTTTACCATGTCGACGAAAAAAGCGTCTACTCCTTCCGACTTAACGAGATCGACGACTTTGCAGATTAACGGCATATGCAAAACAAACGCCGCAGCCCTCAATGGGCCGCGGCGTTGTTGTTGTTGTCTAAGACGGC
Organism: Cohnella sp. GCM10012308; assembly: GCF_042649185.1. NCBI lineage: Bacteria > Bacillati > Bacillota > Bacilli > Caryophanales > Paenibacillaceae > Cohnella > Cohnella sp. GCM10012308. The sequence goes on from NZ_JBHRYU010000002.1 coordinate 176,425, forward strand.
TATGGACAAGCTGTGGTCGCGGCCCAGCATCGCGCCGGCCTCTTCGGCAGGAAGCGGGGGGCTTCCGTAATAGCCTTGCATCTCGTCGCAGGCATGCTGCTGCAGGAACAGCACTTGCTCCTCGGTCTCTACGCCTTCGGCGATGACGCCGATCTGCAAATTGTGCGCCATGGCTATGATCGCGGCGACGATCGCCCTATCGTTGGGGTCCTGATGGATATCCCTTACGAACGAGCGGTCGATCTTCAAGCAATCGATGGGCAGCCGCTTGAGGTAGCTGAAAGAGCTGTAGCCCGTTCCGAAATCGTCCACGCTGATCCCGACGCCCAAGTCGCTGAGCGACTCCAGAATCGCGGTAGCTCTCTCGACGTCCATGGCGATGCTCTCCGTGATCTCCAGCTTCAGATAGGGGGCCGCCAGTCCCGTTTCGTTCAGAATCTCGGCAATTCGCCCGACCAGATTGGGCTGCGCGAACTGTCGGATCGACAAATTGACGGAAATCGGATAGGAAGGGAGTCCTGCTCGCTGCCAGACGCGATTCTGCCTGCATGCCTCAAAGAGCACCCAATCCCCGAGCGTCATGATCAGTCCGCTTTCCTCGGCCGCCGGGATGAAATGAGAAGGCGGAACCATGCCCCGTTCCGGATGACGCCACCGGATCAGCGCTTCGAAGCCGACAAGCCGCCCGCTTCGAAGATCGTACTGAGGCTGATAGTACAGCAGGAATTGACGGCGGCTCATCGCCTCCATCAGCTCGTGCTGTAGCGTCAGCTTGTTAATCGCCGTATGCTCGAAGGCGGGATCGTAGAGCAGGCAGCCGTTGCGCCCGTTTTCCTTGAGCCGGTGCAGGGCGGTGTCGGCTTGCTTGAGGAGTACGTTCGCGTCCGGATATTCGGAGCTGCAGGTCGCCAGACCTACGCTGACCGTCACGTGAACCGTGACGCCGCCAAGCTCGAACGGCGCCTCGAATTGCTTCATCAACCCTTCGATCCGCAGGATGGCCTGATCGTCCTGATCGAAGCCGGCGAACATGCCGACGAACTCGTCGCCCTCCACGCGGGCGATATCGGTCGAATCCGGGAACCAGCGCGTCAGCCTCTCCGCGACCTGAAGCAGCAGCATATCGCCATAATCCCGGCCGTAGGACGCGTTGACCAGCTTGAAACGGTCGATGTCCATATACCAGACGGCAACCCGGCTCCCCGATCGGCCTGCGGCGTGCAGCCGCTCCGTTAACCGGTTCATGAAAAATCGGCGGTTCGGCAAGCCCGTCATATCGTCGTAATAGGCCATGTACCGGATTCGTTCCATCGAGCGCTTCTGATCGCTTTGGTCCTGGGTAAATACGACGATGCCCGCGATGGCGCCTTCGCGCATATAGGGACTCGTCTCGACATGCGCCTCGATGGCCGCTCCGTCCGAGCGCAGCAGCTTGACGTCCGCGACGCACTTCTCTCCGCGCAGCGTGCGAGCGAAGATAGATGCGGCTTGACCGGCCGAGTCCGCATGAATGATGTCCCGGAAATGAAGACCGAAAACGCGATCGGAGGAGGTGCCCAGCATGGGGAGAAGCTGTCTGCTAATATTTTCCACGACACCGTTGCTATTGATGATCGTGAGCGAGATCGGGCTCTCCCGCAGCAGGTTGATCCAGTCGGAATCGACGGCATTTGCGATCGTGCGCGATCGCTGCCGCTCTCGCCGAAGCAAAAAGAGTAAGACGGCGGCGGTTCCGAGCAGCAGCGCAGCGAAGACGGCCGCCGCGAGCGCAAGCGCGCTCCAATGATCCATAATACGCCCCCTCTTTCTCTATGGAAAATCGTCCGCTTGCAGTTTGCTATAGGTATCATTATAGTGCAAACTTTCCAATCGTACAGCATTATTCCATTGAAGAAAGCGAAGCGCCGTTAAAAAGGGAAAATTTTGAGGCTATTCAGGCAGCGCTTCGTCCGCCTTTGAAAGCCGCAATTGCCAGACATGCCCATCCGGCCAGAAAAGCGACGCCCCCAAGCGGCGTAATCGCGCCCAGCCAGTCGGTGCTGCTGAGGGCCAGAATATACAGGCTGCCGGAAAACAAGACGGTTCCGATCAGCAGCAGCCGTGCCGCCCAGCGCATCAGCTTAATCGCCGACGGAAGCCGCTCCGACAGCAGCGCCACCAGCAATAAGCCGAGGCCATGGTACATTTGATAGCGCACGCCGGTCTCGAACACTTCCAGGTAATGCTCCGACAGCGTCTCCTTGAGCGAATGGGCGCCGAACGCTCCGAAAGCTACGGCTAGACCGGCGACGATGGCGCCAATGCCGATATATTTTTTGAGTAGCATCTTCTTACCTCCGTTAGGTTGAGCTGGAATGAACTTGATGTTAGCGCGAAAACGCGCTGCAACGCCGGGATAGGCGGTTAGGCCGTGCATTGCGGGTAAGCGGGCTTCGCTGTCGGAGATACGCGTTTATATCGTGTATCTCGGTGGAGCACGGCGCTGCATTATGCGAGATACACGGTTTTTCCGTGTATCTCGCTGGGCAAACTCGCACTTAGTCCTCGATCGCCAGTCGGCCGGTAGTCGGATCCGCCAGCACGATTCGCCCTTCTCGCATCGTGCCGGCTTCGTCCCGCAGGTTCAGCTTGGACGTGCGGCCCGTCCGAATCAGCTCGGCGACAAGCCGGTCGTCCAGCGTCAGCCCGAAGCTGTCGCGCCAGATGACGAAGCCGCACCCCGACTTGTACTCGCTGCAGCCGTAACCCTTGCGGCCCATGAAGATCGAACCGCCGCAGCCAGGACGCGGGCACTTGGCAATGACGGCAGGCCCGGCTGAACGCGGAGCCGCCGATCCGGTCGTCGCTGCCGAGGCAGCGGACGCAGCCGGCCTCGCCGATGCGCGCGACGCGAGCGCCCCCGTAGCGGCCGCGCGCGACTTGGCGCCTGTCGCCACGGACGCTCCGCTTTTAACGCCAGCCGAGCGTCCGGCTGTCGCCGCTCCCGCGCCTTCATGCCCTTCGGCGCCTTGACTGCCGGCGCCCTTGGCCCGACTGCGCGTCGTTGCGCCGCCCGCGCGATCGCCGCCGTCGGCCCGGGCTTTGCCCTTGCCGCGGCCCCGCGCGCCACCCGCCGCCTCGGCATCGCCGGCCTCTTTGCTTTTCCCGCGCCCGCGGCCCGCAGCCGGCTCCGGCTTCGCAAACGCCGCCTTCGTCGCAGGCGGCTGAACGCGGACCTTATCGACGATAAGCCGCGTGAACTTCTGCACGTTGGCCATGAACACGTCCGCGGACGCTTGTCCGCGCGAAATCTCGGCGAGCCGACGCTCCCACTGCCCCGTCATCTCCGGCGAGGCGAGCAGCTCGACGCCCGCTCCCCGAATCAACTGGATCGCCGATCGTCCCTTGGGCGTGATGACGATACGTTTGCCCTGCATGTCCACGTAGCCGACCTGCTTCAGCCGCTCGATCGTCGCCGCGCGCGTCGCAGGCGTGCCGAGGCCCGAATCCTTCATCGCGTCGCGCAGCTCCTCGTCCTCGATCTGCTTGCCCGCGCTCTCCATCGCCTTCAGCAGCGTCCCCTCGGTATACGGCTTGGGCGGCTGCGTCTCTTTCTCCTTGGCCTCGGATTCGACGCACTGCACGGGCAACTCCGCCTGCAGCGAGAACTCGCCGCTCGTCTCCACTTCTTCGCCGCGCTCGGACTCCGCATCGTCTTCCTTGCCTGTCGAAGGCGCATCCGCCTTTCCCTTCTTCGCGCCTCCGCCCGACGGCGCGCCTCCGCCCGCGTCTTCGTATACAACCTTCCATCCCTTGGCGATCAGCTGCTTGACCGTCGTCTTGAACGTCTCGCCCGCGACCTCCGTCAGCACCGTATGCATCTTGAACTCCGCCGGCGGGTAGAAGTGCGAGACGAACCGGCGCACGATCATCTCGTACAGCTTGCGCTCGTCCGGCGACAAAGCCCCCGCCTTCTTGGCGGTCGGCATGATCGCGTGGTGATCTTCGACCTTGGACGGGTTGCAGACGCTTTTGTTACCGGTGTGAACGAGCCGCTTGTTGCCGCCGGCAGCGATCGCCTCGTAGTCCGTCCCACGCAGCGCGTCGAGCGCCTTGTGCATCTCCGGTATATTTTCGTTGTTCACGTAGTTGGAGTTGGTCCGGGGATACGTAATGACCTTATGCTTTTCGTAAAGCGCCTGCGCAACGTCGAGCGTCTTCTTGGCCGAAAAGCCGAGCTTGCCGTTCGCCTCGCGCTGCAGCAGCGTGAGGTCGTACAGCCGCCAAGGATACTCCTTGGTATCCTTCACCTCGTAGCTCGCGATTTTCCCCTCTTTGCCCCGCACCTTGTCCGCGATCGCCTTGGCCTTGTCGCCGTCCGAGATCCGATCCCCTTGCCATAGTCCGCGATATTCGGTATCGCCCTGGACGAACTGCGCCGACACCTCGTAAAACTTGAGCGAGTCGAATGATTCGATCTGCACCTGGCGGTCATAGATCAGCGCGAGGACCGGCGTCTGCACCCGGCCGACGGACAGCAGCTCGTTGTGCCGGGTCGTAAAGGCGCGAGAGCCGTTCATGCCGATAAGCCAATCCGCTTCGCTGCGGGCCCTGGCCGCGCGCGTCAGATTCTCGTACTCGGCGCCTTCCTTCAGCTCCGCGAATCCCTTGCGGATCGTCTCGGCCGTCAGATCCGAGATCCACAGCCGCTTGACCGGCTGCGACAGCCCGAGATGCCGCTGGATCAGCGAAAAAATGTGCTGGCCTTCCCGTCCGGCGTCGCATGCGTTGACCAGCCTGTCGCAGCGCTTCGCCACCTCGCGGATCGTCTCCAGCTGGTCTTTGGTCCGCGGGTTGGGCAGCAGCTTGAACCGGTCGGGGATGATCGGAAGATCGCCGAGCCGCCACTTTTTGTACTTATCGTCGTACAGATCCGGCTCTGCGAGTCCGATCAGGTGTCCGATGGCCCACGTGACGATGTATTGTTCTCCTTCAAGGTAGGAGCGTCTGTTCTGGGCCTTCGGCTCGATGACGGCGGCAATATTGCGGCCCATATCCGGCTTCTCCGCGATGACCAGCGTCTTCAACGGCGCTCTCCTCCTGTCTGGCAATTGTCGATGCGCAAAACGAACCCCCGGCTGACAGAGGACCGTCGTCCGGGGGCGTGCTTCGCCGCGTTCGCGCTACTATTCAAATGATAACACGGCGGCGACATTTTGCGCCACAGCGTGGCCGCTCGCGATGAATAAAGCAATGATCGCTAGCGGAGGAACGTATTGGCTACGCGCTCGGACCGCAGGAAATACGGAATCCAGATCGAGCAGGTCACTACCGCTCTAAACGTGTCGCGAAGCGAATTGTCGAGGTCAAGCCCGACATCCGACGAGATCGTTTGGACCAGGGCATAATCAGCTATGCCGCCCAACAGACTGACGCTGTAATAAACGATCATGAGCTTGGGAAATATTCGTTTTCGCATGTACATAAACGCCAGGCAGAAGATGGTCATTACGAACATCCCCAAGTTGAAGACAGCTTCAAATAGGATTGCGGGCTTCCAGAGCACGTGATAGAGATCTGCCCCCTTAGACGTAAGCGCGTTCCATGTCTCGCTCTCGAAGGATGGAATCGTATACTGGTTAATCTGGATGACGAGCTGAATCAGCGTCACATAGAGGCCGATCTGGATCAGGATCAGCCACCCGCCCAGCCCCGAGACCCCGAGTCTCAAGGGTGTATGGGCGGGCTCTTGCTGATCCGCGGGCAAAAAGGACATGTTTCGTCTCCTACTTTCATTTAAATGGCATGATATGGAATTATATCTACTTGATTGGGTTTTGAACAGTAAAATTTGCAAAATGGCATGATGCATGCCTGCCCGCTTAAACGGGGGACCAGCCTGAATAATCGATTATTGCCCCCTGAAAATCGTTTTTTTCCCCTTTCGCCGGCGCAGGTTCGATTATGATGAGAGCGAGGATTCAAGCGGAGGAGCGAACACCTTATGTACAAAGTCATCCTCGTCGACGACGAGGCGGTCGTCCGCGACGGCTTGAAAAACACGATCGATTGGCAAAAGCACGGCTTCGCGCTCGTAGGCGACTACGCCAACGGCCGTGAAGCGTGGGATGCGATCGAAGACGCGAGGCCCGATCTCGTCATTTCCGATATCAGCATGCCCTTTATGGACGGACTCGAGCTTACCGGTCTCATCGCCGCGAATTATCCTTATATCAAGGTGCTGATCCTGACCGGCTACGACCAGTTCGAATACGCGCAGCAGGCGATCCGTCTGAAGGTGTCCGACTTCATCCTTAAGCCGATTACCGCGGCTGAGATCCGGACGCTGCTGGACAAGATTCGCGCAGAGATGGACCAGGAAATGCAACGCCGCGAGGATCTCACGCGCCTGCACAGCCAGCTGCATCAGAGCCTGCCGCTGCTCAAGGAACGTTTTCTGGAGCGTCTCGTCGCGCTCGGCCTTTCCCGGCCGGAGATCGAAGAGCGATTCGCTTACTTCGGCATTCCTGCCGCTTCTCCGCCGTATCTGGCGCTGGCTGCGGACATCGACGATTTCGGCGATCGGGAGACCCACTTCAGCGACGCGCACGACGCGGAGTTTCTTCGCTTCGCCGCCTACAATATTTTCGAGGAAACGGTGCAGGGCCGCGAAGACGTCCTGCTGTTCCGCACGCGGGAGGAGCGAATGGTCGCCGTCCTCTTCGGCCACGAGGACGAGAGTGCGCTCTACGAGCAGGCGTTCGGCATCGCCGAGGAGGTCAGGCATCACGTGGACCGGTTCCTCGGCTTCACGCTTACCGTCGGCATCGGCAGGCCTTGCGCTTCGGCGGAGCAGCTGCCGCAGTCGTACCGCGGGGCGCTGTCGGCGCTGGACTACCGCTTCCTGATGGGTAAAAACCGCGTGCTGGGCATCGCCGACCTGGAGGGCGAGCCGCCCGCCGCGCCTTCGCCGGACGACGGGTGCCGCCGTCTTGCCGCCGCCGTGCGGACGGGCTCGTCCGCCGAAGCTTACGCGCATATTGAAGACAGCGTACGCGAGCTTAAAATGTCGCGGCTGCCGATCGAAGCCTGTTTTCTTCATATGCAGAAGCTCGTCCTGACGTTGACCGACGTCATGCAGGAAATGGGGATTCGCAGCGGCTCGGAGGCGCTCCCGCTCTGGCTCACCGACGTTTATAAATTCAAGACGCTCGACGAGATCGAACACTGGCTCAAAGAGATCGTCGCGGCCATGATAGAGGCCGCGGCGAGCAGCCGCAACCGGTTCATTCGCGAGCAGATCGGCAAGGCAACGGCCTATATCGAAGCCAATTATCCGAGCGACAAGCTGACCCTGCAGGAGATTTGCAGGCATGTCCTGATGAGTACGAGCTACTTCAGCCAAATGTTTAAGCAGCACACAGGCGAGACGTTCGTCGAATATTTGACCCGGGTGCGGATGGACAAGGCCAAGACGCTGCTTCGGACGACGCCGCTCAAGTTTTACGAGATTGCCGGCAAGGTCGGGTACGCCGATCCGAATTACTTCAGCCTGCTGTTCAAAAAGCATGCCGGCATGTCGCCTCGGGACTACCGCGATCTCTCGGACCGGGAGGAGCGCCGCTGACATGCTGAGAAAATTCAGGCCTTTTCTGCCGATTTTCCCGCTCAAGAGCATTCAGGCCAGCATCGCCGTCGCCTTCTCCTGCCTCATCCTGCTGACGATCGCCGCGACGACCTTCTTCAGCTACCGATTGTCCGCCGGCGCCGTCCGGCACAACTCCGAGAACTACATTGAGGAGGTCATCAAGCAGGTCAACACGAACATTCAATCCTACGTCGACAACATGGAGAACATTTCCCTGCTCGCATTGACGAACAAGGACGTCAAATACTACATTTCCAGCAACAGCTTTATTACCGACGAAGAGCGACGGCCGTACGAAAAACGCATTTCGGATCTGTTCCAATCCATTTTGTACACCCGCAAGGATATCGCCTCCATCATGGTGTTCGGCTACAACGGACGGTACGTGAGCGACCGCCGCATCACGACGCTGAACCCGAACGCGCCGCCCAAGGAGCAGTCCTGGTATATCGGCGCCCGCCAGGCCGGGGGCAAGTCCGTCATCTCCGCGCCGCATGTGCAAAACATCATCAAGGACGAATACCGCTGGGTCGTATCGCTCTCGCGCGAGCTGAAAAATACGGACGGAATCACCGCGGACGGCATTTTCCTCGTCGATCTGAACCTGAGCGTGGTTAGCGACCTGCTGAGACGAATCGACATCGGTAAAAAGGGTTACGTGTTCATCGTCGACCGGGAGGGCGACATCGTCTACCATCCTCAGCAGCAGCTCATCTACAGCTCCCTGCGGACGGAACGCATCGCGGACGTGCTGCGGGCACCTAGCGGCACCTCCTTCGCAGTAGACGACGAGAACGGCAAGCGCTTCTACTCGGTGCAGGACACGAACTTCGGCTGGAAGATCGTCGGCGTCGCTTATGCAGGCGACCTGATCGGATACAAGGAGACGCTTCGCAATTCGCTGCTCATCTCCCTGATCGGCATCGCGGTCGCGCTCCTGCTCTCGGTGGCGCTCTCCCACCGGCTGTCGAGGCCGATCCGCAACCTGCAGCGGAACATGCGGCTCGTGGAAAAAGGCAATTTCGAGGTCAAGGCGCCGGTACGGCAGATGGACGAGATCGGACAGCTCAGCCGGACCTTCAACATGATGGTCGGCCAGATCAAAAACCTCATGTCCGAGGCCATTTCCACGCAGGAAAACAAGCGCAAGAGTGAGCTCGCCCTGCTGCAGTCGCAGATCAATCCGCACTTCCTGTACAACACGCTGGATTCGATCGTCTGGATGGCCGAGCAGAAGCAGCACGAACAGGTCGTGCTCATGACGTCCGCGCTCGCCCGCCTGTTCCGCGCGAGCATCGCCAAAGACCAGGAGCTCGTGACGATCAGCGTGGAGCAGGAGCATATCCGCAGCTACATGCTGATCCAGAAAATGCGCTACGCGAACCAGCTCGAATACCGGATCGAATTCGAGGAAGCCATTCTGAAGTACAAGACGCTCAAGATTCTGCTCCAGCCTTTCGTGGAGAATGCGATCTACCACGGCATCCGCAACCTGCCGGAGAAAGGAACGATCGTCGTCAGCGGCAGGGAACAGGACGGCGCGATCGTCTTCGAGGTGGAGGACGACGGCGTCGGGATGACCGCCGAGACGATCGAGAAAATCTGGAATCCCGCGCCGGTCGAGGCCGGGTTGGCCAAAGGGATCGGCGTCGGCAACGCGCACGAGCGCATCCGCCTGTTCTTCGGTCCGGCGTACGGCATCTCCATCAAGAGCGAGCCTTATGAAGGAACGCGCGTCACGATCAAAATACCGAAGGTGGAAAACTAGCGATGCGCAATCATAAATACGCCTGGGCGTTGACCTTGCTGCTAGCTGCGGCCGCGCTCTGCGCAGGCTTGTATATCAAGCTCTTCTATTTCGCCGAGGGCGGCGACCGCTCCGTCTCCGTCGTGCTCAAGTCGAGCAGCGTGCGCTCGAACTTCTGGCAGGCCGTCAGCGCGGGCGCCGCGGCGGCCGCCAAGGAATCGGGCGCGACGATCGATATTCAGGGCCCGCTGGAGGAGACGGATGCGGATACGCAGGTCCGTCTTCTCCAGGATGCGTTGGCCGCCCGCCGCTCCTCCGTCGTCGTCGCCCCCGTCGACGATCCGCGCGTCTCCGAGGCGGTGCAAGCGATCCGCAAGGCGGGTATCCGGGTCGTCGTCATCGACATGCCGCTTCAGTCGGGGACGGCGCCGGTGTCCGTGCTGAACGATCACCGCGAAGCCGGAAGGCAAGCCGGCGAGGCAGCCGCCGATCTGGCGGACGGACGGCCGAACGTCGCGATCGTTAGCGACTTCGAGCGCTCTCGCGTATCCGGCGAGCGCGAGGCAGGCGTCAGGGAAGCGGTTAACGGGTATCCGGGCGGCGCGACGGAGATTTATTACTGCGAGGATTCGGAGGATAAGGCTTACGAGATCATGAAAGCCGTGCTCGCCATGCCGGAGCCCCCGAGCGTCGTGGTCGCGCTGAACGAGACGGCGGCCCTCGGCGCGGCCCGCGCGATCATAGAGGCCGGGGACCAGCGAATCAAGCTGATCGGCTTCGATAGCTCGGTGTACGAGATCCGGCTGCTCGAGGACGGCGTCATGAGCGCGCTTATCGTGCAGAAGCCGTTCAACATGGGGTACTTGGGCGTGAAGGCGGCGCTGAAGCGCGCGGAACCGCGAGGCGCAAGCCGGGTCTCGTACACGGATTCGGTCGTGGTGACCAAGTCCAACATGTATGCGCCGGAAAATCAGAAGTTGCTTTTCCCGTTCGACGGCGACGGCAGCTAGTCGACGGAATCATCTCATCCACCTCAAAGGAGGCATCCACATGCCAAGCCTCTATCGCGCGGCAGCCGCGGGATTGGTCGCCGCAGCATGCCTCGCGCTCCCGCTCGGCGCCTGCGCCAAGCGGCAGCCTGCGCCTGCCGCGCCTGCGGAGCCCAAGCAATCGCTCATCCGGTTCGTCGCCGCGGAGTACAGCACGGAGACGAAGGCGAATCTCGAGAAGCTCGTCCACGAATTCGAGCTCAAAAATCCGGACATTATCGTCGAGCTGCAGGTCGCAAATTGGAACGTGCTGGACGGCATCTACACCGCGATGATCAGCCGCAACCAGCCGCCGGACTTGCTCAACACGAACGTCTACGCGCATTTTTCCAAAGCCGGCATCCTGAACGATCTAAGCGAGATCGTCTCGCCTGGGCTGCTGTCCAAGTTTTATCCGAATCTGGCCGCCATGGACCGGCTCGACGACAAACAATACGCAATCCCCTATGTCGCCTCTGTCCGCAATCTGTACTACAACAAGAAGCTGTTCGCAGCCGCAGGCATCGGGCAGCCGCCGGCCACCTGGTCCGAGCTCGAAGCGAGCGCGCGCAAGCTCGTCTCCGCAGGTGACGCTCGCGGCTTCGGCGTCGACCTGACGGACGACGAGGTGCAAGCTTATCTTTCCTACTTTTTTTTCGGAGCGGGGGGCGACTGGATCAAGGACGGGCGCTGGGCACTCAACTCGCCGGCCAACGTTGAGGCGCTGACCTATCTCAAGCATCTGTACGACGAAGGGCTGACCGACCAGGAGCCGACCGTGACGACGCGGGACGAAAAGCAGCGCATCATGGGCGACGGCAAGCTCGGCATGATGATCTCGGGCAATTACTTCTCGTCCGTCGTGCCGCGCGAATTTCCGGGCTTTGAATGGGGATCGGGACCGATACCGGTGAAGGACGGGCAGGCGCCCGTCTCGTTCGGCGTGCAGGACGTGCTCGTCTCGTTCAAGACGGACCATACGGACCCGGTCGCCCTGTCCAAGTTCCTCGACTTCCTCTACGACGACGCGAACTACGGAGACATGGTCGTGCGCGAAGGCCTTATCCCGGTGACGTCGACGGTCGGCGATACGCTGTCGGCCGACGATCCTTCGATGAAGCGCGATATCGCCGCCCTGGCGGCGGCCAAGTTCTACCCGATCCAGGAGCCCGCCTGGCAAGCCGTCCTCGACAAGACGCGCAAAATGGGAGACGCAGTGCTGTTCGACCACCTCTCGCCAAAGGCCGCGCTGGACCAGCTGCAATCGTTCGCGATCACCCGCAGCGCCGCCTACGCCGCCCAGTAATACATCATAAGATCCTCTAGATTTCCCGGAATATATTCGATAGAGCCCCGGCGCCCTCCCCGGTATGATGATTGCAGGCGCCAAGTTAAGCGACCGTATCATCCATATCCGGGGAGGGTTTTGCTGCATGGTATTGGTATTGAACAAAAAGATGGCGGCCGTCGGGCTGGCCGCCGCGATGGCGGTGCTGCCGCTCGCGGGCTGCGGCTCGAACGACAAGGATAACGGCGCGGGGAGCCCTTCCTCCGCCGCGGCGACCGCTTCGGCAAGCGCATCGGCCGCTCCTAGCGCTTCTGCCGGCGCTAGCGGCGAGGCCGCGGCGACGAAGCTGACCGGCGACTTCGAGATCCAATACTTCGTCGGCGGCTACGGCGACAAGTGGTGGAAAAAAGTGATCGCCGACTTCAAGGCGGCCAATCCCGACCTGAACGTCATCGAGAGCGGAGGCCCCAAGATCAACGAGCAGAACAAACCGCGCTGGATCGGCGGCAATCCGCCGGACTTCGTCTACATCGACGGCGCGGGACTGAACGACCGCCAGATGGTCGAGGACGGCCAGGTCGAAGACCTGACCGAATGGTACAAGACGGCGAAAAACGTGGACGGCACCTTGATTAAGGACATTCTGGCGCAGCAGCCGCAGCAATATGACGGCAAAATCTACAACATCCCGCTCGTCCTGAACTCGTGGGGGATCTTCTGGGATAAGGCGCTGTTCAAGGAAAAAGGCTGGACCGAGCCGACCGACTACGATTCGTTCATCGCTGCCGCGGATACGATCAAGGCCGCCGGCGTCACGCCTTTTATCCATACCGGCAAATACCCGTATTACATCCAGGACGCCTTCCTCTTCCCCGCGATCGTCTCGGCGAACAACGACGACTATAAAATTTTGCAGGACATGGCGGATTCGAAGGTCGACGCGTTCAAGAGCCCGGCCGTCATGGCCGGCTTGAACAAGATCGTGGAGCTGCGTGACAAGGGCTTCATCGACAAGGCTTCCATTCAAATCAACCACACGGATTCGCAAATGTCGTTCCTGCAACACAAAGACGCGTTCATTCCGAACGGCCTCTGGCTGCCGAACGAGATGAGCAAGGACATTCCGTCCGGCTTCGACTTCGGGTTCATCCCTTCGGTCACGCAGAAGGCCGGCGGCAAAGTCGTCGCCAACACGTCCACCGCGTCGGTCGCGATCGCGAGCAAGGCGAAGAACAAGGAAGCGGCCAAGGCATTCCTGTCCTTCATCTTCTCCGAGGCGCAAGCTTCGCAGTGGGCAGAGCTGAGCGGCGCGCCGTCCAACATCAAAGGCGACATATCAAGCTCCAGCGCGCCGAACTTCGTCAAGGACGCGGCCAAGTTCCTGACCGACCCGAACACGGTCGTCATCCCGATGATCACGTTTAACGCAGACGTCGAGAAAGTCATGTGGGACGCGACCGACGCGCTCTCGATCGGCAAAATCACGCCGGACGAATGGGTAAAGCGCGTGACCGACGCCGCCGCCAAGGTCAGCAAATAAAAAAACATCCATGCTTTAGGCTCGAGGAGGCCCGGCAGCCGGGTCTCCTTCGGCTCATGGATAGGAAAGGACGGGGGCCTACTTGAAGACATCCGGTACCGCCAAATGGCAGCGCGGCTTGTTCATCGCCAGCTTTACGATTCCGACGCTTGCGTTTTTCTGCGTATTCACCATCTATCCGGTCATCAAAGCCTTGTACTATTCGCTCTTCGACTGGTCCGGCATGTCTGATCATATGGACTTCATCGGCCTGCAAAATTTCAAGGACATGCTGCGCGACCCGATCGTCTGGCAGGCGCTTGGCAACGATTACTTCCTCGTGGCCGGCAAGATCGCCGGCATCATGCTGCTCGCGACGTTTTTCGCGGTAGCGCTCACCCGATTCGGCTTCCGAATGTCCGGCTTTTTCCGCTCGATCTACTTTATCCCGAACGTCATCTCCGTGGTCGTCATCGGCGTCCTCTGGAACTTTATATACAATCCGCAGATCGGCTTCCTGAACGCCTTCCTCTCCCTCTTTACGAAGGAGCCGGTCGCGATCACCTGGCTCGGCTTCACGTCGCATACGATCTGGATGCTGCTGCCGCCGTCGGTCTGGGCGGGAATAGGCTTCTACATGATCTTGCTCATCGCGGCGATCCAGAACGTGCCGGATTCCCTGTATGAGGCCGCCGAGCTGGAGGGCGCCAACCAATGGCACCAATTTTGCCATATCACGCTGCCGCTCGTATGGGAACAAATGAAGGTGTCCATCATCAACATCATGATGACGACGCTGAACGGCTCCTTCGTCATCGTCTGGATCATGACCGAGGGCGGCCCGGACAATACGACGCAGGTCATGGGCTCGTATTTGTACCAAATGGCGTTCCGCCAATACCACTTCGGCTTCGGCGCCGCGATCGGCGTGCTGATCCTGGTCACGTCGCTGATCACGACCGTCGCCTTGCAGCGGCTGCTTCACCGGGAAACGATCGAGATGAGTTAGGGGGATACGACGATGAAACTGGGACTTCGCAACCCGGCCGCCAAAACGATTTTTTACGCCATCCTGCTCGTATGGAGCCTTGCGGTCCTGTACCCGCTCGCATGGACGCTGCTGGACGCCTTGAAGAACAACGCCCAGTTCCTGGCCAATGCGCCTTGGGCGCTGCCGAAGCTGCCGCTGCTCTGGTCCAACTTCTCGTATGTATGGGATAAATACAACTTCGATGCTTACTTCGTCAATTCGCTCGTCATCACCGCCGGATCGACCGCGCTCGGGCTTCTGCTCTCGGCCTCGACGGCTTACGTCCTCGCCCGCTATTCCTTCAAGGGCAGCGGCCTCCTCTACCTGTTCTACATCGCTTCGATGATGGTGCCGTTCGTGCTGGCGCTCATTCCGCTGTTTTTCCTGCTGAATTCGCTCCACCTGATCAACACCTGGTTCGGCCTCATCCTCGTGTACGCCTCGAGCGTGCTCGCCTTCGGCGTGTTCGTCCTCGTCGGATTTTTCAAGTCGCTGCCCAAGGAGCTCGAGGAGTCGGCGGTCATCGACGGGGCCTCGTATTATGGAACGTTCTTCAGGATCATGCTTCCCCTTTCGCAGCCCGGGCTCGTCACCGTCGCCATCATCAACGTCCTGAACATCTGGAACGAATATGTCGTGGGCACGGTGCTGATCAACGATCCGAAGCAATACACGCTGCCGGTCGAGATCGGCGTCCTGCAGGCCGAGATGCAGTACCGCACCGAGTGGGGTCCGCTGTTCGCCGCGCTGCTGATCACGATTATACCGGTGCTCGTCGTCTACATTTTATTCCAGCGCAAGATCGCGAGCGGCATCACGGCCGGCGCGGTCAAATAACCGCGAGAGCCGGCTCCGACAGCATCTCATGCGGCTTTTAACGCGAGACAGCCTCGGGGCCATCCTGCAAAAGCGCAGGAACGTCCCCGAGGCTGTGCTGCGGGTAGAAGCTAGAACCTGCCGGAACGAATGATAGCGTAAATCAGCCATCCGAACATGAGCGAGGCAATGACGAAGCCCGTCTCAATGATGGGAAAGCGCCAGATCGACGTCTCCGCATGGCCAAGCGCGGCTCCGATGATGAGCCCCGCCATAATGATGCTGAGCGCAAGCAGTACGATGCTGAACGACAGCCGATTGCTGATCCGGTTCAGCTTCTTGGTCATCTTGTCAACCTGGGCGATCTCGATCTCCGCCCGGATACGGCCTTTGTGCACCAGCTTGGACCATTGCCTAAGTCCGGCAGGGACCTCCCGGATCAGCTCGGCGAACTCCGGCGCCTCCTCGATCCAGGCCTTGGCGATCCGCGCCGGGTTCAACTGCTCGCGCAGCAGCTTTTTGCCGAACGGCTCGGCCACGTCGAACACGCTGAAGTCGGGATCGAGCGACGACACGACGCCTTCCATCGTCAGCATCGTCTTGCCGAGCAGCGTCAGCTCCGCCGGTACTTGGATCCGATGGCGGAACGCGACGGCGAACAGATCCTGCACGGCTTCCCCCATCGAGATCTGGTCGAAGGGAACCTTGTAATACTTGTCCCGCATCTCGTCGATATCGGCATAGAGGCGCTCGTCGTCCACGTCCTCCGGAATCGCTCCCATATTGGCGATGGCGCGCAGCACGCCCCTGGTGCTCTGATTGCGAAGCGCGATTACGAATGCGGCGAAATTGCGTTTGGCTGCGGGCGTCAGGCGTCCGACCATGCCAAAATCCAGCAGCGCGAGCCGGCCGTCGGAAAGCGCGAGCACGTTCCCGGGATGCGGATCCCCGTGAAAAAAGCCCTCGACCAGCGTTTGCTCGAATAAAGTCGCGGCATACCGCTCGGCGAGGAGTCGCCGGGGCAGCCCGGCAGCGTCCAGCTGCATACGGTCGGAAAGCTTGATGCCTTCTATGTAATCCGTCGTCAGGACGCGCCGCGAGCAGTAGTCCCAATGCACGTTGGGCACCTCAATATGCGCCCACTTCTCGCTCATCTTGGCGAACCGCTCTCCATTACGGGCTTCGGCGCCGTAATCAAGCTCGGCTCGCAACGCCTTCGCCAATTCTTCGACCATGTCGCGCAGCCTGTACTGCCGCGCCCATTCGAGACGATGCTCGGCCAGGCGCGTCAGATCCGCCAGAATCGCAAGGTCGGTATCCATCTGGGCTGAGATGTCCGGACGCTGCACCTTCACCGCGACCTCCGTTCCATCACTCAGCGTGGCCCGATGGACTTGTCCGATCGAGGCAGCCGCAATCGGCGTCTCTTCGAAGCGATCGAACAAGTCGATCAGGGGAGCGTCCAGCTCGCGCTCGATAATGCGCGACGCCTCCGCGAAGGCAAACGGCGGCACCTGATCCTGAAGCTGCTCGAGCTCCTTTAAGATCGGAGCCGGAATCAAGTCCGGCCGCGTGCTCGCCAGCTGACCCAGCTTCACGAACGTCGGCCCCAGCTCCTCCAGCATCAGCCGCAGCCGTTCGCCGACGCTCTTCGTTCGGATGTCGTTGCGCTCCGCGACGCGGAAAAACGCAAGCTTGTCGACCAGCCCGAGCTCGTCGGACACGTACCCGAACCCGTTGCGCGCCAGCGCCGTCGCGATCGTCCGGTAACGCCGGAGCTGCCGTATCCTTTTACCCGCGCTCATGTCGGCACCGCGCTCACATTTCTGCCGGACGTATCTCTGCCTGGCGCATCTTCTCCTCGAGCGCCTCGATCCGGAGCTGGAGCGCCGCCAGCTCCTCGCGGGTGACGAACCGGTTGTCTCCGCGGAAGGCGCTAGCCTTCTCCTGCGCCATCTCCTCGATCTTGCTCCGCGCCTCCGCGCCTTTTCGCATCAGCTCGTCAACGAGCCCTTTGGATTCCTCGCGCCCGACTTCTCCCTTTCGCACCAGCTCGTCGACCGTCTTCTCGATCTGTTCCTTGCTCGCGACGACGACTCCCAATCCCAGCGAGATCATTTTATCGATCGTATCCTTCACCCGTCTCATCGCTCCTTTTCGTTTGTCATCATTTTCATGATGATTCAAAACGTTCTTTTTCATCCCTTTACCCCATTGTATGCGTCCCAGAATCGGAAAATTAAACAGTCGCGGCAGCCCGCTCCAATTCGCACACATCGTACGGCCAAAGCCGAATATATTAAATGCATACCGGAGCAGAAGGCCGAAAAGGGGTGCGAAAAATCGTGAACAAGCCATCGTTCATCTTATCGAGAGAAGATTGGTCGCTTCACCGCAAGGGCTACCAGGATCAGTCGCGTCACCAGAAAAAAGTCCGCGAGGCGCTGAAGCAGAACCTGCCCGACCTGCTGTCCGAAGAAAATATCGTCATGTCGAACGGCAAACAGATCATTAAGATTCCGATCCGCAGCATGGACGAATACCATATCGTTTACAATCACAACAAGAAAAAGCATGTCGGCCAAGGAGACGGCGACAGCCAGGTTGGCGACGTACTGGGAACCGATCCGGCGGCGAAAGGCGGCAAAGGCGAAGGCGCGGGCAGCGAGCCCGGCGAAGACGTCGTCGAAGCCGAAGTCTCGATCGCGGAGCTTGAGAACATGCTGTTCGAGGAGCTCGAGCTTCCTTATCTGAAGCGCAAGGACAAGGAGATCATCGAGTCGACCGAGATCCGGTTCACGGACGTCCGGCGCAAGGGAATCATGTCCAACATCGACAAGAAGCGGACGATTCTCGAGAACCTGCGGCGCAACTCCCGGGACGGGCGGGCCGAGATCGCCGGCATCTCGCCGGACGACCTGCGCTTCAAGACGTGGGAGGAGATCGTAAAGCCGCAGAACAACGCCGTCATCATCGCGATGATGGATACGTCGGGATCGATGGGATCCTTCGAAAAATACTGCGCGCGCTCCTTTTTCTTCTGGATGACCCGTTTCCTCCGCCGTCAATACGAAAAGGTGGAAATTGTTTTTATCGCGCATCATACCGAGGCGAAGGAAGTGACGGAGGAGGAGTTTTTCACGCGCGGGGAGAGCGGCGGCACGATCTGCTCGTCCGCCTATATCAAGGCGCTCGAAATTCTCGACAGCCGTTATCCGTCGTCGAGCTACAACATTTACCCGTTCCACTTCTCCGACGGCGACAACCTGACGAGCGACAATGAGCGCTGCGTCCGTCTGATCAAGGAGCTGCTGGGCCGCGCCAATATTTTCGGCTACGGCGAGGTCAACCAGTACAATCGTTCAAGCACGCTGATGTCGGCCTACAAGCATCTGGACCATCAGCAGTTCCTTTATTACGTGATCCGCGAGAAGTCCGAGGTGTACAACGCGCTGAAGACGTTCTTCAAGAAGCGGGAGATCGTCGTGTAAAGAGAAAAAGCGATCGCACCTCATCCGGGGCGATCGCTTCTTCGTCGTACAGTATAAAATAGAAGGAGATGAGCCTCATGATCGTATGGAGCCGCTTGTTACGGAGCTTAACGGTCGGGTTGGTCGTCGCCGCGCTCGCGATCGGACTGCTGCCCTTCCTGTTCGCCGATCTGATCGGCGATATGAACGGATTCGCGGACCTGGATTCGAGCCCCTTTTACGCGTTGATCAACAAGTTTATCCGTTGGGGAAAGTAGCGGGCAGCGGCGTCTACGTACTCCTTTTAGTAAAATCTCTTACAGAATCAACTTACGGTGACCGAGATTTTCGCTTCTTCGCCTTTATACACCGCTATAAGGTCTGTCGTTCCGGCATTCAAGCCTTGCACGGTGGCGCTTGCTCCGCGCGACTGCAAAAGCCGAGTAATGAATCCGTCTTTGCTGTACCAAATGATATTACCGGGATCCGCCACCGGATTGTTGTTGCCGTCCAGCACCTGCGCGCTGATCGTGCTGCTTCCGTATAAACTTAATGAAAGGTTGCCCGAGTTGATCTGAACCGTGTAGGGCGTGTTATTCGGGCCCGGATACGTATAACCTTTCGTATTGCCGTAAGCTTGGCTGTTGAAATCGCTGCTGCCGCCTTCCCAGGCTGAGTTGCTTCCGTTTACCAATTGGGGGTCCGTCCCCTGCAAGCCAAGCACGTATGCATCCGAGTTGACGACGTTTAATTGTCCGCCGGATAAGTTATACAGAGACGTTCCGTTATTTTTGCCGATAATCGAATCGACAATATTGACCGTACCCGCGTCTTCGAGTCCGATCTCCGAATTCTGACTGTTCCAGAACGTGCTGTAGTAAGCATCTACATTACCGTCGCCGGTCACATGCAGATTGAGTGCGTCTCCGCTTCCGCCCCGCTTGAACGAATACCCGCCGATGGCACGGATCAGGGTCGCTTTTTCCGCCGACCACAACCGGTAGTTCCGCTTGTTGCCGAAAGCGACCGTATCGATATACACCGGATTTTTCGATTTATCGTCATAGCCGCCGTCCGTGCTGTCGAACGCCTTGCTGCGCACATACGTTAAATTGTACGACGAGCGCTCTGCCGTGAATCCGTCGCCGTTCCAATAGTTGGTGCCGTCCTGGTGCCAGCTATTGCGGGCGGTCACGTCCTGGAACAAAATATCGTGATCGAAAATGTAAGGGGACTCCGCCGGCGAATTCCCGATGCTAAAGCCGAACGGGAAATTGCCCGAGTGCCAATTCGCCTGACCTCCCGCGTCGGCATTGACGCCAATAACGCTCGCCATATAGTTGCCGTTGCGGAATCGAACGGCCCTTTTCGTATAATTGGTATAATTGCCGCCTTTAACTACGATGTCATGCGTACCCGCATTCAAGTTAGAACGCGTCGCTTTGCCCCAGAAGTAGATGCCGTCGCTCATGTCATGAACGCTCACGTTATAGATGCGGATTCCTTCGCTCTGCCCATTGACATAAATGCCGTAAAAATAGTTGCCGATAACGATATCCTGAATCTGCCAATAGCCGACGCCAAGCGGCACGTCTATGAATTTTCGCGAGCCCTGGCTGGCCAGCGTGAAGTCGCCTCTGAATTCAGGCAGCCCGCCGCCCGTATCCGTGCCGATAAGCTTCTTCATATGCAAGACGTCCGTGCCGCCGTTCGACAAGCTTAACGTCTGCGGCACCGTGTAAGTTCCGCTGCCTACGAAAAGCGTGTTCGTAACGCCCGTTGCATTCCATGCAGCCTGCAGCCCGCCGACTTGGTCGCCCTTGAATGCGTTGGCCCAGCTGCTTCCGTCTTTTGTCCCCGCCCCCTGCGGCGTCACATAACGGTTGACCGGCTGCGGCGCCGTTGGCGGCGTCGGCGGCGTTCCGACCGTCGTCGCGGACAGAATCAAGTCACCGAATCCCGAGGTATTATTCCAATTATTCGCAGTGCCCGCCCATACGAGCTGCCCGTCACGGACTCCCCCGTTATCGTCATCGTTGACAGCGATGTCGAAGCCGATGACGGTCTGCGCCGAAGGCGAGATGCCTAAGTTGATCCACGGGATGGCCAGCTCGACCGCATATCCGCCTGCTATCGCCGACCAAGCATGCTTTACGCCGACGGTTTCGTCCAATTTTTCAAACAGACCGGTGTCGTTGTACCTTTTGCGGAACTGCCAGTCTTTTAAATCGTACGTAGTGCCGCGATTATGATCGGCGTCGATAAAGAGTTCGACCGAATCATCGTCGAAGGGGTCCGTTGACGAATCGTTGTACAGATTGCCGTCAAGCACCTTTACGCCTACATATAAATACTTGTCGTCCCACAGCGTCCCGTAAGTTACGGTGTTGTCAATCGTGCCTTGTACCACCTTGGACGCGCTTTGGGCGATCGTCCAGACTGACTCGTCCAGAACCCCGTTTACGGAAATCGGACTTAACGTTTTTTTGGCTGTAACGGTAGCGGCATTCGGAGAAAGAGCGTCCGAAACGGTGACATTGTCGAGGGTGAACGTGGAAGAAGTTCCTCTCGTGCCGATTTTCCCTGCGGAAAAGGCGGTATCGGAAGCGCTGATTTTTTGTACCCCATCCACAAATCCGGTTAAGTTTACGCCATCTACCGTTAATTTGAGTTGATAGGCCGTATTGGTATTAATGGTCATCGCCGTTTCGGCGATAAGCGCGAAGGTGCCGTTTACTTTTTTACTCAGCTGTA
The DNA here is from genome assembly GCF_042649185.1 of Cohnella sp. GCM10012308. Classification (NCBI taxonomy): domain Bacteria; kingdom Bacillati; phylum Bacillota; class Bacilli; order Caryophanales; family Paenibacillaceae; genus Cohnella; species Cohnella sp. GCM10012308. Next base: position 197,704 of record NZ_JBHRYU010000002.1, read on the forward strand.
TGTTATCGTTCGAACTGTCGATTCTTAGATAGTAAAAGTTATTGTCGTCGACGTATCTTGCGATCAACCCTGTGTTGCTGCCCGAAAGCAGTTTTAATTTCGCTTCCACGGCATAATTCGTCCATCCCGCGTTTCCGGCAACGGCTAATTTCTCCGTGATGCCTCCGCTCGAATATTGAGCCTTGTAAACCATCGTACTGTCCGATATTACGCTAAAATTCGTTGCCCCTCCTTTCACGACGGACCAGCCGGCCGCGTCTCCGTCTTCGAAATCGTCGGAAAACAATACGGCCGCGGATGCCGCTTTCGGTTGAACCAACCCGACCGAAAAAACGAAGCTTAAAACTAATAAAACCGCCAACAACCTGTTGAACCCTTTTTTAGACCTCATCAATTACACAACTCCCTTCAGATTTGAAATAATGGAAGCGATTACATCTTCGTAATTCCGATTACTCGGTTCGGGGGCAGGCCGCGGGTTTCAGTCAGCTCGGCTTGGACATGCAGCGGAACCGGAATACAAAAACCGCTTGTTCGGGCACCTTGACTGCATGCAGACGAACGCGGTGAACGACGCGGGTGCGAACCGGGTTGGCATCATTTCGGAGCACCTCATGCTTCGCAGTCAGCAAGTTTGCCTCGTAATACATCACCACCTTCCCCTGCCGCCCTTCCCAGGCGATACAGCCCTTCCCGATAATAGGCGCCGCCAGGCTGATAAAGGTTTCGGAGAGCCGGTTATCGGACTCGCGGAAGACGAACGCATCCGTCAGCGTCAGCTCGGCCTCCCCGCGTTCGGGTTCGCAAGCCCATTGGAAGGTCCGGCAGAAGACGTTTAGACCCGCTTCCACCGGGTACGCTTCGGTCAGATCCAGCTTAACGGCCAGCGTCCGTTCGCGAATATCCGTTTCTAAGGCGATCCCGCGGTAAGATTTCCCCGTCCCCTGAACGCAGCCGTTAATGACCGGTACGGCGTGCCCTTCCGAGGAAGCATGCACCTGCTCATATCGCTTCTCTCCGAAATAATCGCGGGTGTATGCGCCTTGTCCCAGGTCGACAAGCAGCGTCTCGCCTCCTGCATGCAGAAGAAAGTGACCTAGATCGTTATGATTATGCGGCTCGTCGTTGTGCCCCCCCTTAGCGGCGAATGCGAACAAGGTCCCCCCGAGCATCCGCTTGTCTACAACCCAGTCGGCATCGGAGAATAAGTAGGTGCCTGTCGTAATCGGCCGGTTGAGATGGGTCGGATCCGTCCAGATCAGATTGCGGACCATCTGCGGAAACCGGTACGTCGCATTCTCATGAAATCGGGCTGTCCTGGTCATCTCCGGCAGCGGCGCTTGAATGCGTTCGTACAGTCTGCTGTGCAGACCGGTGCTGAGGAACGGCTGCTCTACGCTATCCGAAAAGTTGACGGATTGCGGCGAAGTCAGCGCCACGGCAGCCGGGAAACGGGCGATAGCGGCGATCTTGTCTCCCTGAAGCAGATCGAGCCCCCCTCCGGTATACGCCCTCAGCATCTCGGCGAAATATACATAATAGCCGAATCCGTATTCCCAGTAGCTGAATCCTTCCGTGCAGCAGCCGTCCTCTCCGAAGCCTTCCAGAAAGCATGCGATCGCGCCGGTGAGCCGACCGATCATGCCGGCCAGGCGCTCGCCGTCTTCAACCATAAGTAATGCGGCCATCCCTATCGCTCCGGCGCAGACGGATGCCCAGTTGCTCGTGCGCCACTCCCAGCGAAAGGTGTAGGCGGAGCTGAATACCGGCCCGAACACCCGGCGCTCGAGCTCCTCCTTAACCCGATGCACGACCCAAGGATTGAGTCGATCCTCCAGGAGATACAGCGTTTCCGCCAACGCGTGCGCCGTCTCCGCCGCGAACAAGTCGACCGTCTGCGCCATCGGGACGCGCGATTCGACCAGTTGTTCGTAGCTCCATGGCAGATGTGCGGGCAACGCCCACGAATGCTCCTCGCAGATCGCCCAGATCAGATCCTCCAGCGTCTCGAGCGCCGCTTCTTCCGGAAGCAACCAAGCCGCAAGCGCCAGGGCAAGCAGCCTGCCCCGACGTTCATAGTAGGCCTTTTGGTATTCCGCGCGCGTACCTTGCTTCACGAACAGATGAAACTTGGAGAACGGAAGCGCCGGAATCGGCTCCTGTCTGGCCCTGGCCGACTCCAGCCTAATGTCCTCCACTAGCCGGGCGAAGATCTCGGACTGAACGATAGACTTCTTCCGTTCATCCGTTAGCCGCACGCCCAGAAGGCGATCCCGTTCGTACTCCGCTGACAGTATAGCCGAACGGATACGATTGAGGCTGATCATGGATCCACTCCCACCTCCTTGCCGTTGTTTCCTTCTATGAATTCAGATTGATTTTCTTACGAATTCGCATCGCAGTCTATATTCATGAACTAACGTGCTGACGATAAGGGCCGCTCAGCCAACACCTGTTCCGCAAGTAATACGAGGCTATTCATTCCTTCACATCGCTCTATGCGCAAAAAAACAGCGCCGCCTCTTTAAAGGCAAGCGCTGAACTTGTTCCTATTCGTCCTTGGATACGCTCCCGGCATTTCTCTCCCGATACTGTCCGGGCGTAATGCCTTCAATCTTGCGGAAGTAGCGAATGAAGTTAGTCGGGCTCGTATACTTGAGCTTCTCGGCAATCTCCGTCACGGTCATGCTCGTCTCCGTCAACCAGCCCTTCGCCATCTCGAGCCGATGCTTCAGCAAATATTCGCTGAAATTCACGCCGGTCTCTTGACGGAACACCTTGCTCACATAATGCGGATGATAATGGATCCGGGAAGCGCATAGCTCCAGCGTGAGCAGCGTATCGAAGTCCTCGTGAATCATCTGAATGACCGCTTCGGAAATATTTTGGAACTGGGAGCTGCGGCGCTCTTCCAAGACGGTGATGACCGGCGTAATTAGCTTTTGCTGGAACCACTCCTCCATCTCCTCCACCGTTCGGAGCCGGGACATCTGTTCAATGAGCGGTGCCTCTCCGCCCGCCAGTTCACTAAACGAAATCCCTTCGGCCTGCAGCAGACCGGTAATCTCGGTCAGCATCCTAAATAAGCTCAGCTGGTATTCCTGAAAGTGGAACGGCGGCCGTACCAGCTCCTGCATGAATTGACGCAGCTGCTCCTCGGCCTGCAGCCGGTACCCGCTCTTGATCGAAGCGAGCAGCTCCTGCTCCAGTTTCAGCGGATAATGAATGGTCTCGGCTGGCCCGGATACAACGTCTTCGCTGAAAATAATCGCTTCGTTGCCGAGTCGCACCCGATAGTTCAGCGCTTCACCAGCCTCCCGGTAAGCCCGCGGCACATCCGTCCACTGCGCTGCCGGCCTGCTCAAGGCGACGCTGACCGTCACGTCCAAATAATTGGACGCCGCCTTCTGAATCGCTTCCGCCCATAACTGCAGTTCGGCGTTCCATGCCTCCGGATCGTCCGGCGCCGTGCCCAGCACATTTAACTGGCTGCTGCCGGAGACGATCGGCGCCAGCCGGTTCGTCTGCGGAATAATCTCGTTGACCATATTGCTGATCGCGAACAGCAGCAAATCCTGATCGTTGCGGCTGTACCGCGTTCCTTCCAGCGTATCGATCTCCACCGCCATCACCGTCATATGGCGCCAATCGGCCGCATAGCCGAACATGTCCAGCTTCTCGTCGATTTCACGTTTGCGCACATCGCCCAGGATGAGCTTCTGTACGAAAAACGCCTCGAGCTGCGCCGTGTAGCCTTCGATCTGGCTGGACATCTTCTTCTCCCGGTCGAGCAGCTTCGTCACGCGCTGGCCGATCTGCTGAATATGATCCTCCTTGCTGTCGCCAGGATCGCCCGACTTGTCCCCCGATCCGACAATCGCACTGTGTAGCTTGCGTATCGGCCGATACATATTGTTGGAGCCGAACCAGGCGGCGAGCAATATCAACAACAGAATGCCGGCGCAGATCCACCAGATAAACTGCCCGATCGACCGTGATTCCTTGGTGATCTCGTCGATTGAAGCGGCTGCGATATAATACCATCCCGAATAGGTGGAGCGGACGAAGGTCACGCCGTATGATTTGCCGCCGCGCTTTACGACTAACTGTCCCTCAAGATCGTCGCCGGACAGCTTCTTCATCAGCTCCGCATGGCCAAGCAGCTGCTGTACGGAGCCCTGATCCTGACCGAGCATCAGTTCCCTGCGACTGTTCAGGATCGCTGTGCTGCCTAGCGGATTCGTCCGGAGCAGCAGCTTGCCGAGATGAGAATACGGGATATCCGCCACGACTAGCATCGCCGGGTTCTTTACATAGAGCGGACTCTTCTTCAGAAAACGGATGCCATGCTCATTGTTAATCCAGGTGGAATTCAAGGAAGAATTCAGAAAATCCTGGTAGGGCAGCAGCTCCTCTTCTTTATTATCGAGCGTGGCAATCCCCGCATTGTTGACCCGCCAAAGGTATTGCATGTTGTATAACGTCACGTCGAAAACGCCAGTCTCATAGATTTGCAGCTGGCGCATGCTGGATTCGAGCTCGCTGAACGGCCCGTACTTATTATTATCAAGCGGGATATTGTACAAATCCGTGCCTTGCGGGCTGTTGAGGAAGGCCACGAGGGCAGTCTCGACGGTCTTCATATTTTGCTCGACGGCAAGCTGGCTATGCTTTAGAATTTGCAGATTGCCGGCTTCCACATACTTCTGAATCGTTGCCGAAGCGCGGGAATAGGACAGGAATCCAAGGATTGCGAGAGGTACGACGCCAAGGAGGAACCCATACACCAGCAATTTATTCAAATAAGTCATCTGGCGAAAGCTCATGGTCGTTCCTCCCTGTTGCCGCGGCCTTATCGTTTACTTGCCTTGCGCCTTCTTATATTCTTCGGTGAGCTCTACGATGACCTGATCGCCGCCCGCTTTCTTCCAATCTTCAATCGCCTTCTGATAGCCGGCTTCGTCGATTTGACCCATAATGAACTTCACGATCGCATCCGTCTTCATCTTGTCCAGCTCCGGCCCCTTCTCGTTTTTGGTATTCGAGATCAGGGGACCGGCTACGTCATAGACGGCGATCTTCTCGTTGGCTGCGACCATGCCGCTGACCAGCTCGGTGAACGGGGTCACCTTCAGAGGTACGCCTACTTTTACGTGTGCGACAGCCAGCTCGCTAAACGCGGCGATTCCTGCCTTGGCCTCATCAGACTGCACTTCGTTAGGTACGACGAAGCCGTCTTCCATCTTATAATCTACATCTTTCATACCGCGATAGGCAATGGTCATGGCCTCAGGAGAGGATAACTTGTCGAAGAAGCCAAGAATCAGGAGCAGCTCCTCTTCTGTTTTTATCGAGCTTTTGGAGAACAAAAATCCGCCGAGCGAGCCGCCTGTCGAGGAAGCTCTTAAGCCCTCAGGCCCTGAAAGGCCTTGAATGACGCCCACTTCACTCTTCGAATCTACCAGCTGCAGATCTTTCGGATAGTTCTTCACATTGCTGTCGACAGCGATGATAATGCCGGCCTTGCCTTTCTTGAACAGATCCGCTTGCTGCGCGCCGTTGAGCAATGCAAAATCCTGGTTGATCGCTTTGGCCGCGTACAGCTCGCGATACCACTTCATTCCTTCGAAAAATGCCGGCGTCAAAAAGTTAGGCACGACCTGATCGTTCATCATGCCGTTGTTCATAGGTCCGCCGAGATAAACGGAGATATCGCGGGACAACGCGTCGAGCGAGGAAGATTCCGCATAGCCGATCGTGTCGTTTTTACCGTTCTTATCCGGATCGTTGTCCGTAAACGCTTTTGCCAGGTTGGCCAAATCTTCAAGCGTCTTCGGCTCGGCGAGGCCCAAATTGTTCGCCCAATCCTTGCGATAAGCGATAAGATGTCTGGCGCCGTCGCGGGACCGCGGAAGCAAGTAGATCTTGCCGTCGTAACTCGTAAAACTTAACATCTCTTTGTTCAATTCGCTCAGATTGGGGAATTGGTCAAGGTAAGGTCCGATCTCCCAGAATGCGCCGGCCCTCACCGCATTCACCACGTTCGTCACGCGGGCCGTATTCGTCAGCATCACCTGCGGCAGCTCGCCGGAGGCCAGGGTCGCGTTAAATTTATCGTTGTAAGCCGTTGCCGGAACCCAAGTGAATTCCAGCTTCGTATTCGTCATCTTCTCCAGCTCGAGCTTCATCGGGTTGTCGTCCTTAATCGGATCCGTGACCGTCTGGGACATAATCTTGATCGTCGTAGGCGATGCATCGGGCGATGCACTCGCCGTGGATGGCTTGCCGCTGGCCGCGCCCGTCGAGGAAGCGGCATTGTCATCGTCGTTGCCGCATCCTGCCAGAAGCGTTCCTGTCAATGCCGTTGCCGCTACGGCAACCGTAATCTTTCTCATCGTCGATCGTTTCATGAACGAATGGACCTCCCGATTGATAATGTTGTGGAATTGCCGGCTTGCGGACTAACCTTTTACGGAACCTAGCATCACCCCTTTAGCAAAATGCTTTTGCAGAAACGGATACACGCACAAGATGGGAAGCGTGGCTACCGTAATGACGGCCATCTTGACCGTTTCCGGCGAAACGGGCTGTTCGGCTGTCGCCTCGGGGTTGTCGATCCAGCCCTGCGACAGCATCACGACGTTACGGAGCAGCACTTGAATCGGCCATTTGTCCGGATCGTTAATATAGAGCACGGCCGGCATGAACGTGTTCCAATGCCCTACCGCATAGAACAAGCTGAAGGTGGCGATGGCCGGCAGGGAGAGAGGCAGCACGAGCCGGAACAGGATGACGAGGTCGTTCGCGCCGTCGATTTTGGCGGATTCCTCAAGCCCGTCGGGCATTTGCTGAAAAAAGTTTTTCAAAATAATGAGATTGAACACGCTGATCGCGCCCGGCAGCAGAAGGGCCCAATAGGAATTCATCAGTCCCAGCGCCTTGATGAGCAGAAACGTAGGAATCAGGCCCCCGCCGAACAGCATGGTGAACAGGATCATCATCATAAGCGGCTTCCGTCCGATCAGGTCCTTGCGGGACAACGGATACGCCATGATGGATGTCGCGACGATGTTGATCAGCGTCCCGACCCCCGTGATGAATGCCGTGACGAGCAAGCTGTGCACAAGCCGGTCGTTCGCGAAGATGATCCGATAGGCGTTCAGCGAGAAATCGGTAGGAAACAGGACGAAATCCTTCGTGAGAATCTCCTGTTCGGAGGCAAACGAGGTCGCTACGATATGAACGAACGGAATGGTCGCAGCGAGCGCGAACAAGGACAGCACTGTATAGTTCAAATAGTCGAATATTCGGCCGGCGAACGTGTGGTTATGCTTCATCATGGACGGCTTCCTCCCTTCTTAAATGATTCCTTCCTCGCCGAACTTCTTGGACAGCTTGTTCGCAGCGAGCACAAGCACGAGTCCGACGAAGGATTTGAACAGTCCGACGGCCGTCGAGTAGCTGAAGGCGCCTTGAACGATACCCGACGTATACACATACGTATCGAATATTTCGGCCACCCCTCGGTTAAGGGGATTTAACAACAAGAATACATGCTCGAAGCCAAGCTCCAGAATGTCGCCGATTTTCAAGATCAATAGAATGATGATCGTACTGCGAATACAGGGCAGGGTAATGTGCCAAACCTGACGCATCCGGCTTGCCCCGTCCATCCTGGACGCCTCGTATAGCTGAGGATCGACCCCCGCCAGCGCAGCCAGGTAGATGACCGTACCCCAGCCCGTATCCTTCCAGATCGACTGCAAGATATACATCGGGCGGAACAGGTCCGGATCCATCATAATGGTAAACTTCTGCAGTCCGACGGCAGTCAGGACTTCCTGGAAAACCCCGTCCTGCATCTCGAAGATCACGTAAAATATGCCGACAATGATGACCCAGGACATGAAGTGCGGAATATAGATCAGCGTCTGAATGATTCGCTTGAACTTCGCCGCCCGCAGCTCGTTCAGCATGAGCGCCAAAATTATCGGCATCGGAAATACGAAGGCGATGTTCAAAAGCGAAAGCAGCAGCGTATTTTTCAGCAGCATGAAAAAGGTCGGATCGGTAAACAGACGGTGGAAATGCTTCATGCCTACCCACTCGCTGCCCGTCATCCCCAGGAAGGGCGAATAATCCTGGAAGGCGATGACGATGCCCCACATCGGACCGTACTTAAATAATAGAAAGTAGATGACACCCGGCAGCAGCATCAAGTAAAGCCAGCGGTCCATCGTCATCTTGCGCAGCCGACTCTTCTTCCTCCCAACACTTGCACCGACACTTGCAGCTCCAGCGCTTATCCGGTTCAACTCGGTATCGGCCGAATGATTGTAGACAGCCAAGATGATTCACTCCTTCATGTGACTTGCCTCTTCCATGGTAGGAGGTAAATATCCTGACAGTCGATATTCATTTGTTCAAGCGTTTGGGAAAAACCGATGAAATCGGGCTTTTCCTCGCATAAGTAATCATTTCTTCACCCAGCATGCACATCTGTTGACATCGGCCGCGAAGAAAAAAAGACCTGTGCTCCTATTATTCCTGAACACAAGCCATCCTTTTCTCCTGATTCACGCTAAGACAGTTTCTCGGTAACGACAACTCGCCCGTAGCTGGTCATAGGCGGCTCCCCGTCATTGGTTCTTCTCCGACAAACGCCGGGCCGTCATTCGGGTTGCCAGCCTTCACCACGCGCAGCAGCCCCTCCTTGCCGGGAAAGGCCGGGTCGTGAAGCGATAGATTCCCGTGCACCTGGCCGTAGGGCTCCAATATTTCACGAATGTACGCGGGCTTCCGGTCTTTCCAGTGATTTGTATACTCAATATCAAATTCATTCGCATACAGCAGGAAGCGCACAAGCGATTGGGCGTCATCCGGCTCCTTGAAGCCCCCGGTCACGCTGCTGATGTCCGTCAATACGATAACGCGCGATTTTACTTTGCCTATGAATGGAATTATAATCCCTTTCCTTCATTAAATGTTACAATTGCAAGCGCGATCCATAAGTACGATAATAGAGACAATGTTTTTCGCCATGCCGCGTGATGCCGGCCCCCATGCCATGCTCGTCTCCTCTCCCCCTCGTTTTCACGAATAACTGTATAGAAACTTTTTTTACAATACAACCCAGTTTTTTTGAGAAAAGGTGAGTAAGCATGACTTTCTACGATGTGCTGCGAGAGCACCGATTCGTTTACGAGAGGAAGACGAATCAGGATTATCCCAAAGTGTTCGATTCGCATCTCGGCTACGAGATCGTATGGGTGACGAGCGGCGTACTTGAAGTCGTTCTGAAAAACCATCTGTATCGCGTCAAACCCGGCCACATGCTAGTTTTTAATGCCTTGACGATGCACAAGTTTCATGTGATAGAGCCGCCGTACGAGCGGCATCTGATCCATTTTCTACCCAGTGTCGTACCGGAAGGCGCACATGCCTTGCTGGAACCGCTCGAACGGCTGGCCTATCCGAATCATTTGGTGGACCTGCCGGGCGAGCAGGAAAGGCTCGCGGAGCTGTTCGGCAGAATCGGCCGAGAGTACGTGGCCGACGAATGGCAGCGAAAAATTGCGCTGCAGCTTTATTTGCAGGAGCTGCTCCTGCTGATCTCCCGGCAGCTTCGCAATTCTCCCGGGCGGCAGTGGACAGCTGCGCCACAAACGGCACGCGACAAGCTGGTCGGCCAGGTCCTGCTGCTGCTCCACGAGCGATACCGGGAACCGCTTTCACTTGATCTCATGGCGGAGGCGCTGCACGTCAGCAAATATTATTTGTGCCACTTCTTCAAACGGGAGATGGGCACGACAGTGCAAGCGTATATGAAGCAGATTCGCGTCAATGAAGCCAAAACGCTGCTGCTGCACACGGCGTACCCTATTCACCTGATTAGCGATCAGGTCGGCTTCCAGACGTCGTCGCATTTTATCCGCAGCTTCAAGGATCTTACCGGGTTTACGCCAGAGCAGTTCCGGCGACGGTAGACGAGACAGCAATTCTGGACGATGAATGCCGCAACGTCGGATGACCGGAAGCGTACTTACTCCGATACAATGGGAGCGATATTACCGACGATCCGGAGGGTGCGCTGCCATGACGTTATCAGATTCGACACTATCTACGTTGGCCGACCGCGTATTTACGTTTATGATTGCCGATCACGGCGAACAAGCCGGCAAAGTCATCCGCCATGCCGCAGATTGCCATGCCGGCGATTGGGGCATGGCGATTCATCATTGGGACTGGAACCCCGGCGTCGGCCTAATCGCCATGTCGGCCTATTTCGAATCCAGTCACGAAGGGCAAGTGCAGGCTTACTTGCTGGAATGGATGCGGAATAACGCGCATAAACGCAACGACATTCAAGCCGTGAATGCGACGGCTCCTTTCGGTATTTTGCCTGATCTGTACTGGCGGACGGAAGATCCCGCTTATAAAGAAATGGCCCTGTCATGGGGCGATTGGGTGTTGGACAATGCCCACCGGACGCAAGCCGGAGCGCTGCAGCATACGGTCAATTCCGTAGAGAGCTACGACAAGCTAAAGGACCAGGTGTGGGCCGATACGATTTTCATGGCGGTGTTGTTCTTGGCGAAGCTGACCCGCCTGTCCGGCGACGCCGCTTATGTCAGGGAGGCGCTCCGGCAGCTGGAGCTGCATCTGGAAGTGCTGCAAGATGCCGAAACCGGGGTGCTGTTTCACGGCTATGACTGCGCTACGGGCGATCATCTGTCAGGAGCCAGATGGACACGCGGCAACGCATGGCTCGCGGTAGGTACCCCTATGATCGTGGAGGAAGCCCGTAAGGTCGGCGTGCCGGCATCCGCCGCCGTACTGAATCGTTATGATACGCTCGTGCGCAATATCGTCAAATACCAAGCGACGAACGGCCTGTGGCACACCGTGATGGATCGTCCTTCATTTTATCAAGAAACGTCCGGCAGCGCGGGGATCGCGTGCGGCATCGCCAAAGCGGTGAAGCTCGGTCTTGTCGAGGCCTCTTATATGCGGTACGCGGAGCTGGGACTGCAAGGCGTCGTCGGCCAAATCGCCGACACCGGCGAAGTGCTGTCCGTATCCGGCGGCACCCCCATTATGGACACCGTCGAAGATTACAATGAGCTGACTTGTTATGCGACCCTTTACGGTCAAGGATTGACCCTCATGCTGCTAGCCGAATTTATGCAGGAAAGGAGCTAACAACGCCATGGCCACTGACGCCAAGCTGCGCAAGCAAGCTTATCTGGTCGCTTCCGCCAAGGCCGATCACGATAACCACCGCTATAAAGTGGCGACTTCCGCCCTAAGCCGTCTCGCCCTTGGGCTTCCTGTGGACGAAGAGGCATTCGTCCGGATGCTGGAGACGATCGATCGGCGCGAAGATTGCAGCGATTTTGCAGTGAATGTGATCTTGCGGATGCTCCTATTGTACGGCGGGAGCCCGTTGCTCGGCGATGCGCTGCTGCAGCGGATTCGGTCCACCCTTACCGGATTTGAATACTGGTACGACGCCAAGCGGAGCTGGCATTCCGGGTCGCAATATTTCGTCACGGAAAATCACGTTATGCTATACCGAACTTGCCAACTGCTCGCAGCCCAATTCTACCCGGACGACTGGTTTGCGGCGCATGAACGGTACGGACACGAATTGATCCAGCCGGCGGCCGCCTCTATCGCCGACTGGATTCGGGTGAAGGCGATGGTGGGATTCAGCGAATGGGATTCTCATTGCTACATGTCGGAAAACTATTTGTCCGTATTGAACGTTTACGATCTGGCCGATGATGCCGGATTGCGCCATGCGGCCCGACAATTGCTCGACCTCATGTCGTTCGGGATGGCGGTCAACTCCTATAATGGCGCTTATAGCTGCACGCAGGGTCGGACTTATTCCGAGATGATTCTGGAGCCTGCCAACCAATCGACGCAGCCGCTGCAATATTTACTGTGGGACAGAGGCGAGCATGCCGGCCATCTCCTGCACTTAAGCGCCACCGCCCTTTCCACCAGCGATTACGAGGCTCCCGCTGCCGTCGTTGCTGCAGCCTTGGATACGGTCGCCATGGAAAGCCGGGAACAGCAAAGCTTCGATGTCGAGGATGGCGAGAAGCTTGGAAAAGGCGTTGCGACGGAGGAAGATACGGCCTTTTACTGGCAGAACATGGGGTACACGCACAAGGATTTAATCCGGACCAATATCGACATGGCGCGAAAATACGGCATTCCCGTCAATCACCAGCTGGTGCAGGAAGCCGCTTATTTCGCCCAGTGCGCAGAGGCGGGCATCGCCCCGAAGCCGTGCCGGGGCAGCACGTACTTAAGCCGCGTCAACAAAATCACCCGCCGCACGGGCGATTATATGCTCAGCTGCGCGCAAGATTTCCGGAAAGGGGAGAACGGATTCCAGCAGCATATATGGCAAGCTTCGCTGAGCGGAGGCGTGGTCGTGTTCACGAATCATCCGGGTACGGAAAGCGCGCGGACCGGCCGGCACGACCTGTGGACTGGCAACGACGTGATGCCTCGATCGATCCAATATGGATCCGTTGTCATTTCCATCTATCGGCTGCCTTCCGATGTCAGCTTGCCGTACACGCATGGCTTTTTCCCCAAGCGCCGGTTCGATGAAACGCTGGAGCGCGGCGGCTGGCTGTTCGGCCGAAAAGGAGACGGCTATGTGGCGCTATACTCCCAGCGCGGGTATCATTGGACGGAACGCCTGCCCGAAGAAGAGGCGCGTTGCGACGCGCTGGAAAATGTATGGGTGTGCCGGGTGGGACGTCTGGCCGAAGACGGCTCCTTCGAAACGTTCGTGCAACGGCTGCTGCAAGGCGAACTGCGCGTAGATGCCCATTCTTCTGTGATGTGGCAGGATCCAGCCTACGGAGAAATCGCCTTCGGCTGGGAAGGCCCGCTGCTAGTGAGAGGCAGCGCCATTCCGTTCGACAATTATCCGCGGTTCGACAATCCGTATTGCCGGGCGGAACGATATAGCGGGACGTACGCGATCCGCGCGGACGGGCACGAGACGACGTTGCGATTTGGATGATAGATCGTACAATCGTTTCAGCACGCTGATGTCGGCCTAACACTATTTTCATCATCCTGGTCGCGCGAAAAGGCTCCCCTCGCGGCGGCAGGCTGATGAATCACTTCGCCTGTCAACCGTATGGGGAGCCGATTAGCTCGCAATCGAGCTACCTTTTACATCAAGCTTTACTTCAAGCCTTTTTTCTGCAAATCCGCCAGATGGCGTTGGTACATGACCTTCTCGACTTTCTCCGCGCCGACTTGGTTGATTTGCTTGACGAAGGCGTCGTATACGGAATTGAACTCATCGTCCGTCTTCGCCATAACGAGCTTCGGAATCGTCTTGTTCCACAGATCCTTTACCTTCGTATTGATCGTGCCTTCCTGAGACGAGCCGTCCGGCTCCAGGTTCTCCATGCCGAGCGAATAGCTGTCGTAATCGTACTTGGACAACAGCACGGACGCGTCGTACTGCTCCGGCTGGCTCTCCTTGAGGTCGCGGGCGGCCGCGCCGTCCCACTGTTTGCCCGCTCTCCACAGCAGCGTCGAATCGTCGAAGCCGTATTTCGAATTAAACGTGGCGTTGTCGTTCAGCTTCATGTTCAAAATATCGGCCTTCAGCTTCGGCAGTCCGTCCACCATGTCGTACGTCTCGCCTTCCGTTCCGTACCGCATGTCGAGCTGCCCTTCATCCGACCAGGCATACTCGGCAAACTTGATGATCCGCTCCGGATTTTTGGCGTTTTTCGTAATGAAGAAGCCTTGCCAGCCCATGAGGCGGCTCGCCGGGTAGCGCGGATCCTGGCCGTTCGCCTTCAAGCCGTCCAGCACCGTATAGGTTTTGTCCTTGCCTACCGCGCTTTGGATTTTCGGATTGAACATCGTGTACATATTGGTCATGAACTGGGATGCGACCGCGTACTGCCCGCCGTACAGCTTCTCCTCGTATTGCTCCTGCTTGTAGATGAGCAGCTGCGAGTCGAGCAGACCGCCCCGGAACAGCTGATTCAGATAACGGAAGGAATCGATAAAGCCCTTGTTGCGCATCGGGTATTCCACGATTTGCTGATCGTCCTTGACCTGTTCCTCGAGCAGATGAGGAGAGAAGGAGTAGATCAAGTAATCCATCGAGTTGCTGCCGTGGAATCCGTTCTGCGCGACGTCAAAAAACTCGAGTCCGACCGGACTGACGTCGGGGAACTTCGCCTTGGCCTGTTTAAGCGCATTCATCAGATCGTCGGTCGTCTCGATCTTCGGGCTGCCGATCGCCTGATAGATGTCGGAGCGGATAAACCACGGACGGATCGGCACGATCGGCACGCCGCTGGTGAGACGATCCGGAGTCTCGTAGAGGTTCGGCAAATACCAGAGCTTGCCGTCCACGGAATGATACTTGATCATATCCGGATCGAGCTGCGACTTGAACTCCGGCGCGTACTTTTCGATCAGTTCGTCGATCGAGTAGACCATGCCGTTCTGGATCAGCTTCGTAACGGCCGGGTTGTTCCAGTCGAGCATGATGGTGTCGGGCAGGTCGCCGGCGGCGATCATCGTGTTCAGATAATCGTCGTCGCTGCCGGTCGCAAGCTTCCGGTCGATCGTGATGCCGGTCTTCTTCTTTACGAGATCCATAGCGAACTGGTCTTTCCAGAGATAATTGGACGCCCAGTTGCCGTAGAAATACTGCGTGAATGTCAGAGGCGAAGTATCCTTCTGCCATGACGGCTGCGAAGCGCCGGTCTGGCCGGATGCGGAAGCGCTTGCGCTTTCGTTAGCGCTTGGCGCGCTCGTGCTTGCCGGACCGCTGGCGCTCGCCGCGGCGTTGTTGTTGCTCGAGCTGCAGCCTGCCAGCATCGCGGCGAACAGTACTGCGGCGGCGCCCGTTTGAATGCCTTTTCTTATCATGGTGAGACCTCCCTCGAGATTATGAGCTTGCTCTATGCTTTGAACGGCCGAAGCCGGTTAAGCCGAAAATTTGGCGAATTCAGGGGGTCCGAAGCCGGGTAACCGGTGCGGCCCCCAACGATGCGCTCCATACCGTTGCGGTTTGTGCCGATTCATCCCTTGACCGAGCCGATCATGACGCCCTGGACGAAGTATTTCTGCACGAACGGATAAGTGAATACAATAGGCAGCGTCGTGATGACCATGGTCGCCAGCTTCAGCGAGGAGGCCGTGACCGACCCTAAGCCTAGCTGACTCGCGATCAGGCTGACGTTGCTGTTGGAGCTGATGATCTGCATCAGAATCTGCTGCAGCGTCAGCAGCTTCTCCCCGCCGAACAGCATGGCGTCGTACCAAGCGTTCCAGTGGAAGACCGCATTGTACAGCGCGATCGTCGCCAGCACCGGCTTGGAAACCGGCAGCACCAGCTGGAAAAAAATGCGCAGATCGTTGGCGCCGTCGATTTTCGCCGATTCCTCGATCTCCTTGGGCAGCGCCCGGAAAAAAGTGAGCATGATGATCGCATTAAATACGTTGAACAAATTCGGAATGATATACACGAGAAAGTGGCCTTTCATATGCAAGTATTTCGCGACGACCAAGTAATAAGGAATAATGCCGCCGCTGAAATACATCGTAACGATCGCCATCATAAGAAACAGCTTGCGGCCCACCAGCTCGGACTTCGAAATGCCGTAGGCGAACGCGCCGGTGAAGAGAACGGCTGCCGCCGTGCCGATGACCGTCCGCGCGATCGTGACGACAAAGGCCCGGATCATGCTGTCGTCCCGGAACACGACCTTGTAATTCTCGATGGAAAATTCCCGCGGCCAGAACGTAATGCCGCCGCGCGCGGCGTCCGCCGGATCGTTAAAAGACGTAATGAGGATATTGTAGAACGGATACAGCGTACAGACGCACAAGGCGATCATGAAAAACGCGTTGAGTACATCGAAGGTCCTTCCGCTTAAGCTCCGCGAAGTCAACATCGGCTCTCCTCCTAGAACAAGCTTTCTTTCGTTATTTTTCGCGACGAATAATTGGCCATGTACATAAGCACGAACGCAACGAGCGACTGGAACAGCCCGACAGCCGTGCCGTACGAGAATCTGCCGGATACGAGACCCATCTTGTAGGAATAGACGGACAGCACGTTGGCCGCATCTTGCGTCATGGAGTTCTGCATCAGGTACATCTGGTCGAAGTTCGAGTTCACGAGACCGCCGATCGACAAAATCAACAGAATGATGATGGTCGGTTTGATCGCGGGAAGCGTAATGTGCCAGATTCGTTGGAAGCGGTTGGCCCCGTCCATCACGGCCGCTTCATACATCTGCGGATCGATGCCGGCGATCGCCGCCAGATAAATGATCGAGTTCCAGCCGATATTTTTCCAGATCTCGGTGATGACCACGAGCGCCAGGAAGGAATGCGCGCTGCCCATCAGCATCGTCTCGTCGCCGATAAGGCCGAGCCTCACGAGCAGTTTGGCGAGCACGCCCGTGTCCGGATCGAGCAGCGTATACATGAGACCCACGACTAGCACCCAGGAAACGAAATAGGGCAAGTAAGTGAGCGACTGGACGACGCGCTTGAAGCGTTTGAAAACGAGTTCGTTTAACAGCAGGGCCAGCACGATCGGCGCCGGAAAACCGAAGACGAGCTTCGCGATGCTGATCTTGAAGGTGTTCGACAGCGATTCCCGGAACGTCGGGTCCGCGAACAGTTCTTTGAAGTTGGCAAGGCCGGTCCAATCGCTATGGATAAATCCTTTGAAGGGCGTGTATTCCTGGAAGGCGATAATGATGCCGTACATCGGAATGTAATTAAACAGGATCATCCACAGAATCGCCGGCAGCGTGAGAATCATCAGGTACCGCTGCAGCCAGATCCGCTTGGTCAGGCTGCGCTTGGCGGGCATGCTGCTCATGGCCTTCTTCCTTTCCATTTCGACTTGAGTGTTGGCGTATTCCCATTATAGAAAGCGCTACCAACAGTCCGATATACAAAAAACACACACGAGTATCAAAATCCAACGGCGTTCGCATGAAACGCTTACTCCTCACCGAAAGCGCTGACAAAAAAAGCCCAGTCGCCTTAAAAAGGCGTCTGGACATTATCATCGCCGGCTCATATCCTGGTATTCGCCCGGCGTCATGCCGTAGGCGTTTTTGAACAACGTGCCGAAGTAGGACGTGTTCGGAATGCCGACGCGCTCGGCGACGGCGGATACGCGAAGTCCCGTCGTGCGCAGCAGCTCCTCGGCCCGGGCCAGCCGGTAATCCTGAATGTATTCGGTCGGCGTCTTCCCGGTCTTCTTCTTGAACGTCGCGCCGAGATGATTGGGCGAGACGAACACCTCCCCTGCAAGATAAGCGAGGCCCAGACTCGGGTTGCCGTACCGTTCCTCAATCAGGCGAACAACCCGTTCTACCATAGAATCGTCCTTGTTGCCGCGCTTATCGCGCATCATCCTGGCCATACGACGTACGGCGGTCTGCATGCGAATGCGAAGCTCGCCCTGCCCCTCGCTCGCGAGCAGCGCCTCAAGCTCGAACGCGTTATCGCCTTCCGCAGCCAGTCCGGCAGGCGCCGCAACCGACAGCATCCCTTCGACGAGTCCGCCGAGAAGGCTGACTACGTAGGCGCGGCTAGCGCCCGGGTAAGCGGCAATAAGCGCGAATAGCTGGTCCAGCGTCTCCTCGGCCGCCTGCTCGTCGCCGCTGCCAAGACTACTGCGTACCTGCTTCGCCAGCTCCTTGAAGCGGCGGTCCAACGTCTCCGCTTCCCTGGCGAAGCTCGCTCGCTCCTTCACTTCGTCGGCAGCTTCCGCCACCCCTGTCCGTCCGCTCCATACGGCGAAGCGAAGCGCCTTGACCGCCTCCCGGTACGTTTCGCGCGCGGACGGCAGCGTCTTCGCCGGGCCGCCGATCGCAACCGTCCATTCGCCGCCTGGCATCGGCGATTGTACGGAAGCCAGGCGATGAAGCAGCCGCGTCGCCAGCTCGGGCAAAGACTCGGCTTCCTCCGTCCGGATGCCGAACAGGAGCGCGGCGTCCAGAGCAGCGCCCTCTCCCGTCGTATATGCGATAACGGGGCGCTGAAGCGCCTGCGCAGCTTCCTCCTCGAAGAAGGCAGGAGCAGTCCGATCCACTGCCGCAGGCGCGCGAACGATCCAAATGCCGAATGCCTCCGGAGCCGGACCTTCGAACGCTACGGCAAGCGCCGCTACAAGGCCGGCGGCGTCTTCTGCCGCAAGTTCGCGATCGGCGACGAGCGCGGCCAACGACGTCCTAAGCGACGCCCGCCGGCCTTCTTCATGCGCCCGACGCCATTGTTCTTCGTCGCCGCGCCGCCGCGCGGCCTCCACGCAATCGGTCGCGATCCGCGCCAGCGTCGCGTGCAGCTCCTCCTCGTCGATCGGCTTGAGCAGGTAATCGACGGCGCCGAACCGGATCGCGTCGCGCGCATATTGGAAATCGTCGTAACCGGTCAGAACGACAAAACGCACGTCCGGCAGTTTCTCCCGGATCAGCTTCGCCATCTCGATGCCGCTGAGTCCTGGCATCGAAATGTCCGTAACGATAATGTCGGGTTCGATGCCGATCGCCTTCTCCAGGCCCTCAATGCCGTCGCAAGCGGTCTCGACGGAGCCGATGCCAAGCGCCGGCCAATCAAAAAGCTCCGCGAGCCCTTCCCGCTCCCAGCGCTCGTCCTCGACGATAAGCATCTTAAGCAATGTCCGTCCTCCTCCTTGCCGCAAAAGAAATCGTAACGACCGTCCCGATCCCGGGGCGGCTGAATAGCTCCAGCCGATGGCTATCGCCGTGCATCATGCGCAGGCGTCCCATAATATTGGCCAGCGCATATCCGCTGCCCTGCGAATCGACGGGCCGGCCTTCCTTTAATTCGCGCAAGCGCTCGCCGCTTATTCCGACGCCGTCGTCGGCGATCTGCAGCACGACCCGATCCTCCTCCAGCCTGGCCTTGACGATGATGGTGCCGTGCGCCCGCTTCGGCTCGATGCCGTGCACCAGCGCATTTTCGACGAGCGGCTGCAAAATGTTTTTGACCGTAATGAATTCCCTGACTTGCTCGTCCACCTCGTAAATGGCGTCGAAACGATCCTCGAAACGGAACTTTTGAATCGCCAGATAGGCTTTGACCATGTCGAGCTCGTTCCCGATCGGCGTTTCCGAGCTCCCCTTGTTCAGTACCAGCCGATAGAACTTCGCGAGAGAATCGGAGATGCGGACGACCTCCGGCGCCTTCGCCTTGCGTGCCACCCAGGAGATCGTCGCCAGTGTATTGTACAGGAAATGCGGGTTGATCTGGGACTCCAGCGCCTTCACTTCCGCTTCCTTCTCCAGCAGCTCGGCTTTATAAACGGTCTCTATGAGCCCGTGAATACGCTCGGTCATATGGTTGAAGCTCAGCGCCATTTGGGAAAATTCATCGTTCCATACGACGGGCACGGATACGTCCAGCGAGCCCTCCCGTACTTGCTTCATGGCCTTCAGCAGCACCTTCATGCGGGATAGCAGCTTCACCGTGACGTAGTAGACCAATAGGCTGAGCAGCAATAGCGCCAGAGCCAGGACGACGATGGTCGTCCGGATGGACTCGTTTACCTTCTCCAGCACATGTCCGAGGGGGAAAACGCCGACAACGCGCAGCCCCGGCCCAGGCAGCGGAACCGAAATGACGATGGCGCGCTTGCCCCCTACATTCCCGATCCGGTTAACGCTGCCTTCAAGCGGGAGACCGGTAACATTCAGCTTCTTCAATTCCTTTCCGTAGGCGCCAGGCACGTTTTCGGAAACGATCCGGTCGCTGCCGTCCGCGATGTATACGTCCCCGATTTCGGTCGATACCGAATCTTCCAGCGTTTTAAACAATTCTTTGGCCGTAATTTCAATTTCGACCATGCCGGCCACCTCGTAATTGCGGATGGAGTAAACCTTCCGGTTAAAAGACAGCACGTCCGCGGTCGCGGTCAGGTCGGGCCGGACCAGCAGCACCTTCTCCTTGTGCAGATCACGCCAAACCGAGCGCAGCGCATGGTTTTCCAGGATGGGCTGGTACTGCGGGTCGTTCCGAATCCGCTGCAGGCTATAGAAGCCGTCATAACCCCCGTACAGCTCCGGAATGGTCGGATTGCCCATATAGACATGGATCGAATGAATGTAAGGGTTCTGCCTCATGATATTGTCCAGAATCGGCGCGATATTGTCGCGGTAATCTTGAAGCTGAATGCTTTCGATCATGAAATCGCTGTCAAGAAAGGTTTGCATGCGCGAGTCGAACGCGATGATCTGGGATATATTCTCCGTCATCGCCACCTTCTCTTTAATGCTCTCCTTGGTCTGCAGCAGATTTTGCTCCAATACGGTTTGCGCCTGCTCGATAGCCGAATTCGCAGCCTGCCGGTACAACGTATAGCCCGTGACGGCCAACGATACCAATAAAATGGACACGTAAATGGCGACAAACTTGGAGATTACGCTACGGTTGTGAAAAAATGGCGTAAAGCGCTTCATGAAGTTCATCGCATCATCCCTGTCGCGTGATCGATCGGCCTCGCACTTACAGATAACATGCAGCCGCCCGGACCGGTACAAGCCGCTGTATCGCTAATATAAACGCTTTCAGTTTCCGGGACAATACATATAATAATAGGCCCTGCGTTTCCAGGGCCTTAAAGCTGCACAAAAATCAATACGCGATTGTACGATTATCTATATAGGTTCGGCCAAGCGCGTTCTACAATAGGGGCAAACCAACAGAGCTCGAAGGAGTGAATTCCCTTGAACGCGCAGGTCTCCGGCCTATCGGTCGTCTCTACCGCCCCCGTCTCGATGGCGGTTATCGTTCAACCCGGCTTTCTTACTATAGCGGACCGCGTCGTAGAGTTGCCCGGCGAGACCAAGCTGCAGATCCGGCCAGCCGGTCAAAGGCAGTACCTCGACCAAGTGTACGCGATTCGCGGGACAGGCACCGCCTCGCCATCCTGGTGGAACGGCGAGGACATTCGCGGCAGCGGCGGCGCCCCCTACCAGCGCATGGTACCGGGTACGCTGGCGGTGTATGCAAGCGACCGCGCGACCAAGTATGCGCCCGATGCCGACTATACGTACGATTATCATTGGGGCACGGTGAAGCGAATACCCGGCGGAAGGATCGCGGACGGCGAGACGCTCTCGCTCGATTATGCGGTGTGGCTCTGCCGGTACGATGCGGTCGTGCTCCGGGAAGACGGATCCTTGTCGGTAGTCGAGGGGGAGGTCGACGCGCCGGATTCCAGGGAGCTGCTGCTGCCCGAGCCGCCGCTTGTGAAGGAAGGCTTCGTGCTTGCCCATATTTTTACCGGTTGGGGACAATCCTGCGTGTACGGGGGCGAGAGCGCGCTCTCGAGCATGTCCACGTCTTCCCCGCCCGTCGCGCTCCGCGGCCGGTACGAAGATATGGTCAGACGCACCTATTACGTAGAGATTGAACCGAATTCCGGCGGAAGTCCCCTGATCCGCATGGGCGCCTCGGGCGAAGATTACGGCACCGGCCTGACGTTGACGCAGGAAACGCTGCGCTGGACGACGGCTCGTTCATTCGAGTGGGACGAAGAGCTGCCCCTCGTCATGGAGACGGCTTACGGTTTTGAAGTCGACTGGGGCCTCGGTCTCGCATTCCCGCTGCCTTCCTGGGATGATGTAGCCGTCCCCTTGCGCTTCACCATCGAAGCCATCCCGGAGATGATCTTGGACCGCAGGTCCGTGCTTGCCGGCGCCACGCCGGCGGCGTCGATCCCGCTGGAGCAGACGGGACATCTTGCAGGCTTCCGGCAATCCATGGCGGCAGGGCGTCCGCTCCGCATCGCTTTTTACGGCGAGAGCGCGACTCGCGCGGGCTTGTGGCCCTATCAGGTAATGGAAGGCCTTCGCGCGCGATACCCGGACGCCAAGCTGTTCAGCTCGAACGTCGCGGTCGGCGGAGAGCAATCGACGATGGGCATTCATCGGCTGGAAAAAGAGGTGCTCGCCGTCGCGCCGGATCTCGTCGTCCTCGAATATATGATCAACGACGCGTGCTCCGGACATTCCGAGGCGCATATCGAGCGGACGGTCAGAACGATCCTGGAGCGCATTCTCGAATACGGCGCGGCTTGCATGATCGTCATGGTGAACGGCGTCAATCCGCTCTTCACGAAGCACGGCGCGAAGCGCAATATCCGCCGGTTTTACGCCTTGTACCGGAGACTGGCGGCCGAATACGGCGTGGCTTTTGTCGGCGGGTTCGAATACTTCGACAGCCTGCACCGGTTCGGCAAATATTTCGTAACGGAGCTCAAGGGCAACATGGTCAATCACGCGTTCGGAAACGAAGATACCGGCTGGGGACCGTTCGACCGGACGCTGGGCGAGGCGATGCTGAACGCGCTGCTCGGACCTGAATGATACATTCATCGAGCCCGGTTCAGACGATGCCGCCTTCTCCGAGAATCCGCACCAACGGCTTGCGCGCCGTTCGTCCCGCCGTCCAGGCGGGAGACGGCGGCACTGGCCTGATTTCCTTGACGATTATGTTGGCGGCCGCCGGGTCGTCCACGGTCAGGCGAACGCGCGCAACGTTTTTGCGAGGGTGCGGATTTTTGAGCATCCAGCGGTAATACGTGCCTGAAGGCGTGTGGGTCGGACGTGTCGTATACGCGGCTTCGAGCAAAGAATCGTCGACCTTATAGGCGTCCTTCATGAGCGGCTCGTCGTCCGGCACCGCGCGTTCCCAGCTGCGGTCGAGTCCCGATAGGTTCGTCCCGTAGCAAATCGCAGCCTCCGCTTCGCTGCCGTCGTCGTAAACCAGCGTATAGGCGCCGATCCGGTACTCGTTTTCGTCAAGGAAGATACCGTCGAAAAAGCGACGGTACGGCCAAAAGTCGTCCGTGGCGTGCACGATCTCCACGTATACGGTACCCGCGCCGGCCTCCGCGTGCGCCGCAAGGCGCTTAAGCGACCGGTAGCGGTCGCGGTACAACGCCTCGAACGAAGCGTCGGCGATCGCCGCATATTCCCCTTCTTCGTAATCCGCCCGCCAGAACATAAAAGCCGAATAAGCCATCGAGAAAAGAATCCCGTTGCGCTGCAGATTGCCTTCAGCGGTCTCGCTCCAGTTCGAGAGAATGCCGCCCTGCGCGCCGGCGCCGAGACGCGCTTTCCAATTTAAAAAAGAAGGGCCGTCAAAGTTGCCGTAGACGAGCGGCAAGCCGCGGTCCAGGAACAGCCGGTCGTATGCCGCGTCGATCTGCCAGTACCAATGAAGCATCTGAATATCCTGCGGCACCAGATCGATCGCCTTGTACGTGGGCGGGATCGTCTCGCCGAACGGCTCGCCGGTCTCATGGCTGACCATCGGACGCTCCGCGCCGCCCCAGGGCTTGCCGCTTCCGTCCTTCGCGTCGATCAGCTTCTCGCACCAGATCATCGTCCGTACGCCTTTTTCCGCCAGATAGCCATGAATGCGCCGGAGGTCGTCCGCGTACAAAGCCTCGGCCGCCTTGCCCTTGCAGCGCTCGCAAAGCCCGATGCTGTAGTATTCGTCGTGCCCGACATGCACCGTCTTCGGCTCGAATACGTCCAGCACCTCGTCCAGCACGTCGAACAGGAGCGCGTACGAGCGCTCGTCGGACGGGCAGTACGTATCCGGATACGGATCGTTTTTCCGCTCGGCGATCTCCGGGTGGTTGATCAGCAAATAATCGCAGTGGCTGAGCGAGGGCACTTCGGGAATGACATCCATAAAGCGGGCTTTGCAATATTGCACGAGCTCGCGAACCTCGTCTTGCGTCAGGAAGCTTCCCCCGCCGTTCTCGACGTGCATCGAGTTTTTGTACCAGGGGAAGGTCTGCTCCTGGATGCGTATCGTCTTGCCGCTATATTCCCGCATCTCCGCGCAGTAGCGAACCCAGCCCTCGTTGATCTCGGGGTGGCGTTCGTATGCCATCGCGCCGCCCACCTCCAGCATGACCGTGTTGTACTGGAAGCGGCACAGCATATCGACGAAGCGTTTAAAAAAAGCGATGCCTTCGCGCGTCGGCAAATACAGCTTTACGCCGCGAACCGGGCAAGCGGGCCGATTGTAAACGAGACCGTGCCGGACGAAGCCGTCCTCCGCCATCCGAACCAGCGTCGCCGCGCCGTACAGCAGGCCGCGTCCGGAGGCGGAAAAAACGGTGATTTCGTCCTCCTCCGCCACGATCGCGTATGCCTCCGGATCATCCGACGCCGCCGCGCCGAATGCGGCTTGAATGCGCGCCGCGAGCGACGGCGGCCATTGCTCGAGAAAAGCGACCGACCGGTAAGCATCCGCCTCAGTCGTCGGGACGCGCGCTTCGGTCAGCAATGCGGTCACGGCTTCGTAGGCGCAATCCGTTTGCGTGCCAGTCGTAAGGTAAGCCCCTGTATCCGCCAGCGCTGCGCAAGCGGTCAAGTAATCCTGATCGCGAACTTGCATGGTCTTATCTTCCCCTCGTCTCCGTAGCGTTCCGTCAGTCTCTTCACAAAGGAGGACTCTCTCCGCGCTTATCGCCGGCTGCGGACCTTGCGCGTCTCCCTGTCCCGGCGTCTCGCTTGCGCGGAAGGCCTGTCAGACCCCGCAGCGCGACGACCAGCGTCGCCGATATAAGCAGCGTACCGCACAGCGCCATGCGAAGCGACGGCGGATTGCCTAGCAGGACGTAGTCTAGCAGCGCCGTCACCGCCGGCTCCAGGCAGAACAGGATCGATACCGTCACCGGCGGGAGCTTGCGTTGTCCGAACACCTGCAGCAGATTGGCCGCGAGCGAGACGAACAAAATCATAAAGAGAATGCCCGTCAGCGTGCCCGGCTGAGAAACCAGAAGCTTAAGCCCGAACCCCTCGGGGCGCAGGCAGGCATAGACGATGCCCGCGACGCTAAAGTACGCGGAACAGCCTACGATTCCGAGCATGGAAACTTGCACGACGGAAGCCCGGTCCCGAAGCAGGAGCCGGTTCGTCAGTACGATCGAATAGGCATAGCCGATCATGCCGAGCAGCGCAAGCCCGTCCCCCGGCTTCAAGCCGCCGTCCCGCGGATCGATCAGCAGCGCGATGGCGACGAGCGCGATGCCGATCGCCCATTTTTCGTGCCGCTCGGGACGCGCCTTGTCGTGAATCCAGCGCAGCAAGGGAACGACCGCGATGATAAAGCTGTTGATGACGACGACCCGCGTCGGCGTCGTATACTGCACGGCGAAGATCGAGAAGATGCCCAGCGTGAAGTTCGCGAGCCCAAGTCCAAACAGCCCGGCCCTCCATACCTTCGCCGGTATCGACCTCAGCGAGCGGTAAGACCAGGCGAGATAAATGAGCGACACCGCGGCATAACGCCAGAACTGAAAAAGCACATGCGGGTAGTCCGTCGTCGCTTCCTTCATGACGATGTAAGAAACGCCCCAGATGAATACCGCGCCGAGCACGACCGCATAGCCGACCAACGAGCACCCTCCTTGCTCTTCGTGAACCTTGCGAATCAATCTTTATTTTCCACCTTACCATAGGGAAGATTCGCTTGAATATGGGATGTCATGACGTTTTACTGAGATTAAATTGACTTTAAATGCGGCCGATGCGCGCTTCGCGCAGTCAGCCCTTCACCGAGCCGATGAGCACGCCGTTTACGAAGTGGCGCTGGATGAAAGGATAGACGACAAGAATCGGGAGCGTGCCGACGAGGATAAACGCGTACTTGAGCGACTCGAGCACGATGCCCTGCTGATCGCTGGCCGCGCTTGTGATCGCATCGCCGATCTGGCCGACCATGACGATATTGCGGATGACGAGCTGCAGCGGATACAGGCTCTCATCCCGTAAATAAAGCAGCGCGTAGAAAAAGTTGTTCCAGATGCCGACGGCATAAAACAGCCCGATCGTCATCAGCACCGGCTTGGACAGCGGAAGCACGATGCTGAAGAGCGTGCGCATGTCGGATAGACCGTCGATTTTGCCGGACTCCTCGATCTCCGCCGGCATGCCTTGGAAAAAGGTGCGCATCACGATCAGATTCCAGGTCGAGACGAGGCCGGGCAGCACCATCGCCCACACCGTATCCATCAGGTGGTAGCTGCGCACGACCAGGTACGTCGGGATCATCCCGCCGCTGAACAGCATCGTGAACACGATGAACAGCATGATCTGCTTGCCGAACGTCAGCGTCCGCTTCGAGAGCGAGTAAGCGCCCATGGACGTAAAAAAGAGCGACAGCGCGGTGCCGAGCACCACGTAAACGAGCGTATTTTTGTAGCCTACCAACAGACGATTGTCCCGGAACACCTCGCCGTAAACATCGAACTGCAGACCCCGCGGCCAAAAGCTGACCTCGTTGCGGACGACGTAATTTGCGGAGCTGAGCGACACGGACGCCATATGGACGAACGGGAACAAAGCCACTGCCGCGACAATGGACAAGATGAAGACGTTGACGATATCGAAGACGCCGATGCGTTTAGTCATGAGAGTCGCTCCTTACCATAGGCTGGTCTCCCCGAGCCGGCGGCTCACCTGGTTGGCGGAATAAACGAAGACCAGGCCGATGAGCCCCATGAACAGGTCGATCGCCGTCGCGTAGCTGAAGTTGCCTTGAATGATCCCCATGCGGTATACGTATGTCGCGATGATGTCGGACGTCTCGTACGTGGCCGGGTTGGAGAGCAGGTACACCTTATCGAATCCGAATTCGAGAACCTTGCCGATCTGCAATATAAACAGGATGACGATCGCCGGCGCGATGCCGGGCAGCGTCACGTGGAGCGTCTGCTTCCACCGGTTCGCCCCGTCGATGCGCGCCGCCTCGTACAGCTGCGGATCGATCGCGGTGAGCGCGGCCAGGTAGATGATCGAGCCCCAGCCGATCTCCTGCCAGATTTCCGAGCTGATATAGACCGTTCTGAACCAGGACGCTTGCTGCAAGAAGTTGACAGGCGAGAAACCGAAGCTCTGGATGACATGGTTGATCCAGCCGGTGCTCGGCGACAGCAGCATGATGATAATGCCCGAGGCGACGACGGCGGATAAAAAATGCGGCAGATAACTGACGGTCTGTACGAAGCGTTTGTAAGCCTTCCACCGCAGCTCGTTAAGGAGCAGCGCCAGGACGATCGGCGCGGGAAATCCGAATACGACTTTGTAAATGCCGAGCACGAACGTGTTTTTGATGATGTCGTAGGCATCGGGGTTCTGAAAGAACATTTTGTAATATTTCAGCCCGACCCAGTCGCTTTTCCATACGCCTGCGAACAAATTGTAGTCCTTGAAGGATACGACGATCCCGAACATGGGGACATACTTGAACAGCACGTAGTACAGCAACACGGGGGCGAGCAGCAGGAAGTAAGTCCGGTCTCGCTTCAGATTCCGGATCAGCGTCGGCTTCACGGCTTCATCCCCTTTCCGCGATATGGAGAGGGCCGTCGGTCGATGCTCCGACGACGGCCCCGCTCTTCGATTCGTGATTATTTCGACGCGTTCTGGCGATCGAGCGCGGTCTGATACGTTTGCAGCACCTTTTGCAGGCCGTACTTATCCAGCTCTTTGAGGAAATTGTCCCACTCGGTGAGCGGCGTCTCGCCCATGATGAACTTGCTGATGGACGTCGAGTAATATTTGTAGATCGCGTCGATCTGCGTAGAGATCGAATCCGTCTCTTCCTTGGACAGGATCGGCATGGTGCTGGCGACCGGGAACTGATACTTCGGCGACTCGACGTAAGCCTCCCGCTCGCTCTCCTTGATCAGGGACAACGGCGCTTCGAAGTCGAACCAGCCGTACGTGCCCGCCGACAGAATGCCGGATACGCGGCGCAGGTCGTTCGATTCCTTGTACACGTCGTTTAGCTTGCGCTTGCCGTCGACGACGGTGTACGTCTCGCCTTCCTTGCCCCAGCTTTGGATGTCTCGTCCCTTTTCCGAATAAATATAGTCCAGGTACCGGAGCGCGGCGTCGAGATTTTTCGTATTCGACGCGACGGAGAAGCCGTAATCCTCGTAACCGCCCTGAGGCAGGTAAGCCTTGTCGCCCGCGCCGAGCGGAGGCGCCATGAACTTCAGACGGCCATCGGTCAGCTGGTTGTTCATCGTCTCGATCTGGCCGATATACTGGACGCTGATGAACGACTTGTTCGTGGCCATGAACTGGGTCCAGGCCTTGTAATCCATAGACAGCCAGTCCGGCGGGAACAGCCCTTCTTCGTAGAACTTGTTCAGGTATTCGAGCATCGTCTTGTAGTTCGGGTTGAGCGGTCCGTACGTCATCTTGCCGGTCGCCGGATCCTTCTGATATTCCGGAAGAATGCCGAACGACGGGGCGAAGATTTGCAACGTGCCGAGGCCGTGCCTGAACACGAGCGGGTAGCTGTCCGGATACAGCTCTTTCAGCTTTTTGGACGTCGTATAGAGCTCATCCCAAGTCTTGGGCGGCGTCAGTCCGTTCTTGTCGAAGATATCTTCGCGGTAGAACCAGACCAGCTGGTTGCCGGCGCCGGCGCCGTCGTTGATGATATTCAATATTTTGCCGTCCGGCTGCGTCACCCGCATTTTAATGACAGGGTGACTGTCCAGATAGGTTTTGACGTTCGGCATTTTGTCCATATGCTTCGACAGGTCGAGGAAGGCGCCCTGCGATCCGAACTTCTGGACGTCTGCCGGAAATACGGACATCACGTCCGCCATGTCGCCGGACGATACGGCGAGCGCAAGCGCTTCCGAAGGCGAGGTCGTCGTAGCCGTCTTCTGCTCGACGGTGATGTTCGTTTCCTCCTTCACCCATTTCCACACGCCCCAGTCCGCCTGAGGCGGCCATGCGGTCGAATATTCGGTGAAGATCGAGATCTGGGCCGGATCCGGCAGCGCCGCGCTTGGCGAGGCGGAAGCACTGCCGCTGGCCGCGGCGCTTGCGGAGGCGCTGGCGCTTGGAGATGCCGCCGGCGAACTCGACGCGCCTGCTTGATTATTGTCGTTGCCGCTGCAGCCTGCCAGCATGGCCGTGGTCAACGCGGAGGCGATCAGCGCGCCGGCGGCGCTTCTGCCCGTCGTTTTCTTTTTCATAGGAAACCCCTTCCGAATGGTTTGGCTAAGCCGATGAAGCCGGCTGCGCTTGCAAAGGCGATGGTTCGGCATGTTTGCTTTTTTCGTCGCCGCCTTTTGCAACCTCATCGTAAACAGCGACCATCCGGTCCGTAAATGACCGGAATGCGGTCCTTTTGCAGCTTTTTTCGGATAGTCGAAAAAAAGCCCACATTTCTAAACATCAGCCCAGGGGTTACCCGATACAGCGAACTTCGTCCGCCACACCTGCGGACACCGGATCGTACCGCTTCCGAACATAGCCTCCTACCTCAACCGGACACAGAATCCGTTATCCACTCCGTACCTGGCCATCCACGGCATGTTTGGGACACAGCGTCCGCTATTTCGTCATAATCGAGGCTGCAGCGGCTGGATTTACCGGAATAACGGACGCTCGGTCCGCAGAGGAACGAAAATCGCACAATCGGCGGAAATAGCGGCTGCTGAGTCCGATTCGATAATGCGCGCACAATTGGCGGAAATAACGGCTGCCGAGTCCGATTCGACTGCGCCCGCCTCGGATCCGATCACTCCAGGCTTCGCCTGCCACTACGCACGCACCCGCTTTTTCCGAATTCACCCTTTCGCAATCGAAGCACCGGTGTACGCGGCAGCGCTCACCCCTCCGCCACGCAACCTTCCGCGCTCGCCCCTCGCCCGCCTTGCCCGCCCTCCGCCCCTCAACCTTCCGCGCCAGGCTTTCTGCGGAATTCGCTCGGGGTGAGGCCCATGTACTTTTTGAACATGCGATTGAAGGAGGTGATATTGCGGTAGCCGACGGCCTCGGCCACGTCCTGCACCTTGTATTTGCTGTCCGCCAAGAGGCTCGCCGACTTCATGATCCGGGTTTCGTTAATGAAGTCTACGATGTTCATCCCGGTCTTTTCTTTGAAGTAAGAGGACAGGTACCCGCCGCTCAGATTGAGCCGGTCGGCCAGCGTGTCCAGATAAATTTCTTCCGACAGATGCTGATTGACGTATTCGACGACAAACGTCGTGATCGGATCGCGAAGCTGCTTTTTCTCCCGGAACGCCTCGGCGGCCAGCGCCGTCTTGGTCGTCAGCAGTTCCTCCAGCTCGGACACGGTGATGCAGCGACGCAGCCGGCGGTCGATGTCCGGGAAAATCTCCTGCAGCCGGTCCGGCGCGATGACGAGCGGGCTTGCCTCGCTCTTGATCTTGCCGATCAGCCCCTCTCCGAACGCCAGCCAGGCCGCCGCAGTCGCTTCTTTCCCCTGCCATTTGGCGAAAACGCGCTTGATCAGGTTCGTCAGCTGCGCCTCGTTGCCTTCGCGCAGGTTCGATTGGAATTCCTTCCATTGATCCGGCGCAAATCCGATCGTTTCCGCAGCCGCCGTATGCGCGGTCACGATCTGCATCCGGTCGGCCAGCTTGCGTTCGAGCACGAGATCCTGCCCCTCCCGGTAAGCGGCGCCGATCCGGCCGGCGTTGCCGTATACGGAGGAAACGGCGACCGTCACCGTTCCGAACGCCCGATCCTGCTCGAACAGCGGCTCCATCTGCTTCAAACGAATGATGATTTCCTCGCGCTGATTCGTGTAGACGAGACTTAAGATTTGATGGGTTTCAATGTGAAAAGTCATCGATTCGGGGAAGGCCCGGCCCAGCCGGTTTTCCATATGTACCTTCATATAACTGAGCCATGTCCGGAAGTACTCCTGCTCGTCGTCTTCCTCCCGCCTGCTCATCGCGTGGAACAGCACGATGACAAACGGCTCGTCCTTGAAGGCCGCGGGCGGCGGAGCGCCGTGGCTGGGGATCGCCTTGAGCTGCTGCAGGAATGCGAGCTGCTTGTGCATTTTTTCCTTGTCCTGCAGCTGGTGGCGAATAATATTGAACTCGCGGATCGAAGACCGGAACGATGCGTTGCCGGCTTCGCCGCGGATGGCGCCGATCACTTTCTGGAGAGGATTATTGATGCCCGCAGCAAACAGCCAGGAGATGACGATGCCGGCCGCGATCGACAAGCCTGTCGCCACGATAAGCGTAATGTTCATGCGAGTCTGCGAGGCGATCCGCTCGACAGGCACGCGCTGAACGTAGGTGAAGCCGGTCTGGGCGCCTTTCGACTGAAAATAGTATTTGCCGTCCGCGACGTACTCGCCGCCGGCCTGGCGCAGCGCCGCAGGGTCGATCTCCGGCGTTTGCCCGAAGCTCCGATAAATCCCGCGGCCCGTATCGTCGATAACCATAAAGTCGTCGCCCGCGGCCTGATGAAGGGCTTGATACATTTTCCGGGCGTCCAGAAAGACGATCATCAGAAAGTCGTGGCTGCTCCTGGTCTTGAAAACGATCGGAACGAGCTCTCCGACGGTCGTGGTCGTGTCGCGATACATATGATTGCGGAAAACGGCGGCGGGCAGCACGCGAGCGCTGTAATCCTCGTCGAACTGTTGCTCCCAGAACGCCGCATCGTACGCCTCGCTCTCGTAAAAGACGTTAAACATGGACTCCGCCGGCGCGCTCGTGCCCTTTTCGACGATCAGATCTTTGGAACGGTTGTAAAAAACGATATTGTTCATATACATCTGCAAGTCCGAGGTCCATCCGTTAATCTCCTGCTGCAGAAGCGGAATCTCCCGGTAGTTAGGGGCCGTGCGCAGGTTCTGGGCCTTCTCGCTGAGCAGGAAAACGAGCATCTGGCGCTTGACCATGTCCAGATGCTTCTCGTAGCTTTCCGTCGTATGCTGGAGCATCAGCGTATTATATTTGACGATCTCCTCGCGGACGTTTTTTTTGGATTCGGCGTAAAAATAAAGCACGAGAGAGCTCATCAGCAGGATGATGCAGAGGAAGCCCGAGAGCAGCCGCAAAAACAACGAGGTGGACCCGTCTTTGAACAGAGGGATCGGATTGAATTTTCTCATGCGACTTCCTCCCTTTTTCCTCTGATCGTACCATTAAATGTATGATTGAGGGATAACAAATAGCTTGACCGGTCCCATGATTCCGTAGGGCAGCAGCCGATATTCCGGCGTATAATCGTCACCCGCAGGACGGAACGACCACCAGTCGGTCCACGCGGCGCCTGACTTGGCCTCGTGCAGCGGACCGAGCAAATTGCGGGGGCTGCCCGCAATCTCGATCTCAAGCCGATTCATGCCGTCCGACAGCCACTCGGTCAGCTCTACCGTGCCTGCGGAACGCCATGGGATCGCTTGCTCGCGACGACCGTTAATCGTCAGCTTCGCCGTTACCGCTTCGTACGTCCCCATCACCATGAAGACACGATCGTCCTGACGCTCGTCGCCCCTGAACTCAAAACGATAAACCATGCTTCCGCAATAGTGCGGGTAGCCCTGCCGGCACCAATCCCCGAGGGTCAAGCGCTCTGGCTCGCGGATCAGGCTGCGGTCAGAATCGAGCGCGAAGCTGCCTATGAGAAATGCGTCCTCCAGCTCCATATCGTGCGCGTAGGCGCAATAAACGTCCAGCGTATTCTCGCCTGGCGCAAGGGTCGGCAGCTTGATCGTATCCAGGCATCGGTCCAGATACCAGCCGTCAGGCGAACGCTCGACAGCGCTGCCGTTCAACGCAAACCGGAACCGCTCCGCCTGCTCGAAAGCCAAACCGACTTCTCCCTCGGGGATATCGCGAACGCGAAAAGTAAAGCGGAATTCCGCCCCGGTCCCGTCGAGAGGATGCGGCTCGCCGATCCAAAAATAGCGCTGACGCGTGCCGTTGGCGTAAACCTGCCGCATGCCCAATCGTTCGCGCAGCGCCCGCTGCGCCTGCCATACGTCCATCTCCTCCGACCACGCTTCGTCCCGAAGGCGATATCGGCAGCGGTCGAGGACAAGCGCATTGGGTGCGGTACGGGAAAAGGCGACCGGGGTATCAAGGACCGACCAAGGCTCGGAAAACGGTATAGGGCGCGCAAGCTCAACGGTCCGGAGCGTGCCGGCGGTCCGAGCTCCCTCGGCAGCAGCGCCTTGCGCCGCTTCTCCGGCGCGCAGCACGTAAAGTCCGGAATCCGCCGGACCGAACCGCTCCTCGAACACAGTAAAGCCCTCGTCTTGCCAGGACGCGACGGGCGTCGCATCGCCGGACAGCGGATCCCACCGCTCGACCGTCCCCGACCCTTCGATCCGGACCTGAACCTCGCAGCCCGCTTCCCGGTCGTTATTCGCCGCGAATACGACGATGCCGTCCGGCAGCTCCCTGCGCATGCAGAGAAGCTTGCGCTGCTCGGCGCCGTCCCGGCCGCGCAGGCTGACAGGCCGCGCGAACATGCCGGCCAGCGCTTCCGGCAGCTCGTGCATATCGCCCAGCCGCTTGAACCGGGGATGCCCGATCAAAGCGGACAGCTCCGCAGCCGCTTCCCTGCCATCCAGCAGCTCCGGCCCGTCCCCGATCGACAGCACGATACCTCCCGCGTCCATAAAGGCGTGCAGCAGCTCCATCGTCGCGCGCGCCAGATTGCAAAGATCAGGCAGCACCGCGACGCGGTAGCAGGCTTGCCCGATCCTAAGCCGATCTCCCTCTACGGCGCCGATCTCGCGCAGGATCGTCTCGTCGCCCAGGTCAAAGTCGTAGTGTTCGCCGAGCAGCAGATCTACCAGCCGGCTGAACGCTTTGTCATAAGCGACGAGCGCATCCGTAATTCCCGCCCGATTGCGCCACGGTCCCGCTTGCACGTCCCGGCCGAGTTTCGTCCATACTGAAGACGCCGGGTGAATGACCAGGACGTCTCTTCGAACCTTGCCTTCGCTTAGCACCGCGCCAAGACGCGCGAAGTAGTCCTCGATGGTCCGATTGTGCGGCCACCAGTTGACGTTGTAGTTAAACGACGGCGGATAATCCCGCTTGCGGCAGCCGCGTAGCGTATAAAGCGCGAGATGGTGCGTCAGCACGTTGACGCCGAGCGCGAGCTGCCAGTCGCCGATCCACTTGCGGCTCTCGAAAGTAAGCCCCCACCCGGTTACGCCGTACGTTTCCGTGATGACCTTTTTTCTGCCGTACTGGTTCGCGACGCTCGATACCTGCTTTACCGTCAGACTCTCGTCGGTCTGCTCGCACAACGTGTCGATGCCGGGCACGTCCAGATACCGGTAATGCGCCATGACGGCACCGCCATGAAGCGTGGCCCCGATCAAGCTGCCTTCCTCGCAGTAGTGTCCGGCAAGATCGATGCCGTTCGCCCGGCACCAATCCGCCAGCTGCCGCGTATAGGCGCTGGTGAATTGCTCCGTCACCGTCGACCAATAGTCGTGCCGGATCCGAGCCGCTTGCGGTCCGCGAAAGAAAAAGTATGGCAGCAGCTCCCAGATCTCGTAGCCGTGACGCAAGAAGAACGCTTCCGGCAGCACATCCGACCAGGCGATCCAGGTCATGTCCGGCCGGTTCAAGCCTTCCTGGAAGCCGCGGATCGAAGGCTCGTCGGTAAAGATGGCGGGAATGGTGCGTCCGAACGACGCGCCGACCGCGGCCTTGTACCTCTCGTGCGTCGTCTCGATGAACAGCTTCGCCGCTTCGGGATTCAGCGCGTCCGGATAAGTGTCGCCGTGGCACCATTCGTTCGGCGCCGCGACATGGCGCCGGAGAACGAGATAAACTTCGTCCTCCGCAAGCTTGCGAACTACAGCATCCGCGCACGACTCCGGATCCCTGATTCTCGCACAGCTGCGAAGCGCGTCGCCGTCGATGACCGCGACGTACGCAGCTTGAATCGAATCGTCCGCTTCCAGCGTCCGCTCCACGGTGAGAGACAGCGCCTTCGCGCGGACGGCGCCGCCGCCGATCCGCCCCACCTGGCCGCCGCCCATGCCCGAGGAATACCTGTCTTCGTCGTACAGCCAGGCATGCATCCCTTCCGCCTTGGCCTTAGCCACCGTCTCTCGAATGCGGTCCATGAAGGCTTGCCCAAGATAAGGCGTCTCGAGTCCCTCGCGTACATGCATCATGAAGCCGCCCATGCCCTGCGCCTTGAAGCCTTCGATCTGCTTGTTCAGCTCGGCCTGCTCAAGCGTTCCGTTCCAGGACCAGAACGGCACCGGCCGGTGCTCCATCGGAGGGTCCGCCCACTTGTCGCGCAGCCGCTCGATGCCGGCCGGGAGCTGCCCGGAATCTAGTCTTTTTTTCATCTTTTCGAACGGTCCCCTTTTTTTGCTTCCTAAGATACCTACATCATATAAGGATGGCCGGCCGCGGGAAATCAGCGGTATTCCACATGTTGCAACTTCTTTCGGGTTCCTCGAAAAAAGATCAGAATCTATAAAAAAGCCCAGGATTGCGGCATGGTCTGATCTGATCTGGTCTGGTCTGGTCTGGTCTGGTCTGGTCTGGTCTGGTCTGGTCTGGTCTGGTCTGGTCTGATCTGATCTGGTCTGGTCTGGTCTGGTCGTGCTTCCGACGGGCGATACCAGGCTAAAGGCCGGAACATCTCTTGAAAAACGAAATAGAGACGAGACAGCGCGTTCCTGTCCCGTCCCTATCTTCGTCAAACCGTCATCGCATCAGGCCGCGTAAGCCATGCGCATCTTCACAAAGACGCGGCAAGCGCCTCGATGCGCTCGCAAAAAGCTTCCTCCGTCTGAAGCCCGGACAAATACAGCATGACCTCGGGCAGGAACCAGCGCCACTCCCTCTCCAGCAGGCCAAGCGCATCGCCGAACCGGTACGACGGTATGATCTCGCGGTACATGCCGAACCTGGAGGGCCGGGCAGCCCCTTCGGCGCCGTCTCCGCTGCCGGACTCGTCGACGCCTCCGCGCAATGCGGGCAGGCTGAGCGTATCGCGGCGAATGGCCGCCTGCGCGGCCGGGCCCGTCAAGTACTCCGCGAGCAGTCTGGCTTCCGCCGCGCGGGGGGAATGCCCGTTCACGGCGAGGCCGATCGCGATGATCAGGGTGACCGGATCCGCCAGCCGCGGAAGCGGCGCGATATCGTAAGCGATGCCGGCTTGCCGGAGCGCATTCAAGCCGTAATAGGTCGTCAGCATCATCGACAGCTTGCCTTGCGCGAACAGCTCCTCGACGCGAAAACCGGCATCGCGTTCGGACATGAGCGGCGCCATCCGGTCCATGACGATTTCCTTGTAGCGCCTGACGCCCGCAAGCATCCGCGTACCGCGCATGCGAAGCAGGCCGGCGGCATCCCGCTCCGCCTTGGCCCCGCTTTGCAGCAAAAATACGGCGATCCGGTTGCGCTGGGTGGCCGAAAAATGAAAGCCCGCCCGCTCCTGGGGCACCGTGAGCCGGTCCGCCGCGCCAAGCAGCTCGTCCCAGCCCCAGCCGCTGTCCGGCTCCCACAGCTCGCGCTCGCGGAAGTGCTCCCGGTTGTAGCACAGAATCGTAGGACTAAACGTAAAGGGTCTCGCAAGCAGCGCGTCCCCGATCGTCATCGCGTCGGTCAAAAACGGATAACACTCCGGGTCTCCTTCAAGCGGCAGCAGCCCGTTCGCGACACCCGTTTCTCCGAAGGCGCGAAGCTCGGCATCGTTGAGCGTCATGACGTCGATCAGCCCGTGTGACAAATAAGGCTGCAGCACTTCCGGATCGTGGCCAGGCAGCGTGACGTCCTGCACCCGGATATGCGGGTACAAGGCCTCGAAGCCTGCCAGCAGCGCCTTCAGCTCCGTCTCCTGGAGCGTCGAACCGTGATGGCCGAGCTTCACGATGATGCGCTCCGGCTCGCTGCGCTGCGAGACGACGCTGCCGATCCGCGGCTTCTTCTCGATGAGACCTTCCGCCGCCAGCTCGGCCAGCACGTCCCTTACGATTTTATTGCTAAGCGCAAACTGGTCCGACAGATCCTTCTCCGAGGGCAGGAACTCCCCGGGCTTGCGAACGCCGTCGAGGATGTCCTGCCTCAGGCGGCTCAGCATCTCTTCCTGGCGGATCCGGAACGTTTTGCGGCTTTGCTTTGTTTTCATAACGATCTCCCTGCCGCCTCTGCGAAATAAAAAGGATTCGCGTACCCGCGGACGAGTCGGAATCCGATGTTCTTCTTATCTTAGTTGCGCGCTTCGCGCAGTGTCAATACGGACTAGGCCAACCTGAACAGCTGGGATACGTCGACTTCTCCCTGGAGCGGCTTGCCGGCCGCATACCGCTCGACCTCGCTGGCGATATAGGCGCCGATCCGGCGCAGGCCGTTGTTCTCGGCGCCCGCGATATGCGGAAGCAGCGTGACATTGGGCAGCGAACGGAACGGATGATCGGCCGCAGGCGGCTCGGGGTCCGTGACGTCGAGGCATGCCCATAACCTTCCTTTGCGAAGCTCAGCGGCCAGCGCTTCCTCGTCGATGAGCGAGCCGCGGGCCGTGTTGATGAGGATCGCGTCCTCCTTCATCAGACCGAGCGTGCGCGCGTTCATCATGCGATCCGTCTGTGGAATCGACGGCGCATGGATCGAGACGACGTCAGCGCCGGTCAGCAGCGCGTCCAGCTCGACCTTTTCGGCGCCCAGACCGGCGATCTCGGCTTCGCTCACGAAGGGATCGTACACGAGCACCCGAACCTCGAACGCCTGCAGCAGCTTGATCAGATGGCGGCCGGACAAGCCCGCGCCGATGACGCCGACGGTGACCTCGTACAGCTCGCGCACGCGCTCCCTCTGCTTGTCCCATTCGCCTTCGCGCGTGTTGCGCGCCAGCTGCCACATATTTTTCAGCGACACGATGGCAAGACCAAGCGCCGTCTCCGCCACGCCGCGCGCCAGCGCTTCGTTCGCCGTGCCGACCCGGATGCCGCGTTCGTGCAGCTCCGTACTCAGGATCGGCTTGACCGTGCCGGCCGCATGCAGGGCGATGCCGAGCTTCGGAGCGCGTTCGAGCACCTGCGCGTCAAGCGGCGGGCAGCCCCATGACGTGATAACGATGTCCGCGCCTTCGGCGAGCGCCGCCGCCCGCTCCGGCGTCGGATTGCCTACGGCGTCGTTGACGACCAGCTCTCCGAACTGCCGGATTCGCGCCAGGTGCGCTTCGGAGAAGATGCGGTCCGTAAAATGACGGCTTTGCAGCATTACGATTTTCAGCGGATTCATCGTTCATTCTCCTTCTTGCTTGAGCCAGCGGTCCAAAAAGCGGTAAGCCAGCAGCCGCATCTCTTCGGGAAAATCGTGCTTGCCTTCGCCGAGATAGAACCGGAACCGGTCCTCCCGGCCGAGCAGACCGTACAACTTGGCCAGCTCTCCCATCCCCTCGGCGACCGAGCGCCAATGCGGGAAGATGGCATCCTGCTGGCCCGCGTAGTTAAAAAAGGGTACGGGCGCGCAAAGCGCTGCAATCTCGTGGAAGTCGAACGGAATCCGGTCCTCCTGCAAGTCGGCGCTTACCTTCGGAATATGCGTATAAGGATACGTACGGTAGCCCCAGTGGTCCGGATGCGGGTCTCCGGCGAAGGGACTGAAGCCGCAGCTCGATACGACTGCGCGGATGCGGTCGTCCAGACCGGCCAGAAAATAAGCGTTGTAGCCGCCGAAGGAATGTCCGATCGCCCCGATCGCGCGGCGGTCGACAAACGCAAGCGACTCGAGGACATCGACGCCCTGCATATGATCGGTCGCGTTCTTGGCGACGGTCGACCATTCCGGATGCGCCTCATAAAACGCGGTGCTGTCAAAAGCCGGATAGCCCGGACAGATCCGCGCTCCGGCCGTGAGCGCGTCCGGCGCAAGCACGACGTATCCGCGAAGCACCAGCTCGACCGCATAGCCGCGGTTGGGCCTGCCCGGTACGATCGCGATGTCGTCCTTGCCGATCTCGTGGGTCGGATGAAGCGCCATGACGGCGGGATACCCCGAAGTCGGACGGGAGCCGTCCGCAAGCGGAGCGGGCACAAGTAAATAAGCGGGAATCGTATCGCCGTATGCCGTATCGTACTCGACGCGATGGCGGGTATAACCCGCCTCCTCTGTCGCGGACAAATAGCGCAGGCCTGCCGGCGGCCGCTCCGGCAGCGTCCCGATGTAATCCAGCCATGTCCGGCGAATCCGCGTCCGCTTATCCAGCCATTGCGTCTTGTCGGCAATGCCCGCAAGCAGCGGCGGCAGGCCGGTCTTGTTCACTTGGGATAAAATGTAGGCCATAGCGCAAAGGCTCCTTTTTCTAGCCGATCAATCCGACTCTAACTTATATCTGGATCACATTACAGGCATTATATCCCGTATAAATAGGACAGTCAATCAATTTGTGAGTTAGATATATATCAGAAAAAATAAATGATTCTAGTCGCGAGCGAATGCTCCGCGCTTCCCGGCCGGCACCTGCTGCGTAATGCAATGAACGTTGCCGCCGCCGAGCGCGATTTCCCTCGTATACACCTGCACCACCTTGCGGTCCGGGAAAAGGGCGGCGAATCGCGCCTGCGCTTCCCTGTCCCGGCGATCGCCGAACGCCGGCAGAATCAGGCCTCCGTTGCAAAAATAAAAGTTGACGTACGATGCCGCAAGACGTGTGCCCGGCGCGCGTACGAAGCTTTGCGCGGCGCGGTCGATCGTGCGGCTATCCGAAGCGCTAAGCTCGATCGGCTCCGGCAGCGGGATCCGTTCGATCCGCAGGCGGCGCCCTCTCGCGTCCTGCTGCGCATCAAGCGCAGCCGCCGCCTCCCGCACGATCTCGTACTGCGGATGATCCGGATCGTCCGTCCAAGCCAGCAGGACGACACCCGGCGAAGCGAATGCCGCCAGCTCGTCGATATGGCCGTCCGTCTCGTCATCGGCCAAGCCGCGCTTCAGCCAGACGATCCGCCGTACGCCAAGGGACCGGGCAAGCCGGGATTCGATCTCCGTCCGGGAGAGGCTCGGATTGCGGTTCGGATGCAGCAGGCACTGCTCGGTCGCGAGCAGCGTGCCTTCGCCGTCCACGGCAATCGCCCCGCCTTCCATGACGAAGTTCCGGACGTCATATCGGTCTTTGCCTTCGATCTCAAGCACCTTCTGCTTCGCAAGCTGATCCTGGTCCCACGGGAAATAAAGGCCGCCGTTTAAACCGCCCCATGCATTGAAGCCCCAATCGATGCCGCGCACCTCGCCGGTCGCATCGTTTTTTACGAAGGTTGGACCGATATCCCGCATCCAGGCATCGTTCGAGGACAGCTCGACGACACGAACCTTATCCGGCATGACCCGGCGGACATGCTCGTACCCGCTCCCGTTCACGCCGACCGTGACCGGCTCGAAAGACGCGATCGCCAGCGCGACCCGCCGAAAAGCCTCTTGCGCGGGCTTCGCGCCCAACCGCCAAGTATCGGTCCTAGAGGGCCACAGCATCCAAGTGCCGGCGTGCGGCTCGAATTCGCCCGGCATGCGGAAGCCGCCTGCCGCCGGCGCGCCCCGCCAAGTTTTGACCATGGTCAGCACCTCGCTCATGGAAGCTATCCGCTTGCGGCGGATGCCTCTGTTACTCCATATTCGCCGGGCGTCGAGGCGGTCACACACGCCCAGCGGAGATGCGTGCGAATCTTAGGCACCTTTAAACGGACGCAAGAAAAACCGCCAGGGAGATCGACGATTGCCCGGGCGGTCCTTTTAGGATTGGCGGATATCCGAAACGCCATTCGCGCGGAATGCCTATCAAGGCATATTCGGCAGCCGCTCCGATAGGTTGAATTATGTCGCCGCGCCGTTTTTTTGTAATGCCTGCAGATGTACATCTAATATTGCCGATGTCGCTCCTTTTGGACATGATAGATGCAAATATGCAGCTTTTTTCCATCATCAGCCTGATTTGCGGCCGGTGTTTGGCATATACCTGCACATTTGCAGGCATTTAATCAAGGACCCTTGGATTGACAGAAATGCATGTACATAAAGTCAATTTCATAATTCAAAAAATCGCAAGTTCAAACAAACTTATTCATAAGATTTGGCGAATAACGTTCGGTTTTGGGATTATTTCCGAATCTCAGAGATTCTATTTCGTATTAAAAGTTCGGATTTATACTGGAAAAAAATGTTTATGAAATTGACTTCATATGCAGGTTTTGAGGGACCGCTGACAAACATCCGAATAGCTCCGGCACGACGAAAGCGCGCCTACCGGTCCACGAATCGCCGCCGCCCGCGTCAGGAAGAAGAGTACGGCCTTTTCTCTTCTGTTCGTTACCCGTTGATCCATAAGCCGGATCTTGCAGGCATCTTCGTTCATAAACTCAGAATTGCGAGCCCTTCTTTTTGGAAGACAGTACAATTAAAAGAAATAGCTTGCGGATATGGGAGCCTGTCCGAGGGGATTAGCGGCACACGATGCCGTTATTGCCCCGGCGGTGCGATTGCTCGGGACAACAATTTCGGCAAATAAGACGCTGGCACATCGCTACTCCGAGCATGGGCTCGCCATCTCGGCTCCCCTCCCAATACCGCAACAACACCTAAGCAAAACCAAAAAGACTGCCTACGCTCGCCCGGGAATCTCCCCGCGAGTAGGCAGTCTTTGT
This sequence comes from Cohnella sp. GCM10012308, assembly GCF_042649185.1. Taxonomy (NCBI): domain Bacteria; kingdom Bacillati; phylum Bacillota; class Bacilli; order Caryophanales; family Paenibacillaceae; genus Cohnella; species Cohnella sp. GCM10012308. Next base: position 239,206 of record NZ_JBHRYU010000002.1, read on the forward strand.
TTATGCCGCGACAACGATTAAGCCAGCTGATCCTTCAGTTCCTCCGGCGAGCGGTCCCACCACTCGTAGTTGTGCGATTGCTGCAACCGGCGTAGCGCCGCTTTATCTTCTTCGCCCAGGTCCTCGAGCAGGAATTTTCGCTTGATGGCGCGGTCCATCCGGTTCACGTGCTCGGCCAGCAGCTTCCAGCCGCGCCGCTTCGGTATCGATCAGCATTTCGCACGCTGGGCGCCCCCGTAGAAGCTGCCCCGGCGGTGCGCTAGCCCGAGGGGCTTAGCGGCATACGATGCCGTTATTGCCCCGGCGGTGCGGTAGCCCGAGGGGCTTAGCGGCATACGATGACGCAACTGGGCTTCGACAACCGCATGGATATGAAGACTGTACGTCGATACCGCTGCCTTCGTTTTAAAATGAGCCTATAACGTTATTCTTTCTCCAATGTCAAAAAAGCGCTAACGAAGAGCCGTCTTCGTTAGCGCTGGACCGACCTCGACCGAAATGCGATTCTATAGCCCGAACGCCCGCTCGATATCCCGGATGCTGTCGTCGTCCATGTGGACGATGGCGCCCAGGCTCGCCGCCTCGATGATCGATTTGGCGCTGTACTCCGCGACCTCCAGCCGGTCGAAGGCGTTCAGCAGGCTGCTGCCCGTCGCGATGACGCAGTTGTTGTCGACGAGCGCGAGCGGCACGTCGGGCGCGAACCGCGCCGCCGTCTCCTCCACCGACGCATAGACGGACTCGAACGGCAGCTTCGGCATCCCGCGCAGCAGGATATAAGCTTCCGGAATCGTTTTCGACTCGAACGGATGGTCCGTCAGAGCGAACGCCATCGTGTAGGGAGAGTGGGCGACCAGCACCGAGCCGACATGCGGCTGCTGCGCATAAATCGCCCGGTGCAACAGGACAGAGCGACTAGGCTGCTTGCCTGGCTCCGCCGATCCGTCCCGGATCAGCACAAGGTCTTCGGGCTCCAGATACTTGCGGTCCAGTCCGTGCGGCGTGATGATAAAAGCGTCGTCCGCCAGCTTCACGGAGTAAGTGCCCTGCGTGCTCGTGAACAGGCGTTGCTCGTAGGAGCGGCGAATGAAATCGCACATTCGCACGCGCGCCTCGCGCTCGGCGGTCGGCATCGGACCTTGTCGCGCCGGCAGCTCGGACAGCGCGGCGACGGCCGATGCCGCCAGCGCCTGCTGCGCCGCCGTGAGCGATCTCGGACGGCCGAGGCCAGAAGCCTGGATCTCCATGCGCGCGCAAAACTCCAGCGTCTCGAACGCCTTGTACGCATCGGCCAGCGAATCGCCGCCGACGACGATGCCATGGTTCTCGAGCATCACGCAGCGCTTGCCCTCGGCGAAGACGGCGGCGATGTTCGCGCCCAGCTGCGCGCTGCCGGGGAGCGCATAAGGCGCGATCCCGACCTCGCCGCAGATCTCACGCTCGCCGGGCAGCATGTCCACGTTGGGAACCTTGCGCACGATGCTGAACGAGACGAGCGCAGGCGGATGCGCATGCACGACAGACCGCAGATCCGGTCTCGCCCGGTAGATCGCCTGGTGAAACGGGAATTCGCTCGATGGCTTGTGCAAGCCGACATGACTCCCGTCCGCGCGCACGCGCACGATATCCTCCCGGCGCAGGGAGCCCTTGTCCACGCCCGCTGGCGTAATCCATATATCGCCGTCGTCGTCCAGAACCGACAAGTTGCCGCCGGACGTCGTGGTCATGCCGAAGCGGTAGATGCGGCCGATCATCTCGATAATCTGATCGGCCGGCGGAAGATCGTCGAATTTCATGGGGATGCCTCCTCTTACGCACAATGTTTAAAGCCGTTGTGCTATAAGCTTGCCATAAGCTGCCTCTGCCGGCAATGACATCCGTCACATTCATTAGGCAAACCTAAGATTCGAGCAACCTAAGATTCGAGCAACCTAAGATTCGAGCAACCTTCCGAAATCTTTGATCTCCAATTTGACCGACACTTTAATCTCCGCTTCTGCAAAAGCTTTGTTCCAATCGAGCGATTTCCATGCTTTATATTTCATTTTGTTCCGAACGCGAATGCCGACCCCCAGCGCATCCGATCCCGTTCGCTGCATGTCCTTGACGAGACGTTCGCATCGGCCGCTTACGTATTTTTCCATGGCACGCTCAAGCATCGGCTGACTGCGGATGTTATTGAGCGACATTAACCCGTCGTATTCCAGCAAGGAGCCTCGGATCTTGAGCTTAATGACGGCGCGGGCCGCCTTGCCAAGCTTGGCATCCGGCGGCGACAGAACTTCGATGCGCTGCCGGCTTGTGACATTGCCGAGCGTGAGGGTGCCCATCCCCCGGGGCGTCTCGACTTCATCCATGTACAAGGTGCCGCTTTTTAGCTTGTCCCTGAGCAGTGCGAAGAACATCGCGTCTTCGGCGTCTATTTTCCCGACGCAGCGGTCCCCCGCGAACAACGCGATGCCGTTCACGCCCAGGCCCCGCTCCGTTTCCTTGATAATCGTCGCGATCGGATCGATGCCGTCGTCATAATAATCCCGCATGAACGTATGCAGGTTCGTATCGAATCTGCCGCGGGTGGCCGGATCCGAACGAACCAGATTATCGATATACTCGCCCATAGTGCCGCCTTGGAGAAATCTTTTTGAAATATAACGGCTAACGTCCCCTTCGGAGACTAATATGTGCGTGCGGACGCCGATGGCGGGATCCCGGACTACGGATTCTAACGGCCCCCACACGCCTCTGCGAGCCAACGACTCTCCGAACATGACCTGACGAAGCTGGCCAAATACGATCTTGCGGTCGTTTTCCATATCGAATCGGATTCTTGCTTGCTTAAAGGATTTGGAGACCGTCGAATAGACGATGGCTTCGGTCTGATTGGTTTTGGGAATGCTGATCGTCATTTTCATCGCTTGATCTTGGCCCTCTGCCGTCTCCATGACGATCGTGCGTACGAAGCCGATCTTTTCGAGCACCTTCTCATCCTGGCAACCGCACAAGAGCACGAGCGGAAGCATTCTTATTAAAATGCGCCGGCCTCTCATCTCACGATGCCTCCTTGATCGGCTTGCCCAGTTTTATCAGCAAAAAAAGCAGCACTGGGAGCGCGAATGCGACGGCCGTCTCCGAAAAATAACCGACTTGAACCCAGATCGCCGCTTCCCGAAAAGCCGACAACAGAAAACCAAACAAGAAAAAGGCGAAGGTCAGCGGGAGCGCAAGCTGCTTTTGGCTCATCTTAGGCAGCATGCGGCGGACCGTGCTGAGCGACGCGAAGGCGAACATGACCGAACTGATGATGTTAGAAAACAAAAAGAAGGGAAATACCAGATTTTCAACCCGGTTGATAAACGGCATTTCAATGAATTCGAGCGTGTGAATGATCGGAAATTCCAAAATTTTGACTTCTTCGAAGCTGAAAAAACCGAAGGAGATAAAAATGGCCAGCAAATAATTGCACGATACGATCAGATGGCCGAGAAACACACCTTTAAACAGCTTCGTCTTTGTGTTGGAATAGGGAAATAAAAATACGCATAGCTCGTATCCTACGAACACCGTGAAAACGTTGAGCACGCCCGTCAGGCTGTGCCCATGCTCCGTACCCTCGAAAAAAAACGAAGTAAACCGATGAAGGCTCCAATCTTTAAAAAAATAAGGCGCCAGCAGGACGAGCCAGATCGAGAGCAGAAAAAAGACGGTCGATGCCTTGACAATGTTGTAGAAATCCTTAGCCAACAAGGTATAAACCATGATGCAGTACACGGCGAATATGAGCATAGGAGAAGTGGTCTGAAAGGATAGCGTCTGGAAAACCAGAATGAAGCTTTTTCCCGTAATCGCCCCCATGCCGAGCCAGAGCAGAGCAAGCGATGCGTAGAACGGATACAAGACGAACTTGGGTAATGCCCCTTCGGCGATATCGAACAAGGATCTCCCCTTGCCCGCCCGGAACACGGCACGATAAAGCCAAATATTGAACGCGGCCAATAGCGCCAGCCCTATAAACCCCAGCCAGCCGTTCGTTCCAAGTTCGACCGCCACGAGCCGCGGCAGCCTAAGCACGGTTACGTCAAGCTCAATTGCATAGATCAGAAGCGCCACATGAAAACCGTTCAGTTTTTCCTTCACGGGGAAGCCTCCGCTATCGTTTGATTTTAGTTCGTACCGGGTTCGGCGAGCGGCTGATCGTCGGCCGCTTCTTGAGCGCCCAGAACGGTCCGCGGACAAACGTGTCCAAAATGTCCATGAATTTCACCGGCGCAATCGGGGTCAGGTACGACGCGCCGAGATTCGTCACGCCCGCCATGTGAATCACAAGGAAGCCGATGCCCATTATCAGTCCAAGGTTGCCAAGCAAGCCAGCCAGTATGATCAGTCCGAAACGGATCAGCCGCAGCGAAGCGCTCATGATGTAGCTCGGAATGACGAAGGAGGCGATCGCGGAGATGGCGACCGCAATGATGAGGATATTGCTCGTGAAGCCGGCCTGCACTGCGGCTTGGCCGATGACGATACCGCCGACGATGCCGATCGTCTGCCCGATCTTGGTCGGCAGGCGCGCGCCGGCTTCGCGCAGCAACTCAATCGTCATTTCCATCAGCAGCGCTTCAAGGAGCGGGGGAAACGGCACCCGACTTCGCGACTCGGCCAGATTAAGCAGCATCGTATGCGGTATCATTTCGTAATGGAAAGTCGTGACCGAGACATAAAAGGCCGTAAAGCAAATCGTGATCAAAAAGCCCAACAGCCGCAAAATGCGCAAGCCCGTACCGATGGGCCAGCGCTGGTAATAATCGTCCGGGGACGAGAAAAATTCCAGAAAGGCGGTTGGCGCGCAAAACACGCTCGGGCTTCCGTCCATAACAACAGCGATACGGCCGCCGAGCAATTTTGAAACGACGGCGTCTGGCCTTTCAGTCGTCAAATACTGCGGAAACACAGAATTCGGATTTTCGTCGATCAATTGAACGAGCATGTTCGCATCCGATATGCCGTCGATTTCTACATCACGAAGGCGGCCCGACAGCATGCTCACGTAATCGTAGTTCACGATGCCATCGATATACAACATCGTGAGGCGAGTCTTCGTAATCTCGCCGATTTCAAACGTCGCGGACTTGAGTCTGGAGCTCCGGATGCGCTTGCGGATGACGCCGACGTTATCGTCCAGGTTTTCCACGAATCCGTCATGGGGGCCCGTGATGATCGTCTCGGTCTCGGACTGCTCGATATTTCTCCCAGTTTGCTTCGGGGCGTCGTACAAATAAACGTTATCGTCTGCAAATACGGCTGCAGCTCCGCCCAAGATTCCTTTGACGCAAGTCTTTAAGTCGCCCGCGGATTTATAAGGGGCATCGGATACGATCTCGCCGAGCCGGTCAGCAGAAGCCTGCGACAATGTGCGGATCAAATCCCGGTGCAGGCTGTTCGCATCTATAATCGTCGCGAAGTAGACCAGATCAGCACCGCTGCCTCCAAGTTTTTGATGAACGCAATCCGAGCAATCTTTAAAAGCTTCCATTACGTTCGCAACCGTCGGCTCCGTCTCCGCTTGCCCGCTCCTGCCCTTTTCGTTGGTCTCGGCCATCGCGAACCTCCATTCCCCCTGACATTCTCCCCCATTTTACCCTGGCCGCTCCAGCCTCATACGCGAACTGTTTTTCGTCTTGACGCGCGCACGCGAAAAAACCACCTGTAAAACCAGTATCCTCCCAGCAATACGGCAAACTCGCTGATCCAGGTCCACCAGAGATTCCAGCTGTAATAGCGTATAAGCGAAGTATGAACGGAGATCAGCCATTCGAGAGCGGTCATTAAGGTTGGAAAAGCCAGCATATAACGTATTTTAAGCAGGCGGGAAGCATCGTTAGGAAACCGTACATTGTAGATAGCGCTAATCGTCGGCAAAGCGCAAAATTCAAAAGTTAGGTTGGTGCGCGTCGCGGCGGCGAAAAAGCGATCGGGGTAGCTAAGGAAGCGCATTTCCACGGCAGTCAATCCCAAAATCCAAGCGATAAATTGCATGAACAGAAAACTCAGCGCAGCTTCCTTTCGCCGGTCTGGCGGAATGAATAAAATTAAAAGGAGCGCCGACAAGATCCATACAAGCGATTCAATGAGCCGATTGGCTGCCATGCAGGCGTACCGCTCCTTCTCGCTCACGCGTTTCGGATACGATCCAGCTCCCGATTCGGGTCGACAGTGGCAGCAGAATGAGCACGCAAAGAAAATCGATCCCGAAGCTCCATCGGTGATGGACCTGCAGATTCGTCCACCTCGTCATTGCCAAGCTCCAGACGGCAAATGCAATGGCGAACGCAACCGTAATCAGCAGCCGATCGCGCGGAGAGCGACCGTTCACGATTACCGCGTAAACGACGGCCAGGGACGGGCACACCGCGAAGTCGGTCGCAAAATCCTGCTGCGTCGCAAACGGAAACAGGCGCTTCGGAAAAGCCGCCAAGTGAAACTGCGCCTTCAGCGCGCCGAGCAGCCACTTCAAGCCTTGCATCGTCAACAGCACGGCCCACATTTCACGCAGGCGATCGCGCGAAACCAAACGAATCATAAGCGCTGCCAGCAGCAGCACGCTGCCGCCCATCCATAAACGATCGATCAACATCAAAAACACCCCCGTTGGCTAGAATAGCCAATTTCGGGGGCGGTATGCGCCGATGTGAACTTATATTACCCGAGGCGGGCGATGACTTCCTCGTGGAACTGCTCGACAGCATCGTCAGGATCGATCGTGAAGCCGCATTCGAGGCCGACGTAGCCCTCGAAGCCTGTCTCCTTGATCGCCCTTAAAATATTAACGTAGTTCAGCTCGCCGGTGCCCGGCTGATGACGGCCGGGGTTGTCCGCGATATGGTAGTGGTTGATCCGATGGCGGTACGCCGTCGCATTGCGAATGACGTTGCCTTCGGTAATCTGCTGATGGTAGACGTCGAACACGAGCTTGACATGGCTGCTGCCGACCTTGTCCACGATCTCCGCCCCTTCGTCCGAGCGCTGCAGGTAATGGCCTTTATGATCGACCAGGCCGTTCAGCGGTTCGAGCTCCAGCACGATGTCGGCCGCTTCGAGCAGCGGCGCGGCACGCTTCAGCGTCTCCACCATCGTACGCTGCTGCAGCTCCCGCGGCACGCCGTCCAGCTCGTTGCCGGTCTGAGAGATAATAGACTTGGTGCCGAGCGTCTTGCAAGCCTCGATCGTCTTGGTGATCCCGTCCAGATAGTCGCCGCGCAGCGATTCGTCCACGAGGCTGATGAACGGCGTGCATGTCGCGACGATGCCGACGCCGATCCGCTCCTGGGCTTTCGCCGTGCGCTTCAGATCGTCGAGCTGCCACCAAGCGTAATACTCCAAGCCGTGGAATCCGAGTGTTTTTACTTTTTCGAGATGATAGATCTCGTCCTCTCCCTGATACGCGCCGATGCATAACGAAAACTTCATCGCGAGCCCCCCTGTCCTCCATCATGTCTATCGTTACTTCGACCGCACGCTAGCTTGCAGCCTTGCGGAATCCGGCCGCCGTGGCATCCGCCTCGCTGCAAAACCATTGTTCGGGCTTGGTGCGGTCGTAGCTCTTGCCGCCGGGTACATGGTAGATCTTGTCCCCTTTGGAATTGATGTTGCCTTTGATCTGAGGCGATTCGCACGCCGCGACAGGCGCTTCCGCGCCGTATTCTTCCTCGTCGGACTGCTGCGCCTGCACCGACGGCGCCGGCTTGCCTTGGTCCGGCGAATCGTCCTGGGCGATGGCAGCCGGCAGCGTCTCGTATCCGCCTTGATCGTTCCAGGCGCGCTCGAACGCTTCCTCGAACGATGCGGCCGCGGCCGCGTCGCGCAGCACGACCAGCATCTCGTCGTTCGTCGTGCTCGCCGCCTTGGAATAGTTGAACGAGCCCGTGGTCGCCACTTGTCCGTCGGCCACGGTCATTTTCAGATGCATCAATCCGCTGTGGCTGTTGATCTTGATCGGGATGCCCGCGCTGCCGAGCAGCTTGAGCGCCTCCTTCTGCGTCTTGCCCGATGACTGGATCCGGTCCGTCAGCAGCCGCACGGCAACGCCGCGCCGATGGGCGTCGCGGATGGCCGCGACGATATCCGGGTAGGTCAGGCTGTAGATGGCGACGTCAAGCGTCTCTTTGGCACCTTGAATGACGCCGATCAACAGCTTCTCCGGATGCTGATCGTCTTGCGTGAACGCCCATTGCACGTTCCCCTCGCCGATAGCCGACGACGACGCAGTCGATGAAGACACCCCGCATCCGCCGACAGGCAGCAGCAGCATAGCCGCGAGAAGGACGCAAACTCCTTTTTTCATGCTGTCTTTTCCCCGCTTCCCGCTCCTGACTATTCCAATTGTATGTCAGACGGGCATCGCGGGCAATACGCGCTAAGGCTTCTTTTTCCAAGGCGGATCCGACTTTTCTTGCAGGTAGCGGCTTAACTTGCCTAACGCGTAAGGAACGGCAGCGCTTAGAAAAAGCCCGATCAGCATCTCTCCGTTGAACAGCATAAGCGCATTCTCTCCTCGCGAGATTATCCCCGCTCCGTCTGATCGACGGTGCCGGTCAAGCGAATGCTGACTTGCGCATGCGCTTTGACTTCGCATGCGGCGAGCAGATTTTTACCTTGATCCCAATCGTTTTTTACTTTTCCCCACGTGCGGGGATGGTTTCGCTTCAGCTCTTCGCCGAGACCCAGCGCGTCCTTGCCGATCGCCTGCACGGCGTGGACCGCTTCCTCGATCAGCGATTCGATCTCGGCAGTGGCGTCTGCATGGATCCGGTCCGCGATCGCCGGCTGCATGACGTCGATCGCGCCGGTCGTCTCGCGAATCGAGACGACGACGCCGACCGAGACATGGAAGACGATATGCGCCGGATCGCGAACGTCTGCACGCATGCGGGATCTAATCTCGTACACGTTAAGCGAAAGATTCGCTCCAGACGAACGCAGCATGATCGTGCCTCTCATCTGATAACCCCGCAAAAAATTAAGCCCGGTCGTTTGTCTCGCATCGAGCGCGCCGCGCTGACGATTCGTTTTGCCGTCGAAAACGGCGCTGCCGGATATAAAGGCGGATTTGTCCTTTGTCTCGAGCGCCTGCACCGCGTAACTCGTCTCGTTCATTAAGCGTTCGTGTATATAGCCGATCTGCGTCGCCGGAAGCTTTTCGAGGCTGCTGCGGTTGCCGGATATTTTCTCGATGTCGCTGGCAGGCAGCCCTTCGTTGGGCGACTGGGCGTAGAGAGCATCCGACGCTTTGCCTCTGGCGACCAGTATTTTGATGGAACGCCGAACGCCGGTGCCTCTTATGAAAAAATCGAGCATATCGGCGAAACCGGTACTATATCGGGCGACCTGCTCGGAAACGAGTATGACCTTCAGATGGTCGTAAAACGGGGCTCTGCTAAGCTTGTCTGTCGCATACTGGTCAAACGAAGACATGCTTGCCGCTTGGCCGCAAATATTCGAGTAGCCGGTGCTCCCTTTGGCGTTTTCTCCGCCGCCGTTCAGTCCGCCGGGAATAACGATTTGGTAGCAAATCCGGAATGGCGAAGCGTTTTCCTCGCTCTCCGCATCGCTCTTCGGAGCCGACGCATCGATCGATATGCCGACCACGAAGCCCCGGTTATTGATCTCGACGCGATCCCAGCAACCGGTTGCCAGCAACGCTAAGGCGGCTGCCAGCATCAGCGTCCGTACCTTCCGCGGGCTAACCACCGCTTCCGCCCCCGCGAAGCCGCGCCACGACCAACAAAATGATCGGGATCGCTCCGGCGGTCCCGTACCCGATATAACTGACGATCCAGCCGAACTTCTGATACTGCAGCATATTATCGGGCAGCATGTTGATGAAGTAGGCGACCGGACACAAGATCAATATGCAAATGCGCTTGTCGAACTTGGAGACGATCCCCTGCAGGCACGAGACGCTGGCTTCCATGGCCATGCAAGAAGTGTTGAAAATCGTCATAATCCATACGGTGAAAAAAATCGATTCCAAGCGCTCGAAAAATTGACCCGGCAATCGCACCTCCTTCGCGATCTCGACGGTCGGAAACAAGATCTGGGCGGTCGCTTCCCTCGTGAAAATGGCAACGGAATAGAGATAAGTCAGCAAGCACAGAACGACCGGAATCGCGATGCCGATCAGCATCGCCTTTTCGGTGCGCGCGGCCGGCCTCAGCAAGGGCGCGTAGAACAGCAGCACTTCGAAGCCCAGCAAGGCAAAGGTCGTATCCTTCGTGCCTGCGGCAAGATCGTAAGGACTCGTCGTCATGAACGGCTTCAGGTTGTTAAAGCTCGTCAGTTGAATGCCGAATAGAAGAACGACAACGGAAATCAGGAGCACGATCGGCAAAAACATCGAGTTCAAGCGAATCACCGCCGCCGTCGTGCCGGATACCGCATACACCACCACGAGCAAAAAGGCGACCGAAATGAAGGCGATCGGCGTATTTTCAAGCAAATACATCCGGGAAATCTTGGCGATTGACCGCACCTCGTATGCAAGATAAAGCAGAAAATAAATGCCATAGATCGCCGATATGAGCGATGCGATCGGCCTCGTCGCGATTCGTGCCACATAGTCGTGGAAGGTGCTTCCCTGGAATCGGCTCGTCAATCTGCTGACGACGAGTCCGCATGCTGCAGCGATCATTCCAGCAGCCAATATAGATACCCAGCCGTCTGAAGCCTCGATATGACTGGCAAGCATGCTCGGGAGCGTGAGAATGCCGATTCCGATCATGATCGACGAGATCGTCATCGACACTTCCCGAGCACCGATCCGATTGTCTCCGTAATCGAATATTTTCATGGATAGCCGCCTTTTACGCTTATTTCATGTTCTTCTTGTCTTTCGTTCGCATCATCTGCGGCCGGCTGGACAACAGCTTAAGCGGCGCGCGCAGGATGAGATCCTTCCAGTCCTTCAGGAAAGTCGGCGCGAACGGCGTCGAATACGGGATTCCGAAGCTCATCAGATTGGCCACATGGATGTTTAACATTATGTAAGCCAGCACGATGCCGTACAGGCCGAACAACGCCGCCGCCAGCATGATTAAAAAGCGCAGCAAGCGCAGCGAAATCGCAAAGGTATAGGAAGGCAAAGAAAACGAGGAAATCGCCGTAATGGCGACGACGATAACCATGATCGGGCTGACGATGCCTGCTCTGACCGCCGCCTCCCCGATGACGAGACCGCCTACGATGCCGATCGTCTGCCCGATCGGCCGCGGCAGCCTGATGCCCGCCTCCCGGAGCAGCTCAAGCGTCGCTTCCATCGCGAACGCCTCCACGACCGAAGGGAAGGGCACGCCCTCTCTGGAGCCCGCGATCGAGAAGGCGAGCTCCGAAGGCAGCATGCCGTGATGAAACTCGGTGAGAGCGATATAGAACGCCGGCATAAAAGTAGCCAAAAAAGCGGCTCCGAACCGCATGATGCGGATAACCGTCGAAATAATCCAGTTTTGATAATAGTCCTCCGGCGAATGAAAAAATGAAAACAGCGTCATCGGCATAATGAGCTGGAACGGCGTGTTGTCGACGACAATGCCGACCTTGCCCTGCAGCAGCGCCGCCGATAGCTTGTCCGGGCGCTCGGTGCTCATAACCTGGGGAAACGGGGACAACTGATGGTCCGTAAGCCACTGCTCGATGAAGCCCGATCCTGAAATCTCGTCCACGTCGATCGTATGGATCCGTCTGCGGACCTCCTCGAGCAGCTTGTCATGGACGATACCTTCGACGTAGACGACGGCAATGTCCGTACGCGAACGCCTGCCCAGCTGGAACGTTTCGAAGCGAAGGTTCGGATCTCGCAGCCTTCTTCGAATCAGGGCCGTATTGGTGCGAAAATCTTCCGTAAAGCCATCTCTCGGCCCGCGTATTAACGCCTCGGTCTGCGGCTCCTCCACCGATCTCGAATTCCAGAATTTCGTTCCGACAATCTGCGCGCTGTCGCTGTTCTCGGACAGAACCGCAGAATCGCCGGACAAAATCGCGATAAGGATGTCGTCCAGCAGGCTCGTCGTTTTCACTTCCTGGACAGGCAGCTTCGCCTTGTCGGTATCCGAATCGATCAGCGGCTCGAGCATATATTCCTGAACGACCAGGCGGCTGGACAAGCCGTCGATGCAAAAGACGGCGTAGCGAATGCCGCTCCTGGAGACATGCTGGCTGACGAGGAGGTCCGACGCGTTGCCGAGCTTGGACCTGATCATTGCGATATTCTCGCTCAAATCAGTCTTCAGCATTTCCGGCGAAGCAGCCGTTTGCCTCTCGCTCATGATCGTCACCGCCCGATGTCAGGTTTACGAATGGAATGCCGCCTATCCAGCCGATCGTCAATGTGCCAAGTATATCCAGACGGAAGCGTTTCTACACCGACTGGAAGGGTGCATAACTTATGTAATAATTTGCAAACTAATGCCATGAAAAAGACCAGCTCGCGCAACCGCTATCCGTTCCTTCGTATGAGCATGCTCGGCGTCACGTATTCGTCCGCCCCCCGGCCGGCTATGGTTGCCTGGTGGTCGGCGGCTTTTCCGGGCTTCGGGCACTTCGTCATCAATCAGTATGCGCGCGGCGTCCTGCTCACGCTGACGGAGATGCTGATTAATACGTGTTGCAGGCTGAACGATGCGATCGTGTACACGTTCTGCGGACGATTCGACGATGCCGCGGCCGTACTGGATGCCGATTGGGCGTTCGGCTATGCAACGATCTATTTGTTCGCCATCTGGGACAGCTATCGACGCGCCGAATACCTGGGCCGTCTTCGCGAGCTGTCGGCGGGCGGGCTGCCGATCCGACGCATGGTCATCCACCCGTTGGATATCCAGTACATCGAGCGGAAAAAGCCGCTGTCCGGCTTTCTTTACTCGATTTTGTTCCCTGGGCTCGGTCAGCTTTACAATCAACGCTTCTGCTTGGCCTTTTACCTCATGTTCTGGTGGTGGGTCTATATCGGAATGTCCCATGCGCCGTCGGCAGGGGTCGAGCTGCTGTACGGATCGGTGTCCCGTTCGACCGCGATGCTCTCGCAGCATTGGTTCATGTTCATGCCTTCCGTGCTCGGCGGGGCGGCCTACCAGGCGTACCGGGGAACAATCGAGCAGAACAAGTTGTTCCGCGAGGCGCAGCGGGCTTATTTGAGAAACACGTACGACCGGGCCGAAATTGCCCTATTTGGGGAGTCGGGGTGAGAAAATGCTGTTAATCGGATGTTTTGCCCATACGATAGAGCTCGAGCAAGCGCTCGCCGACATCGAACGCAGCGGGGTCGACCGCATGCATATACTGGCGGTCGGCATGAATCTCCGCGCAGACGCGTCCGCCGAAGCCAAACAAAGCGATGCCGTCGAGATGGGCGCCGCTTGGGCGACGGCATTGGCCGTCATTGGCGTCGCCGCCGGCTTCGGCCTCGCATGGGGGCCGATCGTATGGGGGATCGTCGGCGCGATCGTCGGCTTCGCCGCGGGCTACTGCCTGCAGCGGATCTGGCTGCGAGGCCCCGCCCGATCCGGCACCACGGCGCCGGCGCCCGAAGTGACGGTCATCGTCCAATGCCCCGCCGGCATGTCCGACACCGTCCGCTTTGTCATGTACCGCCGCGGCGCCCTATCGGTCGGCGAGAGCGGAGCTTGAACGCTGGGGAGTCCGCTCTGCGCTCTATGACCGCTTTATGCTCAATGACCGCTCAGTCGCCGCTCCGCGCTCCCCCCTTTTTCGGCTCGTGACCACAGTTCCGCTATTTTCGCATTAAGCTGCCAAAACGGGCCTGCTGCGGACAGGAGGTTCGTTATTTTCCCTTTTAACTCCCTAATCCCCCCACTCTGGCGCGAATAACGGATCCTGGGTCCGGAACGCCCGCGTAGAACCTGGTTACTGTGAAATAGGGGATTCTGAGTCCGCTTACGGCACTCGATGTCCACTCCCGCTCAGCTTCTGAGTCTATAGGCTCGTACACGTTCGCTCCCGCTGGCGGGCTCCAACAGCTGCAAGCCCACAAGCCTATTCAGTACGCGTCTTGCATGCCGGTCGCTCACCCTTAGATGGCCGGCCAGCTCCAACGGCTTAATCGGCCGCGGCAAGCGCCGCGCAAGCCGTATGGTTTCAGCCTCCAGCCAATTCAGGGAGAATGACGATTCCGACGCAACGAAATGGCCGATAAACGCAAGCACCAACTGCTGGCACTGGCCAGGATCCTCTACGATCGAAGGATAGGCGATAGGCAAAAGCGTCCATCCGTCGAGCGCCATTAGGCAATGCCTTCGGCATAAATCCTTAAATCGTCTCACGTCGAGATCTCTCGCATGCGGCCCGTAGCCTTGGATCTCGATAGCTCCCTTTGCGCCACCTGGCATATAGGCGAGATCAACGTACCTATAACCGCCGCCGAAGTCGCGAACCTCCCATTCGGGATACAAGTCATCGAAATGGCCGACACGAGGAAACCAAATCGTTCGTAAAAACTCGATCGTACCGTGTCCTAAACCTTTCACGAGCCTTTCCTTCCTTCGCGGATTGGTTTCCGCATTAATATGCTTCTGCAGCCATGCTTCGAACATCTCGTCGAACCTGGACATCCTGCCGACTCCTCTCATCTCTTCGCCATGAAAAAAAAAGCCGCTTCCTGCGTCATTCCGGTATACGAGACCGGATAACGCATGAAAGCGGCGTGTGCTTCACGTCGATTAATTTGATGTAATTATAGCTGTGAAAGGACTAATTTGTCTACGATGGCTCGATCATACCAGCCGGCCCCTTAGCCCTCCACGTAATCCCGAATGGCCTCCGCAAACGCCTCGCCGTACTTCTCGAGCTTGGCGTCGCCGACGCCTTTGACGCGGCGCATCTCGTGCTCGGACGTCGGACGCAGCGCGCACATCTCCCGCAGCGTGGCGTCGCCGAAAATGATGAACGGCGGCACGCCCTCGCGCGTCGCAAGCGACTTGCGGACTTCCCGCAGCCGCTCGAACAGCTCGGCGTCGGCCGGCGGCACGGCCGACACGCCGCCCGAGCGCGAGCGGCTGCTCGTCCGTCCGCCGCTCTGCTGCGGCTCGATCCGCTGGAACACCTGCTCGCCTTCGCTCATGACGCCGCGGACTTTGGCCGCCAGCTGCACGACCGGGTACTGGCTGTCCGTCAGCTTGAGATAGCCGTCGGCGACGAGTCCGTGGATCAGCTGCACGATTTCCTTTTCCGACAGACTGCCGAGCCTGCCGTACCAGGGCAAGCTGTCGAACCCGAACTGCCGCACCTTGGCGTCGCTCGCGCCGCGCAGCACCTTCGCCGTCAGCGTGATGCCGAAGCGCTGCTTCATCGCGGAGACGCAGGCGAATACCAGCTTCGCCTGATCGGTAACGTCGCGCAGCTCGCGCTCGTCGGTGCAGCTGCTGCACCTCCCGCACGGCTCGCCGCCGTCCTCGCCGAAGTACCGCACGATCGCGCGCTGCAGGCAATCCGACGTATGCGCGTATTCCACCATATCGTTCAGCAGCCGATAGTCGTTCCGCCTGCGCTCGTCGTCCGCTTCGCTCCGCTCGATAAAAAACTTCTGCGTCACGACGTCCTGCGCGGAGAACAGCATCACGCATTCGCCCGGCTCGCCGTCACGCCCCGCGCGACCGGCTTCCTGGTAATAAGCCTCCAGGTTTTTCGGCATATTGAAGTGCACGACGTAACGGACGTTCGACTTGTCGATGCCCATGCCGAACGCGTTGGTCGCCACGATCAGCTGCAGATCGTCGCGGATGAATGCCTCCTGGGTCCGCGCGCGCTCCTCCTCCGGCAGGCCCGCATGATACATGCCGGCCGGAAGCCCCAGCGAGGTCAGGAACCCGGAGAGTCCTTCGACCTCCCGCCGCGTCGCCGCATAGATAATGCCCGACTGTCCAGCGCGCTCCCGGATGTAGCGGACGAGATAGTCCCGCTTGTCCGCGTTTTTGACGACCGAGAGGGACAGGTTCTCCCGCGCGTAGCCCGTCGTGACGCGAGCCGGCGAAGCCAGCTGCAGCCGATCGACGATATCGTCCTTGACGACGTCGGTCGCCGTCGCCGTAAAGGCGGCCATCACCGGACGCGGCTGGATGTCCTGCAGCATGCGGGAGATGCCCATGTAGCTCGGACGGAAGTCATGCCCCCACTGCGAGACGCAGTGCGCCTCGTCGACGGCGACGAGCGGCACCTTGATGTGGCGCAGCATGCCGCGGAAGCGCTCCGACTCGAGCCGCTCCGGCGCGACATATACGAGCTTGTAGTGACCGTAGTAAATATCGCGCAGCCGATCGTTGGTTTCCTTGGCCGAAAGCGTGCTGTTGATGAGCGTCGCCTCGATGCCCGCCGCGTTCAAGGCATCCACCTGGTCCTTCATGAGCGAGATCAACGGCGATACGACGATCGTCACGCCGGGCAGCAGGAGCGCGGGCACTTGATAACAGATCGACTTGCCCGCGCCGGTCGGCATGACGCCGAGCGCGTCCCGGCCGCTCAAGATCGCTTCGATCAGCTCCTCCTGTCCCCGACGAAACGCGTCGTAGCCGAAGAAGCGCTTCAGCACGCTGCGCGCCTCCCCCATCGACCGGTCGATGTCCTTGTCTATCGTGTCAGGCATTTAGGTTCCTCCTCGTAATTCCGCGCGGAAGCCCGCCGAGATATGCGCAGCCCCGCCAAAAACTTCTTCCTTATTTCACTGCGATCGCCCGTCCCGGGTTCATATGCCGCCCTATTAAGTCCGATGCTCGCACTTGAGCTCCGCGGCTATGTCAGATAGGGCGACAGCTCTCCCGTATAATAAATGTGGAGCACATGCAGCGCGCGCGTACTTACCGTGTACAGCAGCTTGCGGTGCCGCTCCTGTCCGTATCGCTCCGCCGAAGCGTCCCATACGAGGACGGCGTCGAACTCGATGCCCTTGGATAAATAGGAAGGCAGCACCGAAACGCCCTTCGGCAGGTTGGCCGAGCCGCCGCTGATAAGCGTCACCGGCACGTCCTCGCCAAGCTGTTCCTTCAGCAGCGCGCCGGCGTCGCCGGCCTCCTGCGCCGTCTTCGCGATGACGCCGATCGTAGCGTGACCCGCCGCGAGCAGCGCCGTCACGTCCGCCGCCGCCAGCTCTGCCAGCTGCGCGCCGTCGCGACATCGAATCAGCCGGGGCTCCTCGCCCTCGCGGTTGAACGGCCGGATGCCCTCGGCATCCTCGGGCCGCAATATCCGCTTGGACAGCTCGACGATCGGCTTCGTGGACCGGTAGCTCGTCGTGAGCCGCCATACGGCCGTGTCGGACGGATCTGCGAGTCGCGTCCAGCCTCCGAAGCCGCCGCTGTCCTCGGCCTGCGCATAGATCGCCTGGTTGAAGTCGCCCAGCACCGTCATCCGCGCGCGCGGGAACCGCCTGCGCAGGTATGCCGCCTGGAAGGGCGAATAGTCCTGCGCCTCGTCGACGAACAGATGCTTCACTTCGCCCTCGACCTTGCGGAAGCCTTCGAGCGCCTCCATCAGGTACAGCAGCGGCGTCGCATCCTCGTGGTCCAGCTCCTTGCGTCCAAGCTTGTCCTCGACGCGCTGCGCCATCCACTCCCAGCCCTCGGCCAGGCGCCCGTCCGGCGCGCATGCGGCGAACAACGAGCGGCTGACGAACAGCTGACGATAAGTCTCTGGCGCGTCCATGAACCGGAAGCCCTTGACCGCTCTGCGCAGCGGCCCGATCGCGTTCTCGGCGGCTTGCCGCAGCAAGAGCTCCGTCATCTTGTCCTCGTCGTCGAACGCGCTCTCGTGGAATCCGCCCTTGCGTCTCACGCTCACGTAAGCCCGCTGAATATCCTCTTCCTCCATCAGCTCGGCGGCTTGTTCGACCCAAGGCTCATCAAGCTGCGCATCCACCCAGGCGGTCAGTCGACCGTTCAGCCATCGCCTCAGCTTGGCCAGCCGGTCGCCGAAGCTGTCTTCGCCGTACTCGCCGTAAAATTGCCTGCTCATCTCTTCGGCGGACACGATCGTATCGCCCTTGAAACGGAGCTGCCGGAAGACGACGCCCTCCCGCTTGAGGCGGTCCAAATACGTCCCGACCGTCTCGAAGAAATGCTCCGAGCCCTTATAACGAACCGCGCGCGCGCGGGCCTCGCCCTCCGGCGTGCCCTCCGTCGCTGCCAAGTCTTCGGTCTGCGCGAATAAGTCCTCCGCGTCGAACCGTCTGCCGAGCCGCGCCTCGATCAGCTCGCGGAACGTCATCTGGCGCATGTTGGCTTCGCCCAGATCCGGCAGGACGCGGGAGATGTAGCCCTTGAATACCGGGTTCGGCGAAAAAAGCACGATCTGCTCGGCCGTGAGGCTGTCCCGGTAACGATAGAGCAAATAGGCGACGCGCTGCAAGGCGGCCGAAGTCTTGCCGCTGCCGGCCGCGCCCTGCACGACGATCAGGCGGTGGCGCTCGTCGCGGATGATCCGATTCTGCTCCTTCTGGATGGTGGCGACGATGCTTTTCATCGCCGTATCGGACTTTTCGGATAGCACCGCCTGCAGGATGTCGTCGCCGATCGTCTCGTCCGTGTCGAACATATGCCGCAGCCGGCCGCCTCGGATGACGAACTGGCGCTTAAGCGTCAGTTCCCCCGCGATCTCCCCGCCCGGCGTCTCATAGGACGCAGGACCCGGCTCGTGATCGTAGAACAGGCTCGAGACCGGCGCGCGCCAGTCGTAAATGTAGAACGTCTCTCCGTCATCGCCGACGAGAGACGCTCTGCCGATATAGATGACCTCCGGCTCCGCAGTCTCCCCCGCAGCGCCTCCGCCGGCGCCGCTCGCCGGCGCTGCCTTTTCCGCAAAATCGATCCGCGCAAAATAAGGATTGTCGTGCTGATGCGCCAGCCGCTCGGCGGCCTCCGAAGCGACCCTGTGGCTCCGCTCGCGCTCCGCAAGCAGCTCGGCCTGCTGCACGATGCTGCTCCACGTCTCTCCGAGCTCCGTCTCGTCGGAAAAGTTGATCGCCAGATCGTCCCAGAATTCCTGGCGAATGCCGACGACGTCGCCCCGCCGCTCGCCCTGTACGGACATTTCCTTCAGCAGCTTGCGGTCAATGATCCTGATCACCTCGGCGAGGCGCTCGGTCTCGCCGGTCCGTGCATCCGTCCGTTCCTGTTCAGACACCTGTCTTCTCCTCCGCATCGCATACGTTTCGTTTACGTTATCCACCTGTTGTAACATGACCTTAAGTCCCGTGCAAGTAAGCCTATTCGCGAAAAAAATGCAAATCGCACGAACGGCGGACCGTCGTGCGATTCATGCTTGCGAACGCTTCGTCTCCTCGAGATTGCGCCTGCACAGGCCGAGCAGGTCACGCTTCATGCCGCGCTGCGGAACGGTGATCCGCACGGCCGGCTGGCCGCGCCTCCGCAGCGCCGCGCGCAGCAAGCGGGCGTCGCCGATCTCGCTCGCGATGATCTCGTCGGGCCTCGACAGCGTCTTGTACCGCTCCATCAGGAAGCGGTCGCAAGCGGCCGCTCCCTCCTCTCCGCGCGACCAGGGGATGCACTCGAGGCGGTGCAGCATCCCCTCGTGAAATTGCGCGATGCAGACGTCGGATTCGCCGAAGTAGACGGCCTCCTGGGTGCCGTCGGTCTCCGTGTCGACGATCTGCCGCTCCGGCGTGCGCTCGAGAATCCGGATATGGCGCAGCATATGCTCCGCCTTCTCGAAGGCGAGCCGCTCCGCGTACGCCTCCATCTGGCTGTACATCGCGCCGACCAGCCGCTCTCCGCCGCCGGCCAGCAGCTTGGCTGCCGCGCGCGCCGTCTCTCGATACTCCTCGTGCGAGATATGTCCGGCGCAGACGCCGCTGCACTTGCCGAGATGGTATTCGAGGCACGCCCGTTTGGGCAGCGTGACGCAGGTGCGGAGCTTGTAATGCTCCGTCACGAAGGCGATGACCGCCTCGCGGAACCGGCTGCTGATAAACGGCCCGAACCGCTCGGCCGGCTGGTCCTCCAGAGCGGGAGTGGGGGCCGGCTCCGCCCGCTTGGGCGGGCGCGCCCCGCCGTCACGCGCTTCTGCGCCCGCCGCCGTCTGCTCGAGCGCCAGGCGCAGCTCGCGCTCCGCCGCGCCGCCGAAGCTCCGCGCGGAAGCCGCCTCGCCGGTCTCTTCGCGCACCGCGCGCCGGTCCCGATAATGCGCGATCAATCTCGGCAAGGGCTCACGGGTCAGCTGCAGGTACGCGTATCCGCTGTTGTCCTTTTTCAGCGCACGATTATAGGGAGGCTTGTGGATCTTGATGAGATTGTTCTCGAGGATCAGGCTCTCGTGCTCGTTGTTCACCACGATGACGGAGATCTCGGCGATCTCCGCGGTCAAGGCGGGAATCCGCCTGCGCTTGTCGGCACCGTTAAAATAGGCGCGCAGCCTGTCCCTTATGCACTTGGACTTGCCGACATACAGAATCCTGCCTTCGTTATTCTTCATGATGTATACGCCCGGCTGCTCCGGGTATCTGGCTGGTTCGAATAAGAATGCGGGCAATTTAGGCTTCCTCCCGAACATACATTCTAGCTACTAGTCTAGCAAGTCGGACGGTTTAACGCAATTACGTAAAAATCCCGATTATTTCCTTAAAAGAGCGAACCGGGCGCCCCGTTCGCTTGTCTATATGCCGAGGTGATCAGTCGTGGACAAAGAAGACCTGGCTCGCCGGGTCAATCCGGACCAGGCCATGTTGGGGGAGCTCTTGGACCGGTACGGGCAGGACGTATGGAACTACGCCTATTTCCTCGTCAAGCATCGCGCGATGGCCGACGATATCGCCCAGGATACGTTTATCCAGGCATATCGCCATTTCTCCGGGTTCCGGCAAGAAGCATCGGTTAAAACCTGGCTGCTGCGAATCGCGCGCAACGTCAGCTTCAATTATCGCAATGCGGCGTTTTTTCGCAAGGCGCTGCTGATGGATATCGTATCGCCGCGGCAGCCCGGACGATCCGCCGAGCAGGACTATCTGGCGCGCGAGGCGATGAGCGAGATCTGGCGATGCGTAATGGACCTGCCCGTGAAGCTGCGGGAGACGCTGGTGCTGCATGCCAAATACGAGCTGTCCGTCGCGGAGATCGCCGACCTGCAGCGAATTCCGGAAGGCACCGTCAAGTCGCGGTTATTCGCGGCGCGGCGCCGCATGGCGTTTCTATTAAAGGAGGACGACGAAGATGTACAAGCCTGACCAGCCGAAATGGTACGATCAGTTGAAGGGCGAGCCGCTGCGCGAGCGCAACTTTACGGGAACGCTAGCCGAGCGGATTAAGGAACGGACGATGTTACCCGAAAGCAGCGGACCGTACTATCGCCGCGTCGTAGCTGCTAGTCTGACTGCCGCGGTCGTCGCTTCGTGCGCGATCTTTTATGCGGGGCTCTCCGACTCTCAGACAAATGTAATCTTGGACAACCACGCCGAAACGGACGCGATCAGCTCGGCAATAGGCTCGACAGACGGTCCGATCAAAGTCAAGTTCGGCCCCGCTATCTTAACCGACGGCCGAACCGAAGCAGAAGCATACGATAAAGATAACCGCCACGCCCTGACTTGGATTCAGCCGGGCGAGCATTCAAAGCTCCAGTTCTGGTCGGTTCGATACGGGGATGACGCCTACAAATTCGGCGCCGATTATTACGACAAGGACGGAGATTCCGAGGAATGGAGCCTGCGGGCTACCGCCAACTTCACTGACACCGCAGAGGAGTCACGTCTTTCAAAAGCCGGATTGTCCGCGCACACCTTTGAACTGCATGGTTTTACCGTGATCGCGGGCCAATTGGGCGACGACATTTCGTCCGTAAGCCTTGAAAAAGGTGACGGAACGCGGACGAACGCCGATATTACGCAGAATGCGGACGGCCTTTTTTGGTTCGCGATCGTGGACGGCAGCCCGAACGACTACATCCTGCAGACGCAGGGCAAAGATGGTGAGCTACATACGGTTGCTCTGCCCTCGAAGTAGCAGTTCCCGTCTTCACGCCGCTTCAGCACAACCTAGTCAAGCCGCGCAGCCTCCCCGCATATACATGAGTAATCATGTCATGCCAATCCGAGGGGGAAACGCGCCCATGTCCCATATCGAATATCAACGCCAACTGGAGTTGGCCATCGGAGAGATCACGGAGATCGCACAAGGCTTCGGGCTCGACTTCTACCCGATGCGCTACGAGATTTGCCCGTCCGACATCATCTACACGTTCGGGGCGTACGGCATGCCGACGCGATTCAGCCACTGGAGCTTCGGCAAAACCTTCAATAAAATGAAGCTGCAATACGACCTGGGACTCAGCAAAATTTACGAGCTCGTCATCAACTCGAACCCCTGCTACGCCTTCCTGCTCGACGGCAACTCGCTCATCCAGAACAAGCTGATCGTGGCGCACGTGCTCGCGCACTGCGATTTTTTCAAAAACAACGCACGCTTCTCCACCTCCAACCGCGACATGGTCGAGAGCATGTCCGCGACCGCCGAGCGGATCAGCCAGTACGAGCTTGAATACGGCAGCGAAGAAGTCGAGAAGTTCCTCGATGCCGTGCTGGCGATTCAGGAGCATGTAGAACCCGGCATCGTGCGCCCGCAAGGCCTCGATAAACGCCGTTTTATGGAAGCGCAGCAGCGAGACCAAAAGCTAGGGCGCAAGTCCGCGCCGACTTCGGCTTACGACGATATTTGGCTGCTCGACGAAGTCGAGCGCTCGGAGCGGCTGCGGATTCAGGACCACAAGCCGGAGCTGCGCAAGTTTCCGCCGGAGCCGGAGAAGGACATTCTCTGGTTCATCCAGGAATACGCGCCGTTCATGGAAGACTGGCAGCGGGACATTCTGTCCATGCTTCGCGACGAGATGCTATACTTCTGGCCGCAGATCGAGACCAAGATCATGAACGAGGGCTGGGCCACCTTCTGGCATCAGCGCATTATCCGCGAGCTGAACCTCGATTCCGAAGAGACGATCGAATACGCCAAGCTGAACGCCTCCGTCGTCCAGCCGTCCCGCAGCTCGCTTAACCCCTACTACCTGGGCCTTAAGATGTTCGAGGATATCGAGAAGCGGTTCGGCCGCGAGGCGATGTTCGAGGTGCGCGAGCTCGATTCGGACCCTTCGTTCATCCGCAACTATTTGACGAAGGAATTGACCGAGGACCTGGATCTGTACGTGTTCGAGAAAAAAGGCGCGGACTGGACGATCACAGACAAGGAGTGGGAAAACGTCCGGGATCAGCTCGTATATTCGAGGGTAAACGGCGGGTTTCCGTATCTGGTCGTGACCGACGGCGATTACCACCGCAATGGCGAGCTGTACGTCAGCCACCGGTACGAAGGCGTCGAGCTGGACGCCAAGTATACCGAGCGCACGCTTCCTTATATGGCGAGGCTCTGGGGCAAGCCGGTCCATCTCGAATCGGTCGTCGACGGCAAGCCCGTGCTGTACACCTGCGACGGCGGCAAGACGACGCGCAAAAACCTGTAAGGTCCCGCCATATTCGGAGAATCGTGCGTAGAACGGCGTCGTTTGGTTTAACTTACTCCTAGAAACCATTGAAGGAGTGATGCGCCATGACGCCAACCAACCAGACGACCAGCCCGACCGAGACGCCGACGCGTCCGTCCCATGTCCCGCCGCAGCATCAGGATCAGCAGCCCGGCATCCAGAGCGATATGTATCCGGCCCCCGAGGTCGAATCTCCGACATACAAGGCCGCGGGCAAGCTGCTCGGCAAGGTCGCGCTTATAACGGGCGGGGACAGCGGGATCGGCCGGTCCGTCGCCATCACGTTCGCCAAGGAGGGCGCCGACGTCGCGATCCTCTACCTCAGCGAGTACACAGACGCGCGCGAGACGCAGCGCGAGGTGGAGGCCGAGGGCCGCAAGTGCATCATCCTGGACGGCGACGTCGGCGATCCGGCTTTTTGCAAGCAGGCCGTCGAACAGACCGTGACCCACCTCGGCAAGCTCGACGTGCTCGTGAACAACGCCGCCGAGCAGCATCCGCAGAAGACGATCGAGGACATCACCCCCGAGCAGCTGGAGAAAACGTTCCGCACGAACGTCTTCGGCATGTTCTACCTGACGCAGGCGGCGATGCCGCATCTGAAAAAAGGCGCCGCGATCATCAACACGACGTCGATCACCGCCTATCGCGGCAGCCCGGAGCTGCTCGACTACAGCTCGACCAAAGGCGCGATCGTCGCCTTCACCCGCTCGCTGTCGGGCAACGTCGTCGATAAGGGCATCCGCGTCAACGCCGTCGCGCCGGGCCCGATCTGGACGCCGCTCATCCCTTCGACCTTCGACGAGCAGAAGGTGGCGAAGTTCGGCACCGACAGCCCGATGAAGCGGCCGGGGCAGCCCGACGAGCTCGCGCCGGCGTATGTATACCTCGCGTGCGAGGACTCGTCGTACGTGACGGGACAAGTGCTGCATGTTAACGGCGGTACGGTCATTAACGGCTGAACGATCAAGTCGATGAAAAAAGGCACGGAGCGAAGCAGCTTTTGCGCTGCTTTGCCCGTGCCATTTTTGCTTCCTTTTTCCACGTACCGCATATCGTTAGGACGAAATTCCAAAAGCGCCCGTGATTTCGTCGATCACTTTGCCGAGACCGATCGGCCCGAAGCCAGCGAACCACAGATTGGCGTCACCGATATACACCCGATCGTTTTGGACCGCCTTAAGGCTCTTCCAGATCGGCGTATCCATGATGTGGTCAAGCGCCTCCTTGTTGTCCTGGCCCGGACGGAGAATAATGAACAGACGATCCGGATTCAGCTCCGGCAGCAGCTCCTCCGAGATCGCTACGTTCCAGGAGCCTTTGAAGTCGATGCCTTCGACAGAGGCCGGCGTCAGGCCGAGCGCACCGAACAGCGTGAAGTTGTCGGACGGCTGGATGAGCTGAAGCTGCTTGTCCTGCACGCGCATGTAAGCGACCGTCTCGCCCGGCGCAACTTTGGCGAGCTCGTCACGCGCTTTGGCGACTTTGGCGTCGTATTGCGCCTTGATCTCGTCAGCCTTGGCCTCCAAGCCCAGTATGGCGGCGGTGTCGCGGAATCGCTGCCAGTCGTCTTCATTCTCGTTGTCGAACAGAATCGTCGGCGCGATCTTCGACAATTGGTCGTAGCCCGCTTCGTTCATCGTCTTGGAGGCGAGGATCAGATCCGGCTTCGCTTCAAGAAGCT
Organism: Cohnella sp. GCM10012308; assembly: GCF_042649185.1. NCBI lineage: Bacteria > Bacillati > Bacillota > Bacilli > Caryophanales > Paenibacillaceae > Cohnella > Cohnella sp. GCM10012308. The sequence goes on from NZ_JBHRYU010000002.1 coordinate 264,419, forward strand.
TCTCCAGGTTGGGCGCCTCGCCGGAACCGACCGCGATCGTGTCGGGCATCCCATCCGCCAGATACGACGGGAAGCCGAGGTCATTGTAGGTCACCATGGCCATAGGCTCGATGCCGAGCGCCAGCAGATGATCGGCAAACACGTACAGCATGCCTGCGATTCGTTTCGGTTCGGCGGGTACGGTGACGTCCCCCATTACGGTCGAGACGACGCGCGTCGCCCCGGCCGCCTCCGAAGCTGCCGGCGATGCATCCGTCTGCGGCGCAGCTTCCGGCGATGCCGCCGCGCTTGCAGATTGCGACGCGTTATTGGCGTTTGCTCCGTTTGCTCCGTTTGCTCCGTTGCTTCCGCAAGCCGCAAGCATGCCTGCCAACAGCAGTCCCGATAAGAGCGCCGTGCTTCGCTTCAAAAGCGGCGCGATCATTCGTCCATTTGTAAACACTTCGTGCACCCACCCTTTTTGATTTTGATAATCATTATCACTAAATCATTATAGGCGGGCCTTGCCCGGCACACCATGGACATGCGTGATCAACGCATGGAGGATCGGCTCATCAATCCTACCGCCATTCTGCGCAAAAAGCGTTCGTGAGACAGCGAAGAGTAGCAGGCGTACGCCTGCGAACCGCCAAGATCGTACACGCGGTCTGTGCGCGCGGCCTTCAGCGCGGCAAGAGCGGAACGTGTCCCGGGCGCGCGCAGCAGCGTGGCACGAACGCGCGCATCGTCGGAAGAAAACAGCAGCAGATGGTCGATGTCGCAAGCTGCAAGCCGTTCGGGCGAGAGCAGCGCGGAATGGGACACGTTCGCCAGCTCCTTGGGTTTGGTCAATCCGAGATCGCGGTAGAGGACGGTTCCCAAATTGCGATCGCCGAACAGCCGGAACTTCCCGTCTTCGAGCTGCGCCACCGCCACGGTCTCTTCGCCGATCCGGTCACGGAGCGATCGCCGCGCGCCGGAGGCGAGCGCTTCATACTTCGCCAACCATCGCTCGGCCTCTTCCATGCGACCGACCGCGCGCGCGATCGTCATCAGATGCTCCCGCCACTCTCCGCCGAATCCGACCGTGCACGTCTGCGCGATGCGGCTGAAAAACGCGGCTTTGTCAGGTTCCTCGTAGTCCTCGCTCTGAAACCCTATGATCAGCTCCGGCTGCGCGCCGACGAGCCGGTCGAGATCGGGCTGCAGGCGTCCGACGCCGATGACGCCTTCCCATTCCGGAGCCGGCGGCAGCGCATACGGCACGAGCGCCGCATGCGGACGAATGCCCAGCGCGAGCAGATGGTCCGTGTACGGATACGCCACAGACGCGATGCGCGCCGTGGATCGCCGCAGACTTTTGGCGAAGCCGACCGGAGATACGCCTTTGACGGACTTGAATTTGCGGCTGAAGTAAAATTCGTCCTGAAAGCCGACTTCGTGCGCCGTCTCGCGAATCGTGCGGCCCGGACGCTGCAGTAGCTCGGCTGCTTGCCCGATGCGGGCATCATTCAGGTACTCCATCGGAGCCCGGCCCGTCTCCTGCTTGAACAGACGGGAAAAATGGGCGACGCTCATGCCGGCCTGCCTGGCCAGCGCCTCCCGCGTCAGCGGACGCGCGAGATTCGCTTTTATGTATGCGATGGCGGCGCGAATGGCCTCGCGCCCGTCGGTCTGGAGAGATGCTTCCTCTCGCTCCCGTCCGGGAGAAACGGAAGCGACGAGAGAGCCGGGAGCGCCTGCTTCCGCCTCGGCCGAGGCTCGCAAAACGGCCAGGATGCAAGCCTGGAATCGGACATTCGCTTCCATCCGGCCAAGCGCATCGCCAGACCAACCCTCGATCGCCGCCTGCGCCAGCGAGGCGGCGGCAGGCGGCAGCGCGATCCGGCTAACGCCTGTAGCAGGAGCGCGAAGGACGAGCCTCCCGTCACCGAGCTCCGCATAGCTGTCGAATTCCAATACGGCGCACGCAAGCGCACGGTTCTCTTCGCTCCTTTCGAGCCGCCAGGACACGCCTGCCGGCAAAACAAGCGCTTCAATCTGGCCGAGCCGATAATTGATGCCGTCGATTACGACGGCGCCCTCGCCCTTCGTTGGGACCAGAAGCGTCAGCCGCCCGGAGGCTCGCGCTGCGAACGCCATAGGCCCGAACGGAGAGACGACGGACGCTGCATGCTTCAGCCTATATAGGTGTTCGGGCGTGATCTCCATCGATTTTGCGCTCCTCTTGATGTCTAGTTGCAAGCTTCTTTAAATTATAGCCGCAGGCCGCCCCGCAGGCTATAAAAGAAGAGCCTGGGGGCGGCCTGCGGCCAAATCGATGATAAACGCGAACGTTAACCGTGCGCTTCTTTTAGCCTTACCGCATGCCAGTCCGTCCGGTAATAACGCACGGCCACGGTCGTGCCGAGGACGGTCAAGAACGTATACAGCGCGAGCCACGCGCCCATGCTGCCCCAGTCCGCCACCTGCACGAACAAGTACGTAAGCGGCACGAACAGCAGGAAGCTGAGCGCGAGCGACGCCCGCATCAGGAACGTCGTATCGCCGATGCCGCGCAGACCGCCCGCATAGAAATTGTACAGTCCGTCGAATATCTGAAGATAAGCCGATACCTGGATGAGATGCGCCGCCGTCCCGTACACGAGCGGATCGTGGCTGAACATCCGCGCGATCGGAACCGCCCAGATCAGCTCCGCCGTCCCGAGCAGCAGGAGGAACACGCTCCCCAGCACGGCCGTATCCGTCCCCGCCTTCCTCGCGAGGAGCGGCTTGCCGCGCCCGATCTCCTGGCCGACGAGGATCGTCGCCGTCGATCCGAAGGCGAACGCCGGCATAAAGCCGAACGACATGATGTTAAGCGCTACCTCGTTGGCCGCGAGCGCCGCGTCCCCGAGCCGGGCGACGAAGATCGTGAAGATGTACATCGACACGCTCATCGAAAATTCCATCAGGCCGAGCTTGCCGCTCTCCTGGGCGACGAGCCGCAGCTCCCGCCAGTCGGGCTTCGGTACGGCGCGCGTCGCGAACTTGCGGTGCATCGGACCGTAGAAAACGATGAGGCACAGCAGGAGCTGGATCGCTTCCCCGATGAGAATCGCCCATCCTGCGCCCTCGACGCCAAGTTCCGGCAAGCCCATGGCACCGTTGACGAATCCGTAGGTCAATCCGATCATAATCAGGTTGGAGACGATCGCCACGATCATCGAGATGCGGGTATTGCCGACGCCGCGGAAGAAGCCGTGGAACACGAAGCTGACGATGCCGAACGCCATCGCGTAGAAACGCAGCTCGAGATAGTCGGCCCCCGTAGCGACGACGCTGTCGGAACCGCCCGTGAGGGCGAGCACGCCCTCGCTGGCCAGCCAGCCCGCGAGTACGATAAGCGCGCCGATGCCGGCGCTCGCGATCAACGCCAGATACGTCCGGCCGATCCCCTTGCGCATCTCTCCCGCCCCGTAGTTTTGCGCGACAAGATAGTTGACCGTGTGCCCGATGCCGGAGAACAGCGCGAACACGTTGTACATGATAATATTGGAGACGCCGACGACGGCGATGACGACGACGCCCAGGTGCCCGACCATGATCAGGTTGACGGTGCCGGTAACCGTCTGCGTAGCGAACGCGAACAGCGACGGAAGCGCGAGCATCATGATTTGAAGCCAGTTGCGGAATAAGGGCATGAAGATATGAACCTCTTTTGTCAGAAGATATGAACCTCTTTAGTCAGATGTTCATCTAGTCTGCATCAGGCCTTGGCGTAAGTCAATGGTCTCAAACGACTCTTTGCATCGCTTAAACGTTCAACGTGAGGCGCGCCGACGCCTTCGGCCGATCGCTTCTGAGCGGCACGGTGTAGGTCGGCTTGACGGAATGGCCCGCGGCGGCGCGTCCGCACGCCCCGGCGCCGGATCGATGACGATCGCATGCGCCGCTCCCTGACCGCACGCATCCGTTATATCCAGCTCGACCGATGACTGACCATTCGCGCATACCGCCGATCATTCATAGTCCAGACATAAAATCCAGTCATTGCCTCTTCCGCGGGACGGCGGCGTGAAGGTCCGGGCATCTTCTCTATCGTATGCTCCTATGAAGGTGACGCTCCCCGAACGCGGGCAATACCAGGAGGCCTTTACGCGCTCGCCGGGGATCTGAGATAGCTTGGCTCGCACGGGCAATCCGTTCGGAGAGTAGATCAGTCCGTAACCCGGCCCGCTCGTAGCCGTCATATAGTTGGAGCCCGTGTAATTGTCCGCGATGAGCGACTGATCCGGCACGCGTCGGGCGAGGTCCCGCGATTCCATCAGCGTACGCAGATGCCGCATCTGCCCGGCGCCCGGACGGTGCAGCGCCTCCTGCCAGCTCATGATGAAAAACGCGCCGGGCGCGTCGAACTCGACGGAATCGTAGGCGCCGCCGCTCATCGACCAGACAGAATGATGGCCGTACGTATGGCCGAAGCCGCCTGCGAATACCGCATAGTAAGCGGCTTGTCGCACGTCTGCCTCGTCGAAGTACCCGTTGTCGGCGTTGAATCCGCGCGGAATGTCTTCATAACAAGGCTCCGCATCGAATGTCGGCTTCGCTGGAAACTTGGCGTAATCGTTCTGCACGAGCTTGTAATTCGCACGCTCCCCGACGTCATGCGAAGACTGGATCATATTGAAGTCCAGCCACGGCTCGTCATGGACATGCAGCGACGACGAGATTCCCCCGCTCGGATGGAAAGTGCGAAGATGTCGTCCCTCGTCGCCCTCGGCGAGGCCCTGAGCCAGCCGGTTCGTAATCTCGAAGTGCCGCCGTGTATGCAGCGGACGGTCGCCTCCAAGCACCCATATGACGTTCACCGTGTCTTTGTATCGCGCGCCGAGCCAGCGTCCGTAAGCATAGGCATTGTCCGGCGTGAAGATCTCCGGCCCTTTGCCCCACATCAGGTTGAATTTGTCTCCCCAGGTCGGCAGCAGCGCAATGTAAACGCCCAGCTCAGCGGCCATGCGGACGATGAAGTCGACATGGTCCCAATATGAATATTCGCCTGCCGTGTCCGGCTGCGACGGATCGGGCGATCCGTCGCCGAGGACGGTCAGCGGCTTGCGGCCGTAGGCATTGTCCGTCGTGACCCCCTCGAACTCGGCCAGCGCGACCGCCTGCACCACATTAAACGATTGTGCCGCTCTCGTCCGCAAATACAGCTCCGCTTCCTCGCGGTTCAGCTTGTGGAACAGCTCCCAGGCGGTATCCCCCAGCCAGAAGAAGGGCTTCCCGTCCGCCTTCGTCAAGATCCGTCCGTTCTCGCCGACTCGCAGCGCTTGCATCGCTGTGCTCATCCTTTAATATCCTCCCGACATGCCGCCGACGCGGCACCGTTCCCTGTTAGTTGGTCAATACGCCTTTGCCGAACGCCAGATGTTCCTGAATAAGCCGCCGGCACAGACCGGCGTCGCCGCCTGCCAGCGCGCGATAGATGTCAAGATGGTCCTGATAAGCGGCCTGCATACGGTTGGGCACCCTGCGGATAATCCGGAGCGCGAAGCGGTACAGATGCGCCTGATACATCGTCATCACCGCATGAATCTCGGCGTTGCCCGATAATGAGCTCAGGAGCAGATGAAATTCGGAGTCCGCTCTCGTGAAGCCCGTCTCGTCTTCTTCGTCCGCGGTCCGCTTCTGCAGCTCAAGATTCTGCTCAAGCAAGGCGGCCTCCTGCGGCTTGAGATGTCCGGCCAACTGCTCGCATATATACAGCTCGAGCACCATGCGCAATTCAAAGATGTCCCGAACCTTGTCGATCGCCAGATCCTTGACGAGGATGCCCTGCTTGGGCGATACCTGTACGAACCCTTCGGATTCCAGCCGGTCGAGCGCCGACTTGATCGGCGTCTTGCTCATGCCGAGAAAATCGATCAGCTTGCGCTCCGACAAGAAAGCGCCCGGCTGAAATGTCTCGTTTAAAATGGCCTCGTGAATCTGCCTGTAGGCACGTTCCTTCATTAGCTCAGCCGGTTTTTGTACGTGTGAATCGGTCACTGAAAATCAACCGCCCTTGTGCGTGGTCTCATTGCAACCTTAGTTTAACAGACGGGTCGGATCCAGAAGCATTCGATGCCGCGAAGATCGGGGCGCAAGGCGCGATAGCGGAACTCATTTCCGCTATGCTTCCCCAAGCCTCAGCCTCATGGCACGATAGCGGAACTTATTTCCGCTATGTCTGCCCAAGCCGCACCCTCATGGCAAGATAGCGGAACTCATTTCCGCTAGAACTTCACTAGCCACGGCCACAAGGCACGGTAGCGGAACTTATTTCCGTTATGTCTGCCCAAGCCGCACCCTCATGGCAAGATAGCGGAACTCATTTCCACTAGAACTTCACTAGCCACGGCCACAAGGCACGGTAGCGGAACTTATTTCCGCTAGGCCTACACTAGCCACGGCCCTAAGGCACGATAGCGGCAGACTTTGCCGCTATGCCTGCCCATGCCGCGGCCCCGAGACGCGATAGCGGCACGCTTTGCCGCTATGCCTACTATGCCGCGGCCCCGAGACGCGATAGCGGCACGCTTTGCCGCTATGCCTACTATGCCGCGGCCCCGAGACGCGATAGCGGCACGCTTTTCCGCTATGCCTACTATGCCGCGGCCCCGAGACGCGATAGCGGCACGCTTTTCCGCTATGCCTGCCCTATCGGCGCCCGCGTGGCCGGATCGAGAACGGCTTCATGCCGCTCCGCGCTCCGATATACCGCAAAGATCAGATTTAACGTCTTCAGATTGTCCTCGCCGCTCGTCTGGAAGGGATGCCCGTCGTTCAGTCGGTCGATAAAATGCGATTGGAGCCTGAAATGGCTCTCCGCATGATCCAGCTCCGTTCGCTCGGCCACGAAGGTCTCCGCGCCGTTCGAGTCGATCAGGGTGATTTTACCGTCCATATACAGCTTTATCGTGCCCCGCTCGCCTTCGATGACGATCTGCTCGCGATGCTCGGCCCGCACTTGCTCCGAGGGAGGACCGTCCAGCTCCCGCCGGGTTGCCCAGCTCATATCCATGACGACATAAGCGTCGTCGTAGCCGAGCGTGACGATGCCCGAATCTTCGCCCGCGATATGCGGGCTGATCCGGAGCGTCTCCGCGTACAGCCGCCTCGGATCGCCGAAGAAGAAGCGGAGGGTGTCGAACCAGTGCGCGCCCATTTCGTAAAAGAGAAGCCTCGGCATGTCGCGGAAAAAGGGCTGTGGCAGCGGAACCCCCGGCGCCATCCGGGAGGTATAGTAGTCCGTATGAATGTACCTGCCGACCTGAGGCCGGCCGATCGTCCCTTCATCCAGCACCCGCTTGATGACTTGATTCGGCTCCAGCCAACGCCAGTTCTCTGTCACCATCAGCCGTACGCCGCATTCCGCGGCGATCCGAACCATCTCCTCGGCTTCCTCCGGCGAGGAAGCGAACGGCTTCTGGCACATGATATGCTTGCCCGCGCGCGCGGCGCGGGTGACCAGTTCGAGATGCGTCTCCGGGCCGGTGACGATATCCACGACATTCACGTCGTCGCGGGCGAAAAAGTCGTCCAGACTCGTGTACAGCGATGAAGCCGGAACGCCGAATTCCGCGCCCCGCAACTCCAATTTCCCCCGGCTTCTATTGCACAAGGCAGCGATCTCTACGCCGGGAATCCGCCGCCAAGCCGCAAGATGGTTCACGGACCAATAACCGGTGCCGATCAATCCGACCTTCCACATCGACATCGCGCTCCTCTCAGTTTTGCCCCGCGATCGCGTCCAGCTTTTCCGGGTGCAGCATCACGTCGATCTGCTCGCGCACCAGCTCCGGATCGAACAAGCGCTCCCAGCCATCCTTAAGCCAGTAGCGGCGTCCGTATTCCATCGCGACAAGACATGCGTCGGAGAAGGGGTTACCCGCTTCGCCGAAGGCGATCGCCAGCTCGATCTGGATATGGCCGAGCATAAAATCCCGCGCTGCCTCCTGCGGCACGCCGCGGCGGACCGCCTCGTCCATCGCCTGCCGCAGGAACATCGCAGACGCCGCTCCGATCGTCTCCGCCATCGTCGGCTCGAGCATCGCCATCTGCTCCACCGTGATGCGGTGCACGCGCAGGATCGGCGCATACATCTCGCGGACGATCGCTTCGCCAAGCCCATAATGCGCTTCCGGTCCCTGCATCAACGCGCAGACGATCGCCTGCCTGGCATGGATGCCGCCAAAGTAATCCTTGCGCGCGGCCGGCTCGGTCTCGTCGTTGAATACGGGCGGATGGCACGGGTGAGCCACATAATAGGTCACGTCGTCCCTTTCCGGCAGATGTCCCATGTAAGCCGCTGCCGGATCAAGCACGATCAGCATGGCGCCGGCCTTCATCAGCGGCACGACGGCAGCGGATACTTGCCCGATGGCGACGTCCGGTACGGCAAGGATGATCGCGTCCGCCGCCTGCACGGCCTCGTCCTGAGGCGTCGCGGAGAGACCGCGCGCGTTCAGGTTCTCAAGTCCCCGTTCGCTGATCTCCACGTATTTCATAGCGTAGGCGCCGTTTTTCAGATTGTCCGTAATCCGGCAGCCCATCTTCCCGCCGGCCCCGATTAGCGCGATTGTCGTTGTCATCAGACACACTCCTTGGATTAAAAGATCGATAAAGCCATATGAATGAATCGCGCCGGACCGATAGCCGGTCTCCTCCGCCTATCTGCCCTGCAGCACGCGGACAAAATAATCTTCCTTGCCCACCTGGCCGCCCTTGAGCGCCAGCTCGACGCCGTCGAAGCGATCGTCCTTGGCATAGCCCCGGCACAGCGGTCCGCCCGGCGCGAGCGGCATCAAGCATTCGAGCGCATAAATGCCGAGTTCTCTCATGACGAAACCCGACGTATCCCCGCCCGCCACCAAAAATCGCGACAGCCGGTTGTCCGCGACGACTTCGCGGGTCAGCCGTCCGAGCTGCTCGCCGATCAACTTGCCTGTGTCGGCCGCCGCATGGCCGGTCCCCGCCAGCTTCTCCCTTGTCGCGCAGATGGCCAGATCCTCGGCCCCAAGCGCCGTGTACAGCAGCGGGCTGCGGCCTTCGCGCAGCAGCGCATTGGCCTCCCCGGTCAATCTGCGCCGCTCCTGCTCCGCCGTTGCCGGGTCGACGAGCTTCTCCGCCTGAATCGGCACGGGCGCGAATCCCGCGGCGATCGCGTACCGGATCTGCGACTCCGTCGCCGGCGAGCAGCTCCCCGAGACGACCAGCAAGCGGTCGACGGCGCCTCGCGGCTGCAGCATCGCCGTATCGGGAGCGGCGAGACCGGTCTCCCGCCAATGCGCGGCGAGCGCATATTCCACGCCGGACGATCCGACGACGACACGATTGCCGCCTTGCCCGGCCGCTTCCCAGATCAGTTCGCCGGCTCGCTTGAGTCGTTCTTCGTCGAGCACGTCGTACAGGAGGATGTCGGGACGCTCGGCCAGCCGCTCCGCCAGCCTGCTTCGGACGCGCGCCCCGTCTCCGGCCAGGTCCAATATATCCATCAGGCCGATCGACTTGTCCGTCTGCCGCGACAGATGGACGCGCAGATCGGCTTCGTCCATCGGCGTGACCGGGTGGCGGGACATCGTCGGATGCAGGTCAAGACGATACGTCTGCGCGCCTACGCCGGCAAAGTGATTGCCGAAGACGGTGTAGCGTCTAAGCTCGGGAACGCCAACCAGCAGCGGCACGCAGCGCTGTTCCGGGCAGACCGCCGATGCGAGCTCGATCGCCCGTCCGATGCTGCCGACCTCCGGGGACGAATCGAAGGTCGAGCATATTTTGTAATGAACGAGCGGAGTCGGGATCGCCCGCAGCCGCTCGAAGATCGGCTCCAGCTCCCGCTGCATCTCGGCCGGGCTCATCGCCCGGCTCACGCCCGCCACGCCGAAGGCCCGGACGTCCGGAAACTCTGCGGCGAGCGCCTCCGGTGTCGGCGGCTCCAGGAACAGCACCGTCCGCACGCCATTCAGCGCCAGCGCCTCCATCACGTCCGTCGACCCCGTGAAGTCGTCCCCGTAGAAAGAAAGCAACAGACCGGCTGCCTGATGGCGCTCCTGCTCCCGTGCCTGCTCCTGCTCCTGCTCCTGCTCCTGCTCCTGCTCCTGCTCCTGCTCCTGCTCCCTATCTAGTTTGCGTTCAATCATCGCCCTAGCCCTCTTTCTTGGCCCGCGCGACCTGCAGTCCGCCGAATTTGTCGAGCGCCCGCCGCAGCTCCGGGTGCGAAGCGGCATAGTCTTCGGCGCTCACGCCCTGCCTGGCCGCTTCCCAAGCCTGCCTCATGCTGCGCACGCCCGCAGCCGGTCCGTCCGGATGCGCCATGATGCCGCCGCCGGCCACGTTGAGCAGATCCACGGTGCCGAGCGCCCGGTAGGTCTCCGCGGCCGTAACCGCCGATTGGCCCGAGGACAGCACCGGCACCGCTTCGTAGCCGCCGAGCAGCGGCTCGCGGATCGCCTCGACCGAACGAATGACCGACGCGTTGCTCTCGTAAAACTTGCTGTTCAGCGCGTTGACGTGCAGATGGTCGGCCCCTGCGAGCCGGCACAGCTTCTGATACGCGGGGAACGCCATGCCGAGCATCGGATGCCGGGTCATCATGCCCCATTGATTGCGGTGGCCGTGAATCGGCAGCTGGCTATAACGGTTCAGCTCGGCCAGTCCGGCAAGCCCGATGCTCTGAATGCTGACCATGACGCAGGTGCCGCCGGCCTCAAGCACGAGATCGTGCCGGCGCCGCAGTTCGTCGATGTCGCCTGTAATGTTAAAGGCATACATCGTCTTGCGGCCCGTTAGGTCCGCGACGCGCTCGATCTCCTCCATGACGGCCTTCACCTTGCGGTCGAACGGCGCGAACAACGGGCTGGCGTTCAGCTCGTCGTCCTTGATAAAGTCCAATCCAGCCTCGGCCAACCCGCGTACGGTCGCGCCGAGCTCCTCGATCGTTAGCCCGATGCTCGGCTTCACGATCGTGCCGATAATCGGGCCGTCGTGCACGCCCGCCAGCCTGCGCGTTCCCGACATCCCGAATTTGGGACCCGGATAAGCGGCTGCGAATTCGTCCGGCAAGGTCAGATCGGTCAAGCGGAGCCCCGAAAATTCCTGCAGTTCGTACAGGTTGCCGGCGACCGTCGCCATCAGGTTCGGAATGGACGGGCCAAAGTTGGCGTACGGAAAATCGAGCACCACCTCGCAGCGGTAATAGTCTCCGTTATGACCGGCCGGCACGGTGGCGCCAGGCAGCGACGGCTCGCGAACGGTCTCCAGCTGCCGGACGGAGACGATCCTGGCGGCGCTGCGCGCCTTCACCTCGTCCGTCTCGCCCGGCACGGCAACGAAGGTGCCGGTCGACTGCTCGCCCGCCATAATGGATGCTGCACGCTGCGGATCGTGAGGCGTTTCTATTAAATAAGTCGCGCGGACATAAGATTGCTGCACCCGCGATTCACCTTCTTTCCTAAGTATCGATAGCGCTGCTTTTCTCAAAATCAAGACAAATGCAACCGTAAGGCGCCAGTATTCTGCGAACATGGTCATGACGGTCACGCTCATCCGCCGAAGGCTGTTCCGCCATCGCTTCGACAGGCGCCGGACCGTGTTCTCCGGCAGCATCGGCTTCATACGAGCCGTACGAAGCTTCGGACCGGAGCGCATACGACGCTCCCGCGTCGATCTTCACGGATCGCGGCGCAGCCGTCGTATTGGACAGCAGCACCCGCAGCCCGCCGTCGGTCGCCCGTACCGCCAGAACGGCGACGTCTTCGGCCGAGCGGCTCGCGGACAGCACGTCGGCGCCCTGCATCCGCATCAGGTCCCGCAATAAGAAGTACAGCGGACTTGCCTTGCCGCCGCATACCGATCCGAGCGGTCCCGACGTCTCGAAATAGGTGAGCGCGCGCACCGCCGGCACGCACAGCGCAGAGACGCTGGCAAGGGTCCAGGCCGCGCCGAACGCCCCGTGCTGTCTGGCGTCCGTCCGGTCCGCGAGCGGAATCGCTCCGCCGCCGCTCGTCGCGTTCGGATTGAGACGCGGCTTGAAGGTGATCGGCCCGATGCAGAGCGGCTTACCGGACTTGGCGGCGGCGTCGAGCGCCGTCTCCCGCTGCGCGGCCGGCGTCTCCATCAGGGAACGATCGTCGAAGGCATGGACTTGCGGATTGATCGTATAAGCGGCCAGCTCCATATCCGTCAGCGGCAGCGCCGCGCGATTGAACTCCGCATAATAAGCGCGCGTGCCGCCGCCGACGGGCAGCGACAGACCCGCAGCCGCAAGCGCTTCCCGGACACCTCGCATCGTAGCCGCGTCCGACGTGAACGCGCCGGCCGCATACGGCAGCAGTCGCAAGACCGGCATCGGCCGCCCTCTCCCGTTGTCCGCGAGCAGCGAAGCGAGCTCCGGCAACCGCTCCCTGTTGTCGTCCAGCAGCAGCTCCAGCGCCAGTCCGCAGCCGTATCCGGCAGCAGCCGCAGCCGCCGCTTCCAACCTGGCGCGCCAACCGGCATCGCCCAGGTCGAGCGATACGTGCAGGTGTGCAGGCCGCAGCCGTTCCAGCCATGCGGCAGACCCGGCATCCGGCGCCTCCTCCGCCAGCGCAACCCCGATGTCGGGCAGGCGGCACGCAGCCGCCCCGTCTGCTTCGATCCGGACGGACGAGTCCGGCACCGGATCGCCGTTGCCGGCCCAAACGCTGCGCAGCCGATCAGCCGCTGCGCCGCCTGCAATCCCGGTCTCTGCAACCTGAATGACGACGGATTGCCTCAAGCGCTGTCCCGTCTCCACGGGGACCGGGAAGGGAAGCTCCAGCGGCGTACAATAGGTTTTATATGAGGCATCCGTCCAATTCCGCTGGTCCTCCATTTCGAACAGATCCCCGCTGAACGTCGTATCCACGCGCAGGCCGGGGACCGGCTCGTATTCGATTCCCTGCATCGCCTTGTACGGCTGATGCGGCGAGATCGCGTTCGGAAAAGCGCCGTGCACGATCCCCCCTTCCGTCCGGATGACGGCCGGCAAGCCGGCGAATGTCATCGGGTGCAAAAGGCAAAACCCAATCCGGTTTTTCATAAACGACCGTTGGGCGACGCCGTCGAAGTCGAAGCGCAGCCGATCCGCGCGCATCGAGATGACGCCGCTCCACTCGAAGTCGATATCGCCTTGCGTATGACGGCTGACAAAACTTAGCGACCATTCGTCCGCGGATTTCGTGGAGCGAACGTCTCTTAAGCGCGGCTCGACGGTCCCCCAATTCGGATCCCTTACCGCCGCATACAAGCCGCGTACGATCTCCGTGCCGCCATACGCAATCCCGCGCAATCCGCCGTCCTCGAACGCGGCTTGCATCGGCCCCATTTGCAAAAAAGCGGAAGGCTTCACTTCGGCCCCACCTTTTGATTCAATTTAATATCTATCTTAGATCTTAGTTAGATCATAGTGGCTTCGCACGAATCCGTCAACAGCACTTTTCACATCCTTCGCATTGATCAGAGGGCAAAAAAAATCCTGCCGGAGGCAGGATCGGCGATGCAGTATGAAGATGGCGGGCGATGCGATCAGCGGTTCAGCAGGCTTCCGACGTAACGCAGCAGCTCGTTGGCGCTGGCCGTCGTATAGCCGTGCTCCTCGACTAGGCGGTTGATGACCTCGTTGATGCGCTTGAGTTGATTTTCGTCAGGCGTCTTGGTGGAGGTGGTGATCTTGACGATATCCTTGAGGTCGGCGAACAGCTTTTTCTCGATCGCCTCGCGCAAGCGCTCATGCGTGCTGTAGTCGAATTTGCGCCCTTTGCGCGAGTAGGCGGAGATGCGAATGAGAATCTCTTCGCGGAACGCCTTTTTCGCGTTTTCGGAAATGCCGATCTGCTCCTCGATAGAGCGCATGAGGCGCTCGTCGGGATCCATCGATTCGCCAGTCAGCGGATCCTTGATTTTTTGCCAGTTGCAGTAGGCTTCGATATTGTCAAGGTAGTTCTCGAACAAGGTGCGCGCCGATTCCTCGAACGAATAGACGAATGCCTTCTGCACCTCTTTTTTCGCCAGAGCGTCGTATTCCTTGCGCGCGACGGAGATGAAGCCTAAGTACCGCTCGCGTTCCTCCTTCGTGATCGAAGGATGCTGGTCGAGCCCGTCCTTGAGCGCGCGCAGCACGTCGAGGGCGTTGATGTACTCCTGGTCCTGTTTTATCAGCGCGCTGGAAATGCGGTTAATGACGTAGCGCGGGTCGATGCCCGACATGCCCTCGTCGTTGAACTCGTTTTGCATTTCCTTGAGGTCCGCGTCCTTGAAGCCTTCGACCTCTTCGCCGTCGTAGAGCCGCATCTTTTTAACCAGATCCATGCCCTGCTTCTTGGATTCCTTGAGCCGCGTCAAAATGCTGAAGATGGCGGCGGCCCGCAGCGCGTGCGGCGCGATATGGATGTGGCTCATGTCCGACTGCCCGATGAGCTTGGCGTAGATTTTCTCCTCGTCGCTCACGCGCAAGTTGTACGGTACGGGCATGACGATCATCCGCGACTGCAGCGCTTCGTTTTTCTTGTTGGCGATAAACGTCTTGTACTCGGATTCGTTCGTATGCGCCACGATGAGCTCGTCGGCGCTGATCAGCGCGAACCGGCCCGCTTTGAAGTTGCCTTCCTGCGTCAGTGAGAGCAGATTCCACAGGAATTTCTCGTCGCACTTCAGCATCTCCTGAAATTCCATCAGGCCGCGGTTCGCTTTGTTGAGTTCGCCGTCGAACCGGTAGGCGCGCGGATCGGACTCCGAGCCGAATTCCGTGATCGTCGAAAAGTCGATGCTGCCCGTCAGGTCCGCAATGTCCTGCGACTTGGGGTCGGACGGGCTGAACGTGCCGATGCCGGTCCGCGTATCCTCGGACAGAAATACGCGCTCGACCGGGAAGGACTCGATGTCTCCGCCGTATTCGCTGCGCAGCCGGAGCGCGCAGGACGGGCAGAGGTTGCCCTCGATGCGGACGCTCAGCTCTTTTTCAAAATCGGGCCGCAGCTCGTTGGGCACCAGGTGAAGCGGCTCCTCGTGCATCGGGCAGCCTTGCAGCGCGAACACAGCGCCTCTTGCCGTCCTCGAATATTGCTCCAGCCCTCTTTTCAGCAGCGTGACGATCGTGGACTTGCCTCCGCTTACCGGCCCCATCAGGAGCAGGATCCGCTTGCGGACGTCGAGCCTTCTGGCCGCGGAGTGAAAATACTCTTCGACCAGCCGCTCGAGCGTACGGTCGAGGCCGTAAATGTCGTTTTCAAAAAACTTGTATTTCTTGACGCCGTTCTGCTCTTCCACACCGTGGGAGACGATCATGTCGTATACCCTGGAATGCGCGGTCATCGCAGGTACGGGGTCGTTCTTCAGCAAATCGATATAATCGCGAAATGATCCCGTCCACGTCAACCTCTCGCTAGCAGTCCGGTACTCGGCGAGCCGCTTGAAGATGTCCATGCCGCTATCCTCCCTGTCTCATACGTCTCTCTATCGGTGTGCCCATTCATCGTCTTCGCAACGTACTCTATACCTATGCGGGGAGGTGGACGAATTTGCCCCGAAAACGGGATGAAAATAAATGACCGTGCTATAATGTTTGAATCAAGCGGCGAACGGGGGAAGCGGCGTGGCGGTCAAATACGAGACGGAGCTTTATCCTGCGCTCAAAGCGTTCTGGACGGCGAGAGGCTATGAGGTCAAGGCGGAGATTAAAGGCTGCGACCTGGTCGCGCTCCGGCAAGACGATTCGCTGCCCGTCATCGTCGAGATGAAAAAAACGTTTACCCTCGCCTTGCTGCTCCAAGGCCTGGAGCGACAGCGCACGGGCGCCGCCGTCTGGCTGGCCGTCGAGCGCAACCGGGTCAAGAAGGGCGCGCACAACCAGCGCTTCGGCGAGATCTCGGATCTGTGCCGCAGGCTCTCCCTCGGCTTCATGACGGTCACTTTCTATAAAACCAAGGCGCCGGTCATCGAGGTATGGTGCGAGATCGGCAGTCCGCCCGCCGGCGGCATGCCGACTGGAGGCATATCGACTGGAGGCATACCCGCTGCAGGAGTCGCGGCCGCTGTCGCCGAGGTCGGCGCCGAGCGCTACGCAGCTGCCGCCGCCCCGCTCCTCCCGGTCGCCGTGCCGACGGCCAGATCCGGCGGCCGGCGCAAGGGCGCCGCCAAGCTGCTCAAGGAATTCGCCGGACGCAGCGGCGATTACAATGTCGGCGGCAGCAACAAGCGCAAGCTCGTCACGGCCTACAGGGAGCGCGCGCTCCAGTGCGCGCTGGCGCTCCGCTGCTCGGACGCGCCTGCGCTCGCGCCCAGGCAGGTCGGCGCGCTTACCGGGGTCGCCGATCCGGGACAGCTGCTGCGCAGCAACTACTACGGCTGGTTCGCCAAGGCGGGCCGCGGCTTGTATGCGTTAACGCCCGCCGGTCATGACGCGTTGCTTGAGTATGGCGAAGCGGTATCGTACTGGAAGACCCGGTTCCCGTGGGCCGCAGCCGCTGCCGTTGCCGCAAGTGCCGCAGACGCCCCAGATGCCGATGTGCGAACGGACGCCGGCGCGGTCGCTTCCGAAGCTGAAGAAGCCATGAATGCCGACGCTCTTGAATCGGCTAACTTATATATAGAGGAGTTGCAGCGTAGATGACTGATTCACGCATTCTGCTCGGCCCCGCGGAGATGTTTACCGGAGAGCCTCTATCGTTGGAGCTGGACGGCACGCCTTACTGGCTGACGAAGGACGAGGAAGGGCGCATGCTGCTCCTTCTCTCTTATTGCCCGCACGCCGGCGGAGAGGTGCTGCTTGCCGACGGCGATTTCTACTGTCCGCTCCACTACTGGACGTTCGACGGACGCTCGGGCGCGTGTACGAACCGCGGCGACGAACGCCTCATGCGCCGCGACGTCGAGCTCGTCGACGGCCTGTTATTCGCTTGCGGCTCCGATTACTAAGCTTCAACCCGATCTTCCCGTAAAAGCCTCGATCGTCAGGCGCAACCGCTTGACGCCCTCCGATATTTCCCGCTCATCCGAATGGACCGGCGTCAGACGCAGCCGCGACCGGTCCGCGGCCGTGGCATAGTAACCTGCCCCCGGCTGGAACAGCACGCCTTCGAGCCAGGCCGCCTTCAGCAGCGGCTCGCCCTCCAATCCGTCCGGCAGCTTGAGCCAGGCATGGCTTCCCGCTTCGGGCTGCTTGCAGATCAATCCCGGAATTCCCGCTTGCGCGATTCGCTCCGCCAGCAAGTCGTGCCGCGTCCGATAGATGAACCTTAAGGTCTCGAGCGCGGGGATCGGAGACGACTCGCTCCAATAGCGGAGCAGCGCGTCGCGATCGTCCAGCGCATCCCGCTCCCGGTCCGGCCTTCTCGCAGGGGGAATTGGCATGAACGCCGGATCGGACGCTGTCCATCCCGTCCATTGGAGCCAGCCGAAGCGCATGCCCGATACGAGCCCGGACGGCAAGCCGCCGATGATCGCGGCCGGTCCTGTTTCTACTCCCGCGGCCAGGTTCGCCGTCCAATCGCATGTCAGGCTTTGTCGCTCGTCGAGGACGAGCGCTACGCCGGCTTGCGCGCACAGTCTCAGCAGAGCGGCGCGCCGCTCGTCGCTCCACCTGCAGCCCGCCGGGTCCGAGCAGGTCAGGGATACATAGACGGCGCGCGGCTTGACGGCGGCGATGGCGTCAGACAGCGCTTCGGGATCCATGCCTTCGTTGCTGCCCGGCACCTCGAAAACGGCGGCGCCGGCCCGGGCGAACAATTGCAATGCCGTGCGGCTCGTAGGGCGCTCGACCAGAATAGAATCTCCCGGCTGCAGCAGCGTCTTCGTCGTCAATCTGAGCGCCTCGTCCGCATCGTCTGTAAGGAGCCATTGTCCCGGGTCGTCCGCAGGCTGCCAATACGGACCGAGCTGGCCCGACAATACCAGCGAGGCGAGCCGTTTTTCCGTCTCCTGCCGGCGCAGTCTGTACGCGATCGCTTCCGCGGCCGCGACGGACGACGCCTGGCGCTTTTCCTGCCACTCTGCTTCAGCCAGCAAACCGTCGGCAGGCCAGCCGCCCATCCAATTGATCATGGCCCCCATCTCCAATCGCTTCCGAGCGCTCGCGCGCCGGGCGTTTTGCCCACGATACAGTGTATGCTGCGCGAACGCCGTTTTTTGCGTTTTCTTTTTGGGCGGGCTTGGTTATAATAGAGGAAGTTTAGTGGAGGTGTCGAACATGTTATTCGGTATGAGCGACAAGTTCTGGATCGTCATGCTTGTATTCGCGATGTTCATTACGGCGATGCTGACTGCTTCTTACAACGAGGACAAGACCAAAGGTCTCTAATCCCCGATTAGGACAGGCATCCGCCTTAAGCTTCGCGAAGCGGCAAGACCCCCAAGACCATTCCGCGCGAGCGGCTGTCCTGGGGGTCTTTTAATGCAGAGAAATCTTTTAATGCAGAGGAGCCTCGTAACGAATAAGTACCTGTTGCTTATACGCGCCCTATAACGAATAAGAGCCGTTTCCGGGCCGGCAGACGATACCGGTCGGGAAAGGCTCTCGCTAACGGTCATGGAATTGTAGATTAGAGCGTGTTCATTTCCTTCAGGCAGGCGCCGCAAACATGGCGTTCCTTGTATTCGGTGACGTTCTCCATGGACGAACAGAATACGCACCGCGGACGATAACGCTCCAGAATAATATGATCTCCCTGCACCAGAATCTCTACGGGATCTCCTTCATTCATCTGATAACGCTTCCGCAGCGATTTCGGCAGCACGATCCGGCCGAGTTGGTCCACTTTTCTTACGACACCAGCAGGCTTCAAAGCAGTCCTCTCCATTCTTTCGGTATTCATAACAAGTGCGGATTATGCCCAAGTCTTAACCTTAGGTTCGCTAACTTCCTCGACAATCCCTGCAAAAAATAGATTTTGCTTAAAATAATGCAAGAATCTTGCCGATTTATGTCGAAAAAATTAGGATTTTAGCCTTCCAAACCGGGAAAACCGGTTTGCCTCAGCGCTTCGTAAACGACGATCGCCGCGGAGTTGGCCAGATTAAGCGACCGGACTTTGTCCGTCATCGGCATCCGGATGCTCTGTCCGGGGTTTTCGTCGAGGAGCGCTTGGGGTAATCCCTTGGTTTCTTTGCCGAAGACGAACAAGTCGCCGTCTCTGTATTGCAGTTCGCTGTAGCGGCGGGCGCTGCGGGTGCTGGCGTAGAAAAAACGGCCTTCGGGGAAGGCGCTCCGGACCTCTGCGAACGAATCGTAATACGTAATGTTGACGGCATACCAATAATCGAGACCCGCTCGCTTTAGCACCTTGTCGTCGGTCGAGAAGCCAAGCGGACGCACCAGATGCAGATGCGTGCCGGTCGCGGCGCATGTGCGGGCGATATTACCGGTATTGGCGGGGATCTCGGGCTCGACGAGTACGATATGAAAAGGCATTTCGTTGCCTCCTTTGGCAATTGTCGTTAAACGATGCGAAAAAACCGCGGCGAGCGCCGCGGTTAATCCATTCCGGCCTGTTATGCATGCGTCGGCTGCAGCCGGTCGAACCTAACCGTTGGTGCGGGCGAATTCGCCCATGAAGTCCACGAGCGCCTTGACGCTGTTCAGCGGTACGGCGTTGTAGATCGATGCGCGCAGGCCGCCGACGTCGCGATGGCCTTTCAGTCCGATAAAGCCCGCGGCTTCGGAGTCCTTCACGAACTTCTTCTCCAGCTCTTCGCTGCCAAGGCGGAAGGTGACGTTCATGATTGAACGGCTGTCCGGGTTTGCGAAGCCTTTGTAAAAACCGCCGCTCGCGTCGATCGTCGAATAGATGAGATTCGCTTTTTCGCGATTCAGCTGCTCGACGCCTGCGGCGCCGCCTTGCGTCTTCACCCAATGCAAAACTTGGTTGGCCATGTAGATGGCGAATGAAGGCGGGGTATTATAAAGAGAGCCGCTCTTGGCATGCGTATCGTAACGAAGCATCGTCGGGACGGTCATCGACGGCGCGCCGACCAGGTCATCGCGAACGATGACGATCGTGACTCCGGACGGTCCTAGATTTTTTTGCGCGCCGGCATAAATAAGTCCGAAACGAGATACGTCGACCGGCCGGCACAAAATATCGCTGGACATGTCCGCGACGAGCGTCACGTCTCCCGTATCCGGATATTCGGCCCACTGCGTCCCTTCGATCGTCTCGTTCGAAGTCAGATGCACATAAGCGGCGTTGTCCGGCACGTTAAGCTCGCTAAGGGACGGAATCCGCTTGTAGGCATCCGCCTCGGAGGAAGCCGCGATCGCGACTTCGCCGAACAGCTTCGCTTCCTTGATCGCCTTGGTCGCCCAGCTGCCGGTAGCGACGTAAGCGGCTACCTTGTCCGGCTTAAGCAGGTTCATCGGAACCATCGCGAACTGCGTGCTGGCGCCGCCTTGAACGAGCAGTACCTTGTAGCCTTTGGGCACGCCCATCAGCTCCCGCACCAGCTGCTCCGTTTCATTATGTACACGTTCGTAAATGGCGCCGCGGTGGGACATCTCCATCAGCGACATGCCGCTGTTTTCAAAATCGACGAATTGCTCCTGCGCCCGCTGCAGAACCTCTAAGGGCAAAGCGGCCGGACCCGCGTTAAAGTTGTACGCACGATTGGACATTTCATTTCCCACCTTGTAGTCGTTTCATCTTCAAACATCATAACAAAGCTGCTTCAGGTGTTCAACCGCTTTAAAGGGCAAAAGGATGACAAAACAGAAAATTCCCGAACGAACCAGGAGGACCTTATGGAAAACTTTCGTCTTTTCCTAGGAATTGTACTCCCGCAGCCTATCGAAAGCGCACTGGGCAGCATATCCCAAGGAATGAAGTCCGCGCTATCTTATCGAAAATGGACCCATCCTGCCGATTATCATATCACGCTTCATTACCTGGGCAATACGCCGCAGGACAAGCTTCCCGATATCCGGATCGCAGCCATCGAAGCCGTCGGGCAAACGGAGCCGCCCCGATTGGCGCTCTCCGCGCCGGGCACCTTCGGTCCCCCATCCGCGCCGCGCGTGCTCTGGTGCGGCATTGAACAATCGAACGAGGACAATGCGGTCGCCGGCAGTCAGGAAGCGGATCCTGCCGTCTCTCCGCTGCAGGAGCTTCACCGGCTGCTCGGCGAACGACTGCGGGAACGAATCGGCTACGAACCAGAGGCCAGACCTTATCATCCGCATATTACGCTCGCCCGCAGCTGCGAAGGAGAACGCTGCGCGAAGGAATCGATCCAGGAAATATGGCAGGCTTCGGCTTCTCGCGAGGAAGGTCTGCACGCCGTCTGGCCAGGGGACGCGGTCACGATCTTCCGTTCTCATCTCGGACGTTCGCCTTCCTACGAGCGGCTCGATACGATCCCGTTTCCCGGGTAAAGCCGGGCACACGCAAGAAAAGCTCCCTTGCGGGAGCTTTTCGATAAACCGGCTTCGATTAGCAATCGAAGTAGAGGCCATATTCGTGCGGGTGAATGCGGATGGCAACAGCCTTCGCTTCTGCACGCTTTACTTCGACGTAATTGTCGATGAATTCCTTGGTGAAGACGCCGCCTTCGGTCAAGAATTCGAAGTCCGCTTCGAGGGCGTCAAGCGCCTCGTCCAGGGTGCCCGGAACGCTGCGGATTTCTGCCTTCTCTTCGTCGGTCAGCTCGTAGATGTTCTTGTCGAACGGACCGTAGCCCAGCGCGCGCGGATCGATCTTGCGCTTGATGCCGTCGAGGCCTGCCATCAGCATCGCTGCGAAAGCGAGGTAAGGGTTCGCGGTGGAGTCCGGCGTACGGAACTCGATGCGGCAGCCCTTCGGCGTAACGGCAGCGACCGGGATACGAACGGCAGCCGAACGGTTGCCGGCGGAGAACACGAGGTTAACCGGCGCTTCGTAGCCAGGAACCAGACGTTTGAAGGAGTTCGTCGACGGGTTGGTGATTGCAATCAGGGCAGGCGCGTGGTGCAGGATGCCGCCGATGTAGTTCAGAGCGAGCTCGCTCAGGTTGCCATAAGAACCCTTTTCGTAGAACAGAGGCTCGCCGCCGTTGAAGATGGAGCTGTGGACGTGCATGCCGGAACCGTTGTCGCCGAAAAGCGGCTTTGGCATGAATGTCGCGACCTTGCCGTATTGGCGGGCAACATTGTGCACGATATATTTGTACTTCATCAGGTTGTCGGCAGTCGTCGTCAGCGTGTCGAAGCGGAAGTTGATCTCCGCTTGGCCGGCAGTCGCCACTTCGTGGTGATGACGTTCGACGCGCAGGCCGGCTTCTTGCATCAGGCGGACCATCTCGCTGCGGATGTCTTGTTGGGAGTCGACCGGAGCTACAGGCACATAGCCGCCCTTGACGCCGATTTTGAAGCCCAGGTTGCCGCCTTCTTCCTTGCGGTTCGTGTTCCAAGCGGCTTCTTCGGAATCGACGAAGAAGGAGGACGAATTCATCGTGCTCTCATAACGAACGTCGTCGAAGATGAAGAATTCGGATTCCGGTGCGAAGTAAGCAGCCGTACCGACGCCGGATTGTTGAAGGAATTCTTCAGCCTTGTGCGCGATCGAGCGCGGATCGCGGTCGTAACGTTCGCCGTCCGGCGTGTAGATGTTGGACATCACGATCAGGGTAGCGTGAGCGGTGAACGGATCCACGTAGACCGTCTCCGTGTCGGGCATCATAACCATGTCGGATTGTTCGATGCCGCGGAAACCGGTGATCGAAGAACCGTCGAAAGCTACGCCGTTAACGAAAGTATCTTCGTCAACTTCCGTCGCCGGCAGCGTGATGTGGTGGGCGCGGCCGTTCAAGTCGACGAAACGAAAATCTACAAACTCAATATTCTTTTCCTTGATGAGATCCAAAACGTTTTGTGCAGACATTTCGAATTTCCTCCCCATTTCCGAACATTAGGTCTTATGAAACGAAACAACGTTCAACTTTTCACCTGAACTCTGTCGCTATTATAAATTTTTTGATAGAAGAGCGTCAATACTTATGTAAGGTATTTTTTGTGGAAGTGTGAGGTATGTTAACACTTTTGACAAACCGAAAAACAGCGCCCCCAAAAGGCCGAAAAACCGCGTACGGCGGGCGGCGCGCAGGCCTTCGGCTTGCGTCGGCCGACCGCCGCGCGAATAGCCGAACGTCCGGCTCCCGCCCGATTCTTATTACTTTCCGCCAATGCGGCCTGCCCGGATTTACCTGGCGATCCGCTTGCGGATCAAGCCAGCGACGCGCCCCAGACTGGCGGACCGGGAAGCCGCGTCCGCGGTAATGCAATTGACGATAATCTCGTCCGCTCCATAGCTCGAGGCAAGCGCGTAAAGCATCCGCTTCACCCGTTCGGGGCCGCCGACGATCATTCGGCTTCTGTTCTCCGCGATCCTCGCGCGGTCAGCCGCGCTGTACGCGTAAGCGCGCGCTTCTTCGCGGCTCGGCACAGGCCGGCCGAACTCGCCTTTGTCGTTCATAAGCAGCCGCAGGTCGAGCGATGCCGCTTCCCGCTCCGCTTGGCCGTCGTCGTCCATGCAGACGACAAATATGCATACCGCAACGCGGGGCGACGCGCCGAGCGGTCCCGGCTTAAATTGTCTTCTGTACGCGCGCGCGGCGTTTTGCCCGCCCTTTCCATTGATGAAATGGGCAAACGCAAAGCCCGCGCCCATCGCCGAAGCGACCTGCGCGCTATGGCTGCTGGAGCCCAGTAGCCATGCCTCCGGCTGCGTTCGGACGGCGGGCGAAGCCGCCAGTCCTGCCAACGGATGCCCGGATCCGAGCGGCGGTCCGAGATTCAGATAAGCCGCGAGCTCGTGCAACGAATTCACGAAGCCCGCTTCTTTGTCCTTTCCCTCCTCCCTTCCCATCGCCCGCGATACGAGCGGCATCCCCCCCGGCGCCCGGCCGATGCCAAGATCGATCCTTCCCGGGTATAAGCCTTCGAGCACCCTGAAGTTTTCGGCAACCTTGTAAGGACTGTAATGCGGCAGCAGCACGCCGCCCGAACCGATCCGAATATGCGAAGTCCGCGCCCCGACGGCAGACAGCAGCACTTCAGGAGAGGAACCCGCGAGTCCTGTCGCGTTGTGATGCTCCGATACCCAAAAGCGCGAATAGCCGAGTCCTTCGGCGAGCCGCGCCAGCTCGACCGTGTCCCGCAGCGCTTGCGCAGCGCCCCCTCCGCTCAGAACGGGAGATTGGTCCAATACGCCCAGCCTCAACATTCGTCCATCACCTCGCTACTTATTGTACGCCGCTCCGTTCATGCGCAGAATTTATGGCTTCAAGCCCCCATTTTGCCCTCAATTCCGATATAATGTAGAAAAATGGCGATCGCTGGCGTCGCCGGATCACGAACGAGGCGGGATCGAATTGAAATGCATAATCGTCGATGACGAACCCTTGGCATTGAACGATATGGAAAGGCAGCTCCGCAAGCTTGGCGGCATCGAGATCTGTGGCAAGTTCGGCAACGCCAAAGACGCGCTGGACGCACTCGGCGCACTGCAGCCGAACGTCGTTTTTCTCGATATCGATATGCCTGTCATGAACGGCCTCGAAGCCACGCTTCACTTTCAGGAAGCGCTGCCCGGCGCCCGGATCGTATTCGTGACCGCCTACCAGGAATATGCCCTCAAGGCGTTCGAGGTGAACGCGCTGGATTACCTGCTCAAGCCCGTGCTGCTCCCGCGCCTGGCGCAGACGCTTCAGCGGCTGGAGAGCATGACGGTCCCCGTTGTTCCCGCGAATGCCGATCCGACTGGCGTCCATGCGGTCATCCGCTGCTTCCGCACGTTGTCCGTCGAATACGGACCCGCCGCTTCGCAGCTCACCTGGAGGACGAACAAGGCGCAGGAGCTGTTCGCCTTCTTGCTTCACCGACGCGGGCAGCAGACGCGCAAGGATACGCTGATCGAGCTGCTGTGGCCCGAGCTTGCGCCCGAGCGCAGCTACGCGCTCCTCTATACGACGGTCTACCAACTGCGCAAGTCCATGGAGTCTGCGCGTCTTGGCATTCGGATCCTGAATACGAAAGCCGGCTACGAGCTCATGACAGACGATGTCCTCATCGACGTGGACGATTGGGAGAGGCGCATGCCGCCGGCCGACGAGTCGCTGCCAGATGAGCTGCAGCAGTACGAATCGTGGCTTGAAGCGTTTACGGGCGATTACTTCGAGGAGCAGGACTACGAGTGGGCGGATACGGAGCGCCGAAGACTGCGCGTGCTCTGGTACCGGTATGCGCTCCGGCTGGCCGCCCTGCTCGAGGAGCATGGCATGCCCGCATACGGATTGGACTGGCTGTACCGGGTTCAGTCGCGTTTTCCGTATTCCGAGGAAGTTTACTTCCTTATAATGAAGCTGCACGCGGGGCTCGGCGAAAACAGCATGGTCGAACAGCAGTATTCGCTGCTCGTCAGGATGAGCGAAGAGCAATACGGTCACCCGCCTTCCGCCGATATCGCGGCTTGGTTCTCGGGCCGTCGTTCGGACATGCCTGCCTCGACGTTGGAGCAATGAAGTCCAGGTCTTCCAGCAAGGTGCAGATAAGCGCATACGGATACTAACGCTGCCTCCGTTGCGTTCAGGAAGGTGCAATAAGCGCAAAAAGAAGCTAACGCCGAAAGCGAGCGTAGCTGCCCACGAATCGCCAACAAACTTATGCTTTCTGATATTACAAAAAAACGGCAAAGCCCTGATTTTAGAGGGCATTGCCGTTTTTTCGTATTTCTAAAATACTTTGTTCAGTTTTTGTAGAGTTTTGTAATTTACACTGACTGCTAGTATAGAAATTCGACTGCAATGGAGGAGGAACGTTTTGATTTGACAGGAACACCGAAGCGCGGCAAGCCCGCGCTGACACTGACGGCGCTGCTATTGTTGGCTGCGGGCATCGCGCTCGTGCTATATCCCCGCCTGGCCGAGCACCGTGAAGACGAACGCGAGCTGCGTCTGCTCGCCGCCTGGAGCACGCATGCGGCGGCCGTGCAACCTTCCCCTGCCGCGACGAATATCGCGACGACCTCCGCGGCGCTGCCCGAATGGCGGGAAATTGACGGAGCCAGGGTGCTCGGTACGGTCTCGATCGACCGGATCGACCTCAGCGAGCCGATCGTCTACGGCTCGGACGCGGCGGCCTTGAAGCGGGGCGCCGGTACGGTCGTGCCGGACAGGCTGCCCGGCGAGGCGGGCAACTTCGTGCTCGCCGGACACAGAAGCCTGACGCGCGGCAGACATTTCAACCGGCTCGGCGAAGTCGCCGTCGGGGACACCGTGAACGTGGACACATCGATCGGCCGCTCTACATACCGCGTTACAGACATCAAGATCGTGGAACCGGACGATTTATCCGTGCTGGACAATGCCGGGAACGGCGTCTCCGAGCTGACGCTGGTCACCTGCCATCCGCGCAAAAATCCGACGCATCGCCTCATCGTTCATGCCGTACTGATCAACAATTCCGATCGAACAGGAGACATGTAAGCAATGAAGATTCTCAAGTCCTTTTTAGCGATTACGCTCGTCTTCGGACTGCTGTGGAGCCGATCCTGGCTGCCCGAGCCCGATGCGAACGCTGATAGCGATGCCGCTAACGGCATTTTGATGAGCATGTCGACCGACGTGCCGGTCGTCGATTCCGGTCGCACCTTCATTTATACGATCAATTTCAGCTTTTCCGATCTGGTGGACAGCGGGATCGACACCGAGAAGCTGAAGCTGGTACTGCCGCTTCCGGCAGGCGTCGTATTCAACGACTATATCCCGCTATCCATTCTGTCCGGCATGACACAGGTCGGGAACGATCTGGAATTCAGCTTCAAAAATTCCGGCGCCGGCGGCCCGGTCGCAGGCACGTCGTATATGCTGCAGATCAATGCGCATTATACCGCGCATACCACGCCCGACGGCACGGAGACCACGGCGACGGCCAAGATCTACGGACCGGACGCCGGCGGCAATCCGACGGTCGAGCTGGAAGCGTCCAATCCGGTCACCGTCAAGGCGCAAGCCGCCGCGGACTGGGAGCTCGTCAAGGAGCGGGTCTCTCCGATTCCGACGCCGCTCGTAGACGGCCAGGTCCAGTACAAGCTCACGTTTAACAACAAGAAGTCCGGCACCGACATCGGCGTGCTCGATATCGAAAATGTCGTGCTGAAGGATACGCTGCCTTCCGAAGCCGAGTTCGTATCCGCGTATCCGGCGCCAAGTTCGGCGCCTGCGCCAGGCGATACCGGCGTCGTAACCTGGAGCCCGGCAGGTACGCTCGCCGACGATGCGGTCTATTACGTGACCGTCCGATATCCGGCCAGCAAAGTCGACACGTCGACAACCGTTACGAATATCGCGAACGTCACCTACAACCCGCTGGGCAAGCCGCAGCTGTCGACTAGCGCCAACGTCAGCCACGGCTTTACCGGCACGAAAATCGATACGGGCCCCGGCGGCTTCTACAAGAATGTAGAAGATCGTCAAAAAGAAATTTCCCCCGGACAGGACGTCAAGTTCTATGTCGGCGGCTTCAGCAACCGCTCCAACAGCACGCTCGAGGATGCCGTCATCACCGACATGACGCCGACGCAGGATTCGGGCGGCAACCCTGTGAACCTCGATCTGAAGGCAATCGACACCGCGACGTTCCATGACGTCAGCGTCAACTATGCGGTGTACTACACCACAAAGTCCAGCCCCGGCGCGGGTGACTGGGTATACTGGCAGTCCGTCAGCCCTGATACATCCGAATCTCTCTCCGCCTCTTCCTTGAATCTGGGCGCAGATCGGGTGATGGGCGTTCAGTTCCGCTTCGCGGGTTCGCTCCCCGTCTCGTTTAGCCAGACTTCGAACTTTACGCTCACATATACGCTGAGAAGCGGATCTTCCATCACGAACGGCAATTATATTCGCAATACGGCGAACCTGGATTATACCTTCGATTCCACGCCGAAGCACGGCAGCGACGGCGCCGACGTTTACGTATGGCAGGACCGGCCGCTTGTCAGACTCGACAAGACGCTTGTGAGCAGCGGCCCGTTCGTGCCTTCCAATGCGACGGAAGCCAGCTACGTCGAATTCGATCTCAAAGTATCGAATACTTCGTTCTCCAGCGCAGAGTTCCACGATCCGATCGTTTTCGATGTGCTGCCGAAGGGACTGGAATACGTATCCGCGGGGATCTCGGATTCGAGCGTTAATTTCTCCGCCGCTTCGTTCGCGCTCGATGCCTCCACGCCGACGGCGTTAAGCGGCGACAAAACGCTGCTGCGCTGGAAATTCGCGCCCGGCACCAAGATGCCATTAAACAGCTCGTTCACGATTCGCGTCAAAGCCAAAATTGCAGAATACGCGCCGGCTACGACCTATACGAATCAGGCGGGCGTTACGTCCAACAACGAAGCTTACCTGAACGACTACTATTTCAATCCGCTCAAGACGGATACGAACGATTACGATGGCGACGGCAGTCCGACCAACCTTTACATCGGCTCCTCCGCCGACATCACCGTCAATCGCGTTGCCGAGCTTGGATCGTACAAGCGGGTACGCGGAGAATTGGACGACGATTGGAAGGCCGGCACTTTCCCGTCCGGTTGTACGTTCAGCGCAGCCTGCGACCAGCTTGGCAACACGGTGGCCGGCGGGCGGGTCGACTATAAGCTGACCGTCAAGAACAACTCGAACTTCGACGTCGACCATGTCGTCGTTGTCGATACGCTGCCGCGCCAAGGCGACGAAGGCGCGCTGCTCGGTTCGCGCGGATCCGAGTGGGGCACGGTGCTTACCGAGCCGCTGGCCGCCAATGCGGACTACACCGTCTATTACAGCACGGATGTCCACGCCAAGATTAAAACGGCTTCTACCTGGAGCGCGACGCCGCCAGCCGACCTGACGACCGTCACGGCGCTTAAGTTCGAATTCGCGGCGGCGTTCTCTTTGACTCCCGGCCAGGAATATCCGATCGTCTGGTCGATGAAGGCGCCGCTCGGCACGACCGTCGACCGGATCGCCTGGAACTCCTTTGCGCACCAAGCGCAGGAAAAAGGCACAAGCTCCAAGCTCGAACCTGCCGAGCCGCCAAAAGTCGGCGTGCATATCAATCCGCCTACCGGCCTGTCGCTTGGCGATTACGTCTGGGCGGACGTCAACAAAGACGGCGTGCAGGATGCCGGAGAGCAGGGCATCAACGGCGTCAAGGTGGAGCTGTTGAAATCCGACAACACGCCATTCACGAAGGATTTCAAGGACGACGGCACGACCGTTCATATTCCGGTGACCACGGTGACCGGTCCCGATGCCAGCGGCAAGGCGGGCTACTATTTGTTCCCGAACCTGCCGGCCGGCGATTACAAAGTGAAGTTTACGATGCCGACCTCGCTGCCCGAGGATTACAAATACGGCAGCGGAGCCAACGCCTATACGAATGAAGCGCGTCATTTTACCGCATGGACCCAAAAGGAAGCCGGCAGCAACAGAGCCGTTGACTCCAATGTCGGCGTGGCGGGTTCGTCGGACACGTCTCCTACCGTCTTGACGGACGTGATCCACTTGACCGCTAACGATCTCACGATCGACGCGGGACTCGAGCCTCCGCTCGGCGCGATCGGCGACTATGTATGGTACGACGAAGACGGCTCCGGTACGCAAAATGAACCGGCAGCTGGACACGGCGTATCCGGCGTTCAGGTCGAGCTGTTCAAGCAAAACGGTTCGACTTGGGTCAGCCAGGGCACCGAAACGACCGATGCGAACGGCAAATACCTGTTCGACAACCTGCTCCCGGGCAAGTACAAGGTCAAGTTCCCTACCCAGTACGCGTTCGATACGGATTCCGACGGAACAGCCGAAGATGTACTGTTGACTTATAAGGATAAGGGCAGCAAGCGATTCGAGGATTCCAACGCTTACGATCTGGCGAGCGCTACGAGCTTCGGCGGCGCAGCGACGGCAGACAAAGCCAAGCCGCTCGGATTTTCGGACGTAATCGACCTGCAGCTCGGGGAGAAAAATCTGACCGTCGATGCGGGCTATGTCCTTCCCGTCAAGCTCGGCGACGAAGTCTGGGTCGACGGCAACGCCGACGGGAAGCAAGCTACCGATCCGACCGATGTTCCAATGGCGGGCGTTACCGTCCGTCTATTGACTGAATCCGGCGCACAGGTCAAAGACCGAAACGATAATTTCGTAACGGCTACGACCGATTCAAATGGCAAGTACTTGTTCGACCACCTGCTGCCTCGCAAATACAAGGTCGAATTCGTCTTGCCGACCGGCTACGGTTTTACGCGCAAGGGTCAAGGCAGCGCCGCTTCGGACTCCAACGTCAATCGCTCGGCCAACAACGAGCCGACGCTGCAGACGTCCGGCCAGACCGACACGATTACGTCGGTGCAGACACCTGGCTTAAGCGATCTGACGATCGATGCCGGGCTCGTCAAGCTCGTTGCGCTCGGCGACTACGTGTGGAACGACAAGGATCAAGACGGCGTGCAGGATTCCGGCGAGCCAGGCGTGAGCGGCATTGTCGTCAACCTGTACTACGAGGACGACTCGACGACTGTCGTCTATCGCACGGCAACGACCGCCGCGGACGGCCTGTACAAATTCTCGAATCTTTATCCTGGCAACTATAAAGTCGAATTCGTTCGCGGCAACGGATACCTGTTCACGATCAATGGCGCGGGCACCGCGGCCAGCGATTCCGACGCGATCGTACCGGCCCTGCCTGCGACGACAGAAGCAAAGACGGCCACGATCGCAATGAATGCCGTCGACAATATGGACATCGATGCGGGACTGTACGAGCTCTCCTCCCTTGGCGACAAGGTATGGCTCGATACGGACGCTAACGGCGTGCAGGATGCCGGAGAATCCGGCGTAGCCGGCGTTCAAGTTCAGTTGCTGGACGGAACGGGAGATCCGGTAACGGCTGATGCCTACGGCACGGCGATTACAACCCAAACGACGGCTGCAGACGGCCTGTACAAGTTCCAGTACCTCAATGCAGGAAGCTACACGGTCAAATTCACGCTGCCGACCGGCTACTGGTTCGTACAGCCTAATCAAGGCAGCGACGACGCAAAGGATTCGGACGCGATCAAACAAGGCACCGGCTCCGTCGGTCTTGCGGACAAGACGCTGTCCACGGGCGAGCACGATATGACGATCGACGCAGGCATACACACGCTGGCGTCGCTCGGAGACTTCGTATGGCACGATCTGAACGGCGACGGCAACCAGGATGCGGGCGAGCCGGGCAAGAGCGGCATCAAGGTCGAGCTGTTCGAGGCGGACGGTACGACGCCTGCAGAGGACGCTTACGGCAATGCAGTCGCTTCGCAAACGACGGATGCGAACGGCAACTACAAATTCATTAACTTGTCCGCCGGCGACTACAAGGTCAAATTCAGCCAGCTGCCTGCCGGCTTCAAGTTCACCGGCAAGCATCAAAGCACAAGCGCGGTAGACTCGGACGCTTCTAACGCGGATGCGGACCTGGGCCTTACCGATACGGTGACGCTCACCATCGGACAACAGCGCACCGACATCGATGCCGGTATCGTAGACCGGGTATCGCTCGGCAACTTCGTATGGAGCGACCGGGACTTTGACGGCATTCAGGACGCAGGCGAGCCCGGCGTCGAAGGCGTCACCGTCAAGTTGTACGATGCGGCCGATCTGACGGCGGCCATCAAGACGGCAGTAACGGACGCAGACGGCGCTTACCTGTTTACCAATCTGTGGCCCGGCGAATATGTCGTGCAATTCGTTCTGCCGAGCGACGAATACATGTTCACGCATTCGTTCGCCGGATCGGATCGCGCGATTGATTCCAACGCGGACGACGACGCGGCCGGTACGAACTTCGGCTTCAGCGACGCGATCACGCTCGTCTCCGACGAGGACGATCTGACGATCGACGCGGGGCTCGTCGAGCTGGCTTCCCTCGGCGATACCGTCTGGCACGATACGAACGACAACGGCATCCAGGATGTCGGCGAAAACGGCTTTGCCGGCGCCAAGGTCAACCTGCTGGACGGCAGCGGCAATCCGGTCCTGAAGGGCGGCGTGCCCGTCACGACGACGACCGATCTGAACGGACGCTACAAATTCACGAAGCTCGTTCCTGGCGACTACATCGTACAGTTCGAATTGCCGACCGACTATATTTTCGCGAAAAAGAATGCATCGGGCAGCACCGCAAGCAATGATTCGGATGCCGATCCGGTCACCGGACGCTCGGCGATCGTCTCGCTCAGCCCGGGGGAAAACGACGTCGACACCGACGCGGGTCTCGTCAAGCTGACCGCGCTCGGCGACTATGTCTGGATGGACCGCAATCTGAACGGCATTCAAGATGCCGGAGAGACCGGCGTAGCCGGCGTGACCGTCCGCTTGCTGGACGGAGCCGGTTCGCCTGTATTGAGCGGCGGCCTGCCGGTCACGACAACGACGGATGCGAACGGGAAGTACTTGTTCGACCATCTGGTACCCGGGGTTTATCGCGTCTCCTTTGACCTGCCGGCCGGCTATGTGTTTACGGCGCAGGATGTCGGACCGCTTGACACTGCGGATTCCGATGCCGATGCAAGCGCAGGCGGACGTACGGCTTCTGTGACCTTGTCCTCCGGCGATATCAACACGACGCTTGACGCAGGCCTTGTCAAGCTTGTCAACCTGGGCGACAAGCTATGGGTGGACCTGGGCGCCATCGGACGCCAGGACGGCGAGCCTTCGGATCCGGCTGCAGCCGGCGTAACCGTTCATCTGCTCCAAGGCGACGGTTCGCCAGTCCTGAGCGGCGGCACGCCTGTGACGACCGTAACGGATGCCTCGGGCAACTACCTGTTTACGAATCTGTATCCCGGCAACTACAAGGTACGCTTCGATCTGCCGTCAGGCTATATGTTTACGAAGAGCCTCGTGACGGGTACGGGCTACACGACCGACAACGACTCCAACGTTGACGCTACGGGAACGACAGGCCAGATCTCGCTTACGGCTGGCCAGGACGACCTTAGCATCGACGCAGGCATCGTCCTGCCGGCAGCGATCGGCGATTTCGTCTGGGAAGATGCGGATTCCAACGGGATCCAAGGACCCGACGAGAAAGGACGCAACGGACTTAAGGTCGAGCTGCTCGACGCCCTCGGCAACGTGCTGAAGACGACGACAACCGCCGATCTGGCCGGCAAACCGGGCTATTATAAATTCGACGGCCTCATGCCGGATACGTACAAGATCAAGTTCTACATTCCGGACGGCCAGCTGTTCACGAGCAAAGGCGCTACGCCGGACGCCACGCGTGACTCCGATGCCGGACTTGAAGGCGATACGGCAGCCGTCACGCTGACGCCTGGCGAGTACCGCGACGATATCGACGCCGGCTTCTATGCGGTACCGGCCATCATCCCTGCCGCTCTCGGCGACCGCGTGTGGCTGGACGTGAACGGCAACGGTCTGCAGGACGATTCCGAAACGGGTCTGAACGGCGTGACCGTCGAGCTCTACAATCGCTTTAACGCGCTCGTCGCGACGAAGGTCACGGCCAACGATGTTGACGGCAAGCCTGGATATTATGCTTTCACCGGCTTGAATCCTGAAGATTATACGGTCAAATTCATCTTGCCGGCAGGCTATCAATTCACGAAGCCTGCGCAAGGAACGGACCGGAGCAACGATTCCAACGCGGACTCGCTCGGCAAGACGCCGGTCGTTTCTCTGATTGCCGGCATGAATGACAAGACGATCGACGCAGGTCTCATCCAGCTGTCGTCGATCGGCGATTACGTATGGATCGACAGCAATGCGAACGGCAGGCAAGACGCTGGCGAAGTCGGCTTGAACGACGTGGAGGTCACCCTCTACGATGCCGACGGCAACGAGATTGCCAAGCAGCTGACCGGCAATGACGCCGGCGGCAAACCGGGCTACTACGCGTTCAAGGATCTGACGCCTGGTTCTTACCGTGTCGGCTTCAAGCTTCCGAACGGTTATGCATGGACAACCGTACATGCCGCCGGCTCGAATGGCGACAACGATTCCGATGCGGGCCCTGACGGACGCACGGGCGTCATCTCGCTGCAGCCTGGCGCAAACGACCTGACCGTCGATGCGGGCCTCGTCCTCAAGAAGGCTGAACCGCAAACGCCTGACACCGGCACTGGAACCGACAACGGCGGCACCGACAATCCTGGCTCGGGCAACCCTAGCCAAGGCAACGGCAGCTCCGGCGGCAACGGCTCGGGCGGCGTAGACGCGGGCGGGAACAGCGGCAGCGAAGACGGCGGCGCGGATGGCGGCTCGAACGGCGCATCCTCCGGCGCTTCCGGCTCCGGCTCGGCTAACGGCGACGGACAGCTGCCTAAGACCGGCGAGACCGCGCCGATTTACCCGCTTATCGGGTACGGCCTGATCGCAGCCTCGCTTATCCTCTTCGCGATCCGGCTTCGCAACCGCAAGCCGAAGCGCACGCTCTAAAAAATAAAATGGATTGCAAAGGCCGCCAGCGCAATGCGCTGGCGGCCTTTTTAATACGCTCCTATGCTCCTGCGTCCTGTGCTTCTACATCCTGTGCTTCAACATCCTGTGTTCCTGCGCTCCTTCGGACCCCAGCGCCCTTATTTCCTTAATTTGAGCGATCCGGGCCCCGTTACGGACTCAGGCGCCGCTATTCTATCTTCATGCTGCCCAACGTAAGCAATCTTACCGAAATAGCGTACCCTGAGTCCGCATGCGCCTCCACAGACTCACTTTTCCCGAAATAGCGTACCTGGAGTCCCACTCTATGCGCCAACAAGGCTGCGCCGCAATTGTCCGAATAAATATAAAAAGAACCGCCAGCTTAACTGGCGGCCCTAGTTTAAAGTTCTATATTACTTTTTCCAGGTCGCGAACGCTTCGGCCGGCTCCTTGGCGGTGTCGAAGCGCTTGCCGAGCAGCGGCGAGAGCTGCTCGAGCTCCTTGAGCAGGTTGGCGAATTGATCCGGAAACAGCGACTGCACGCCGTCTCCCGTCGCCGAGTTGTCCGGATCGGTATGCATCTCGATAATGAGACCGTTCGCCCCTGCGGCGACGGACGCCTTGGTCATCGTCTCCACGAGCTCGCGGCGGCCCGTCGCATGGCTCGGGTCGGCAATGACCGGCAGATGCGACAACTGCTGGATGACCGGGATCGCAGCCAAGTCGAACGTGTTGCGCGTGTAAGTCTCAAAGGTGCGGATGCCGCGTTCGCATAGCATGACGTTCGGATTGCCGCCAGCCAGGATGTATTCCGCCGCATTCAGCCACTCGTCGTACGTCGCGCTGAATCCGCGCTTGAGCAGTACGGGATTTTGAATCGTGCCGAGCTTGCGCAGCAGATCGAAGTTCTGCATGTTGCGCGTGCCGACCTGCATGATGTCCGCGTATTCTGCGCAAATGTCGACGAACTCCGGCGCCATAACCTCCGTGATGGTGAGCAGGCCGTATTTCTCGCCGGCTTCCTTCATCCACTTCAGTCCTTCCACGCCGATCCCTTGGAAGCTGTACGGACCGGTACGCGGCTTGAACGCTCCACCGCGAAGTACCTGGCCGCCGGCCGCCTTGACCAGACGGGCGATCTCGTCGATCTGCTCCGGCGTCTCGACCGCGCACGGTCCGCCCATGATAACCAGGTTGTCGCCGCCGATCTTCACGCCCTTCACGTCGATGATCGTGTCGTCCGGATGGAAGTCTCTGCTCGCCAGCTTGTAGGACTTGGAGATCTTGATGACGTTCTCCACGCCATGCATGGAGCGGATATGCTCTGCGAGCGTCGGCTCCGCCTTGCCGATGATGCCGATGACGGTACGATCCGTGCCGCGCGAGATATGAGGCTGTACGCCGCTCTTTTGAATATATTCGGCAATCTCCAAGATGCGTTCTTCGGAGATATGCGGAGAAGTAATGACGATCATAAGGACACGCTCCCGGATTCTAATTATTATTATTTCTATTCATTCGCTTTCGCGCTTATACGCTTCGACGCTTATACGCTTTTAAGCGCTAAAGTAAATATAGACGATAAAACCCCGGGTGTCAATCCCCGGGGTTATCGCTTTTCCCTGTCACTCCATTGCAGGCTTGCTCGCTTCTATGACGATTTTTCTCGCGCGGCGCTTTTCTCTCCGTTTGCGCTTGAACGCCTGGACGCTGTACCAGATTGGGAAGAAAAACAAGACGCCAAGCGCGAGTCCGTCGATCATCCCCCCGACGATCATCTTAAGGTTAAACAGCAGAAAATGATTCACCTTCGCCGGCAGGAACGAGAAGTTCACCGCGAAGTGCGCTGGCATCACCGCATCCGCCACCATCTTGTTCAACACGGACATCGGAATGTAGATCAGCTTGCCGAAAACGAATCCGACCAGCGCCGAAGGCAAGTTGCCCCGAAGCAGATAGATCAGCGGAAAGATGAGTACGAACGAGGTTCCGTAGGTCGGCAGATTAAACATCTCGACGAACAGCCCGATCGCGAAACCCATCGCTATCGAATACGCTCCGCCCTTGGCACGAAGCAGCTTGACATACTGCAGCTTCAAATAGCGGATGAACTTGCGAAGACGTTGTTGCATGGCGCTCCTTTCTTGCGGCCTGCGGCGCCACTCAGCCAAGAAAGGCTCAGATGGTTGATTTTTCTCTAACCGTCGGCAGCAGCTTGCTCATGTTGACGGTGCGGCGGATCTCCCAGGTCGAAGGGTCGTTCTGATCATAACGCTCCAAGTATTGGATGACTTCCTTGGTCAGCGGCGTAGGCGTCGAAGCGCCGGATGTGACGGCGACACGTTCGATGCCTTCGAGCCACTCCTGCTTGATCTCGGTTACGTCCGAGACGCGGTAGGCCTTGACGCCGGAGATCTCCTCCGATACTTGGGCGAGTCGATTGGAATTGTTGCTCCGGGGGTCGCCCACGACGATGCAGAGCTGCGCATTCTTCGCTTGCTCGGCAACGGCTTCCTGACGAACCTGCGTCGCCAAGCAAATCTCGTTATGGACCTCCGCCCGGGGAAACGTCTCGAGCAGCTTCGAGATGAGATGTCGAATATCCCACTGCGACATCGTCGTCTGATTCGTTATTATAATACGGTCGCCGGCAAGTCGAAGTTCCGCAATTTCTGCTTCGTTCTCGATCAGATGAACGCGATCGGGCGCGATCCCGATGGCGCCTTCCGGCTCTGGATGGCCTTTCTTGCCGATATAAATGATGTCGTAGCCTTCTCCGACCTTCTCGCGGATCAGATCGTGCGTCTTCGTAACGTCCGGGCAGGTCGCATCCACGATCGTCAACCCTTTTTCTCTTGCCCTGTTGCGGACTTCCGGCGAAACGCCGTGCGCCGTAAAGATGACAGTGCCGGACTCGACGCCTTCGAGAATCTCGAGACGGTTCGCGCCGTCCAGCGTTATGATGCCCTCATCCTTGAAGGATTCGGTCACGTGGCTGTTGTGCACGATCATCCCTAAAATATAAATGGGGCGCGGCAGATCCAGGTTGCGCGCCGTCTGAAGGGCAAGCACCATGGCATCCACCACGCCGTAGCAATATCCGCGAGGGGAAATTTTGACGATCTCCATTTTTGTAACCCGCTTTCTCGCCCGTACCTGTCAGCTTTGTTCCGTGTCGGGAACAGCCGGGCGCACCGATGCCTCTATTATACCGTAATCGCGGCGTTCGGAAAAGTCGACGGGAAGCCAAATGGTAAAGCGGCTGCCGCCCTCGGGACGAGACTGGACATCCAGGGAAGCGCGGTGCATGTCCGCGATCCATTTGGCGATCGATAGGCCTAACCCCGTACCGGCTGTCTGACCGCGGGATTCGTCGGCCCGATAGAAGCGGTCGAAGATGCGGGGCATATCGGCTTTGGCAATGCCGATGCCCGTATCGGTGACGGACAAGCCTACGCGGTCCTCCTGACGGTACACCTCCAGGCGAACTTCGCCCGCGGGGGTGTACTTAAAACCGTTTTCGATGAAAATGAACAGCAGCTGCATGAGGTAATCCCGGTTGCCCACGACGCGTACGCCGGCAAGCGCATCCAGCGGACCGACGATCCACTCCGCCTTGCGCGGCAGAAAACCCGCTCTGCGGGACGCCTCTTCGACGAGCGGCAGCAGGTCGATCGGTTCCTTGTCCACGACGTAGCCGGCGTCCGCGCGCGCCAGCGACAACAGATCGTTGACGAGCCGGCTCATCCGCCGCGCTTCGTCCGATATGTCGTGCAGCGCTTCGCGCGACAGCTCCTCCCGCTCCGCCAAAGACAGCCGAGGCTTCACGATTGCGCTGTCCTGATCCTCTGCCGCGGCGCCGGAGCCCGTCTCCGACCATACCTTTTCCAGCAAATCCACATTGCCCCGAATCGTCGTCAGCGGCGTGCGCAGCTCATGCGAAGCGTCCGATACGAACCTGCGCTGGGCCGTGTTCGATTCTTCAAGTACATTATATGCTTTTTCCACCCGCTCTAGCATATGATTGAGCGTCCGGGTGAGCCGGCCGATCTCGTCCTGGCTCTCGCCGGGGATGCGCAGCTTCAGATCCGAACCGCTCTGTACGCGCTCCGCCGCCTCCGTGACCTTCTCGATCGGGCGCAGCGCTTTGCGCGCGAGGAAAAGGCCGATGACGAAGGCGAGAACGAGGCTGGCGAGGCCGGCGATCCAAAGAATCGTGCGCATTTGCGAAAGATAGCCGATTTCATTTTTTGTGTATGCGCCGACTTGAAGCAGTCCGATGATCGCTCCATTCTCGGGCATAACGAGCGCTTTCTCATAGATCACGAACGGATAACCTTTCAGCGTTTCCGAATGGTACCGGCCGGTCTTGATACCGTCGAACTCGGGATAGGCGAATTTGATCCCCAATGAATTCAAATTTGAAGTTTGCATGTCAATGCGGCCGCTCGGATCCTGTGTATAATTAATGGCTTGAGCCGCAATGCTGACGTCTAACGCATTAGAAGTCCGGATAAAAATCTTCAGGTCTCCTGCGGAGTTGAACGTCGAACCCACATAAACGTTTTCCGCTTCGTTCATCAGCCTGCTCTTGATGCTGCCCATCGTATTCTGATAAACGATCGCGTAAATCAGGATACCAAAAGCCACGAGTGCGCCCGCCAGCAACCCCGAGTACCACAAAGTCAGTCGAAGCCTGATCGACATGTCCTAGCTGTCTCCCTTCAGGACATAGCCCGCTCCCCGCACCGTCTGAATGAGTCGCTTGTCCCCGTATTCCTCCAGCTTCTGGCGCAGCATCGCCACGTAGACCTCGAGCACGTTGGACTCCCCGCTATAGTCGTAACCCCAGATCTTGTCCATGATCTGATCGCGCGAGAGGACGCGCTTCGGATTTTGCATGAACAGATGGAGCAAGTCGAACTCCTTGGCCGTCAGTTCGATCCGGTTGTCTCCGCGTATGGCCTCGCGGCCGTCGACGTCGAGCACCAGGTCGTCAAAGCGCAGCCGGTTATTCTCTCCGGCAGGCTCGGGGCGACGGCGCATGAGCGCGCGCACGCGAGCCATCAGCTCCTCTAGCGCAAACGGCTTCACTAAATAGTCGTCGGCTCCCAGGTCCAGGCCGCGCACGCGGTCCTGCACGTCGTCCTTGGCCGTCAACATAAGTACGGGCACATTGATGCCAGCAGTCCTCAGCCTGCGGCACACTTCCCAGCCGTCGATCCCCGGCATCATAACGTCAAGGATGACCAGGTCCGCGGATTTGTCCGCCACGATGCCAAGGCCTGCGGGACCGTTCGGCGCGGTGGAAACTTCATAGCCTTCGAAAGCGAGGCTGCGCCTGAGCAGCGAGGTGATCTTTTCGTCGTCGTCTATTACGAGAATATGCGGTCTCATGTGTTCCTCCGTCTAAAAGAATGGGGCAGTCTCGGCGACTGCCCCGTTAACGCTATTGTAGCAGAAAAGCTTATTGTTGTTGCTGTTGTTGCTGCGTCGATTGATCCTCGAAATCGCTCTTGTTGCCGATCGTAATCGTCAGATCGATCTTCTTGCCGTCGCGATAAACGTTCAGCACGCCCTTGTCGCCTACGGCCTTCTTCTGAATCGCGGCGATCAGCTCTTCCTTCGTCTTGTACGTCGTGCCATCCATGCCGAGGATCACGTCGTATTGGCGCAGGTCAGCCTTATAAGCCGGCGAGTTGTACAGAATGCTGTTGACGAGCGAGCCGTCCGTGCTGGACAGCCCCAGCTGGCGTGCAGCAGAGCTGCTGATATCCTGCAGCGTCGCGCCGATGAACGGAGACGGCTTCGCCGGAATCTTGGTGTTGGATTTCAGGTTATCTAGTACTTCGGTGATCGTG
Organism: Cohnella sp. GCM10012308; assembly: GCF_042649185.1. Lineage (NCBI taxonomy): Bacteria > Bacillati > Bacillota > Bacilli > Caryophanales > Paenibacillaceae > Cohnella > Cohnella sp. GCM10012308. Next base: position 304,714 of record NZ_JBHRYU010000002.1, read on the forward strand.
CTTGTCGGAATCGCGAAACCGATGCCTTGCGCCTGCGAGCTGACTGCGGTGTTGATGCCGATGACTTCGCCGTTGAGATTAATCAGCGGGCCGCCGGAGTTGCCGGGATTAATCGAAGCGTCGGTCTGCAGCAGATGCTCGTAATTGCGCGTGCCTGCCGTATCCTGAATACTGATCTGACGCTCGTTGGAGCTCAGTACGCCTACGGTGACCGTGTGGTCGAAGCCGTACGGATTGCCGATCGCTACGACCCAGTCGCCCATATTGGAAGCGCCGGAATCGCCAAGCTTAAGCGTCGGGAAGTCCGTGCCTTCGATCTTAAGCACCGCGAGGTCCAGATCGTAGCTCGAGCCGAGCAGCTTAGCCGTATATGGCTCCTGGTGGCCGGTAACGGTAACTTTGATCTCGTCTGCGTCGGCGATCACGTGCTGGTTGGTCAGGATATAGCCCGTGGAGTCGAAAATGAAGCCCGAGCCCATGCCTTCCTCCTGCAGCGAGCCGCTTCCGTCCGATCCATCGCCGCTGCCGCTGCCGTTGCCGCCGTTTCCGCCGGAGCCGTCGCCATAATCATCGCCGAAAAACTGACGGAACAGCGGATTGTCGTCCATCCAGCTGTAGCCGTTGCTGCTGCGGCTGGAAGCCTTGACGTAGGTTTCGATTTTAACGACCGCCGGGCTTGCCTGCTCGAAGATCTTCGAAATGTTGTTCGGCCGAACCGTATCGGTGACATTGGCTACCGTCTTGGCGCCGCCGTTGTCGCTGGACGTCGATACTGCCGCCGATGCCGGTGCGGCGGCCTTGGAGCTGAACCAGTCGCCGCGGTCGGCCGCGAACATCAGTCCGCCGACGACGACCACGCCAGCCATGAACGAAGCGAATACCGACCGGAGCGAGGATCTGCGCGGCGGCTTGGAGGCCTCCCAGTTCCTGCCGTTGCCCGATACGGTGAAAGGCCGGTACTCCCTGTCGGCCGGCTGGACCGCCGGCGTCGCCGGACGTTCGCTCGCGCTGCCGCCGGTGCCGCTATCATAGGATGAACCATAGGACGCGCTGCGCTCCCGATCGGATCCGAAAGGACCGTAGGTGAACCGGGTTTCTTCTTCTCTGGGAGACGTGTACCCGGATTCGTTAGGAGACGAATACCTGGATTCATTAGGGGACGAATACCCGGATTCCGGCGTATCCGATCCGGAGGCCACTTCGCTGTGCCCTTCCTCGCGTGCGTCCGTTTGGTCCGCATACCGGAATTCCGGCCCTTTCGCCGTTCCCCCCTCGCCGTTCTCTTCGCGTTCATTGCCATATCGGAACCCGAAGAGATTGTCTTCCGGTTTTTTGTTCTGATCGTCCATGTTCAATTCCTCCCATGTCGCCGCGGCGTCAGCGCCTGCGGCCGTTGTTCTTCTTGACTACATATTCGCCTACTTACCTTAAAACAATCTTAAAGTGAACTGAATCAATATTAAAAAAGTAAAAAAAAGAGAAACGCCCTCCGTATGGCCGGAGGGCTGTCGCTTGGATATCCGGTTCACTCTAAAGGATGCTCGCATAGAAAATCCGGTCGAAATCCGTCAGTTTAAAAATATTTTCTCCGCTTGCTCCAGCACTCTCTCCGCTTCGCGGATCCATGAATCGTCGATCTCGGCATCTGGATTGGAAGGCGCGGCGAACTGGTCGAAAAATCCGCCCAGCGTGCGCGGCTGCGCATCCTGGTCCAAGCCCTCCTCGTATTCGTGCCTCAGGACATAAGGTTGGCCGAACCGGATGATCGCGTCGGTCTTCACCGCTTCCGCGTCGAGCTCGCCGCGTTCGACCTCAAAGGGGAGCCGCAACCAGACCTTGTGCTCTCTGTCGAGCGCCCGATCGAGAGAGCCGGTCTTGTAATCCCAGTTGCCGCCCAAGTTAAAGCCCAGATCGTCGAGGCCTTCCTGCGCCTGGATGTAAGCGACCTGCGTCGAGGCAAGTCGCGATGACAGCTGCTGCATGGGAATTCCGCCTTTTTAGCCATAGAATGCCCGGATGAGCGGCAAGCTAAACCTTACTGGCATTGCCATGGCGCATCGTTATTCCGCCATTTCAGCCTGCCACGCTTCAAATAAGAATGCAGGCGCATCGTTATTCCGTCATTTCAGCCGGCCCACGCTTCATATAAGAATGCGGCGCATCGTTATTCCGCCAACGCTATTGCGCTCGCCCCTTTTTCAGCGCATCTCTTACGCCTTGGCCCATCCCTTGCGGTGCGCAAATATGGCAAGCTGCGTCCGGTCCTCGAGCTCGCACTTCATAAGAAGGTTGCTGACGTGCGTTTTCACCGTTTTGATGCTGATATGCAGCTCGTCCCCGATCTCCTTATTGGACTTGCCCTCGGCGATAAGCAGCAGCACCTCCCTCTCGCGCTCCGTCAAGCCTTCGTCCTCGTCCTGCGCCGTCCGGCGGCGAAGGCCGCGCGTCAATGCCTGCGATACGTCGCCGCTCATGACCGGCATTCCGCGCAGCGCTCCCTGCATCGCGTATACGAGCTCGTCCGCCGACACCGTTTTGAGCACGTAGCTGACGGCACCCGCTTCAATCGCCGCTACGATCTTGTCGTCCTCCAGGAAGCTCGTCAGTATGATGATCCGTACATGCGGATACTTGGCCAGCATCGCACGGGTCGACTCGACGCCGTCCATGCCGGGCATCATCAGATCCATCAACACAAGCTGGGGGACACGGCCGCCATAAGCGCCCGCGTCGAGCCGGTCGATCGCCTCCTGGCCGCCCGCGGCCTCTCCGATCACCTCGAACCGCTCGTCCAGCATCAGATACGTCCGGATGCCGGCCCTGACCATCTCGTGATCGTCTACGATCAATACGCCGCTCGGGCTCTGCATCGCGCTTAATCCGCTCATTTCCGATTATCCCCTTCCGTTTCCTTCGATCGCTTGGGCGAACTTGGGCAACCCCACCTTAATTCGCGTGCCGGAGCCGGGCTTGGTCGCGATCTCGACGTCGCCGCCGAGCTGGATCGCGCGCTCGCGCATCGTCGTCAACCCGTACGAGCCCGCCTTGACCTGATCTGCGCTGAACCCTTCGCCGTCATCGTCGATCGACAGCAGCACCTGCCTGTCGGTCTCTCCCAGCACGAGCCTGACTTCATCCGCTCCCGAATGCTTCATAACGTTTGCCATCGCCTCTTGAATGATTAAAAAGAGCTGATGCTCCATAGCTGGCGGCAGCGCGGCGGACACCCGCACGTCGAGCGTGCCCTGCATGCCGTTTTGCCGGCAGTAGTCCGGGAACCAGTGGTCCAGCGCTTCCGGCAAGGTCCTGCCCTGCAGCTCCAGCGGCCGCAATTGCGCGATCAGACCGCGCATCTGGCGCTGCGCGGCCTTGGACATTTCAATGAGCTGTTGCATGACGCGGCCCGCATGCTCCGGGTTTTTGTCCACGAGCGCCGGCAGCGCCGATGCGCTCATATGGATCGCGAACAGCTGCTGGCTTACCGTATCGTGAAGGTCCCTGGCCAGCCGCCTGCGCTCCTCGAGCACCGCCTCCTCCACGGTGGCCGCCTTGCCCATCACTTCCTTCTCGCCCAGCTTCTGCAGCAGGCGGAGCCGTTCGGCCAGCCCCTGCTGCAGCCGGTTGAACTCGCGGTACGCGCCGGCGAAAGCGTCGGTACGCTCCTCCGGCAGCCGCGCTTCCCAGTTGCCGGCGGCCGACTGCTTGAGCGCCTCCTGAAGCGCGTCGATCCGGCTCTGATATCTACGGCCCCGGAAGTAGGCGCTGACGATCCGAACGGCGATCAGCAGCGGGATCAGCCTATAGATCGCCGGCCCCGCCGGCAACGCCTCGATGTGAGGCCGCCACAGGCCGTATATGACGGCCAGCACGACGGCACCCGAAATCGCCGCATAGAATGCCCACTCCCACTTAATGTTGCGAAGCAGCTTAGGCATCTGTCGTTATCCCACCTTCGTCACGCGCACGTCGCCGATGAAGCAGCTGACGATCAGCACCACTTGTTTGTCCGTATCCTGAAATCCGGGCGTCTCCGCCGACATTTGGTTGAACACGCCTCCGCGCTTTTGCTCCAGCACCTTCACGTCTCCGATCAGGCAGCTCGAGACGACGCGAATGCCGACGCTATGATCGCCGGGTACATACGCCTTGACGTCCCCGATGAACGCCGACACGTATATACGGGTCTCGCCGACCGGAATGTGGGCGCGGGTCAAATCGATCGTCGTGTCGCCGATAAAATGCGAGATACTCATCGGCTGAAGCTCCCACATCTCTTGTCCGATATGAACGTCGCCGATAAAGCGGCTGTGGTCGATCCGGGATCCCCGCGGCGAGTGGCCTGGCGGCCGATGGTATTCCTTCCACATCCGGTCGGACTCGCCGCCAGAACCATAGCCTTCGTGATCGAAATGACCATGCCTCGCATGACGCTCCTGTACCTTGGCGCGGCGACGATCGTGATGCTCGCGCTGCTTGGCGTGGATTCGTTCGACCCGCTCCTGCATGCGAGAGTTAAAGTTGTCCAGACGTTCCTGACGCCGCTCCATCCGCTGACCGATCCGATCGGCCGGATCCCAGCCCCGATCCCTCGGGCGGCTCTCACCAGGTTCTCCATCGCGCGCTTCTTCCGTGTGCCGATCAACCGGAGCGGGTTCCTGCGCAAACGCATTCGGGCTGTCATACGGCTGCGGCGGAGGGGGCGGCGGCAGCGGCGCTTCAAACGGATTCGGGGCGGGTGGCGGCGTCACCTCGTTCCATCCGCTCTCCTCCCACTTTTTGTTCTTCCGTCCGCAGCCGCTACCTCTGAACACCATGTTGAGACCTGCAATAATAAGCGCGGCCGGAATGGCGAAGCGGATCAAATCGCCCAGCTCCCAATGGAGCCAGCCCAGGTTGCGTCCCAGGAAGAAAAGACCCATCAACACGACGATCGAGTTCCAGCCGAAGCCGTTCCTCCGTTGTAGCAGCATGCCTTGAAGGCCAAAGAAAATCATCAAGACGGGCCAGTAGTTCGAAAATAGATAACCGATATCCACTTCGATGACCCCGCTCTGATTCAATAAGAAGATCAGGCCGCCGCCGATCAGAATAAATCCCCAAAAAATGCGATGAAGCACGGACTGCTGCATAGGGGTTCCTCCGTTTTTCTGTACGATTGGGTTCTGCTGGTTACATTATAAAGGAAAGTCGCGGAGCTTCCATAGCGGCGCGGGATGGAACTTGCCTCGGTCTCGGGACGGAGTCGTTCCCCGGACTTTCGATTATGTCATTTTTCATAACATGTTTCGTTGACATATATGACTTCTAAATATATAATTTGGTCGTATTTTTATTCTTCTTGTAGGCAAGCGACAAAAAATCGAATCATTCTGGGGGAAGTAGAATGACGTTGGAGACGCTCTCCAGCGGCGTCGATACAATATGGGTTGTATTGACCGCCGCAATGATCTTATTGATGGAAGGCGGCTTCGCGCTGCTCGAAGCAGGCTTCGTCCGGCAAAAAAACGCGGTAAGCATCATCATGAAGGTATTCGTGGACATCTCGTTCGGCGCTCTGCTGTTTTACGCCGTCGGCTTCGCGTTGATGTACGGCAAGGACGCCGGCGGATTAATCGGAACTTCGGGCTTTGCGATGAAGGGCGATTGGTCGCATCTAAGCCTGAACATTTCGACGGACACCTTCTGGCTTTTCCAAAGCGCCTTTGTCATCGCAGTCATCTCTATCGTATCCGGCGCCGTCGCCGAGCGCATCCACTTCCGCGCCTATATCGTCTATACGATCATCATGACGGGGCTGATCTACCCGATCTCCGGTCACTGGATCTGGTCCGCGGGAGGCTGGCTCGCCAAGCTCGGCATGGTCGACTTCGCCGGTTCGGCGGCGATTCACGCCTTGGGCGGCTTCGCCGCGCTTGCTGCAGCCTTGTTTCTCGGACCGCGCATCGGCAGATTTTCCGAGGACGGCCGGGTCAATATCGTCCCGCCCTCCAACCTCCCGCTCGCCTCCGTCGGCGCCTTTATCCTCTGGTTCGGCTGGTTCGGCTTCAATTCGGGGAGTACGCTCAGCGCAACCAATCCCAACATCGGCCACATCGCCGTTACGACGATGCTCGCCTCCGCAGCAGGCAGCGCCGCCTGCATTCTGTTTACCATTTTGCGCTACCAAAAAGCGGACCCGCCTACCGTCATTAACGGCGCGCTCGCCGGTCTTGTCGGCATTACCGCGGGCTGCGCTTTCGTGTCGGACGGAGCGGCCATCTTCATCGGCGCATTCAGCGGCATTGCGATGGTGCTTGCGACCGAATGGCTCGAGCGGCGGCGCGTCGACGATCCGGTAGGCGCCTTCGCCGTTCACGGAGTATGCGGCAGCATCGGCACGCTCGCCGTCGGGCTGTTCGCCGTGCCGAGCCTGTCAGCCAACGCCGGACTGTTTTACGGCGGAGGCTGGAAGCTGCTGGGCGTCCAGGCGCTCGGACTTGCCGTGGTCGCGGTATGGGGCTTCGCGCTCACCTGGGGCGCGCTTAAGCTCATCAATGCATGGCGTCCCGTACGCGTCTCCCGCGACGAGGAGCTTGTCGGTCTCGACGTCGGCATCCATGGCGTGCCCGCGTACAGCCAGGAGCATGACTTCCTTGATATAGAGCGATTGAGGAACGAATAACTTCGGACGCCGCGCAGGTCGACAGCCCGCTTCATGCCATTCGTTCCAGATCGCCCGCTCCGCAACAAAAAAGCTTTTCCGAACGCACCCTCGCAGGTGCCCGGAAAAGCTTCTTTATGCTCCGCAAATCTTTATTCTTCTATATAGTCGCCGTTCAGCTTCATCGCCTCGTACCGCGCAATCTCCTCGCGCAGCTTCCTGGCCTTTTCAAGCGGCTTTTTGACGTAATGGATATATTCGACCGCCGCATGGTGATCCGGCTTTTTGCCGCTCAGGAACTTGCGAAAGGTGGACATCGTCCGGTAAGCCTGCTCTTCCTTCTGCACGCGGCGCTCATAGCGCTGGACCATCTGCTCGATCTCCGCGACTTCCTCAAGCCGCTTCTCGATCAGAGCGTCGACCAGCGAGTGCACCTCCGCTTGCCGGGACAGCGCCGCCGATGGCGGGATTCCTTGCACAACGGGCTTTGTCATGAAATATCACCTGTCTATTCTTGTGAAGATTCATCACACGTAAGCCAATTGTATCGGAAAACAGCCAGCATGAGAACCCTTATGTCAGCTATTTTTTAGGAAGAGATGACAATGTCGATCCCGATGACCCCAATCGGGCGTCCATCTTCTCCTTGAAGCGGCGTCGATACCGTCACGCAGGGCTTTTTCGTGATCGCGGACAGGTATACCTCCGATACGAAAATCTCTCCATCCATCGCTTTTTTCCACCATTCCCTGCTGCGCGCGTTGAGCAAGCCCGCTACCGGCTCGGAAAAGACGAAGGAGCCGTCCGCCCGGTTGGACCAGATCGCTTCTACGCCGGCCGTCTGCGCCAGCCAGCCGGAGAGTACTCGGCGATGAATGTCCTCGCTCAGTCCGCTCAGCGCGGGATCGGCCGCCATGGTCGTCAGAAACTGCATCCACCGTTCTTTTTCCGCGAGTCCGGTATCCGACCACACCTTGCCTCCGGCCTGATGAACCGCGCCGATCAGCTCGTCCGCCGCCGTCTTAAGCTCCGTCGATACTCTCCCGAGCTTGGCGGTCTCGTCGCGCTGCTTAAGATTCTGGGCAAGCGTATCGTCGATGCTGGACATCATCTGATTGACGGAGTCGACGACATCCTTCAGCATCGCATTGGCCGCGGAAGTCCGGCCCGCTTGCTCCGCCGCCGCGGTCAGCGTCTTGCCGACCTGCCCGTCCACTTTGACGATATGGTTGTAGATCGCGTCCATCCGGTCCCGATTGACCTGCATCTCGGCGAGGCCGCGCGCGACCGACTGCTTCTCCTCGGCCACCGACGCGACGACCTGCCGGATGCCCGCCTCGATGTTGCGGACGATGCCCGACGAGCGCTTGACCGCGACGCTGCTCTGCTCCGCGAGCTTGCGGATCTCCTGCGCTACGACGGTGAATCCGCTGCCGTATTCGCCCGCATGCGCAGCCTCGATGGCGGCGTTCAGCGCCAGAAGGGAAGTCTGCGAGACGATCTCCTGGATCAGCTCGTTCATCTGCGTAATCTTAGAGGCTTCGGCGATGAGCGCGCTCACCCGTTCCTCCATCGTGCCGTGATGGGCCGCTAGATCGTTCATGACCTCGTCGGTCTGCAGCATCGACTTGCATACATCGATCACGACGTCCCGGGCTTCCCGGCTTTGCCTGCTCATGCCTTCGGAGGTCGCGCGGATCTCCTCCGAAGCGGCCGCCACTTCTTGCAGCGCCGAAAACGCTTCGTCCAGACGCCCGGAAGCAAGCCTGCTCTGCTGTCGCAGCCGATCCTCCTGCACGGCGGAACGGTCCGCGATCGCTTCCAGCTGCCCTACGCTCGAATCCACCTCGCCGACCGCGGCCTGGAGCCGGTCGGAAATGACGACGGCTTCGCCGACCATCGTCCGCAGCTTGTCCTGGTCCGCGTCATGCCCCGCTCCCGCACTCCCCGCCGATACGGCGGCAGCCGTATCTGACGCCGTCCGCTTCGCTTTGGCCCCGTCCGTTCCGTTGAACCATTTCCGCCATCCGGTCATTGCGAATCGCCCCCGCCTTCCGTCGGCATTTTCTACACCGATCGACATAATGTAATAATTGCTAACATTATATCTGTCCACAGGGCAAAATAAAAGAGGAACCTCACGGTTCCTCTCGGTTATATTCGAATCGCTATAAATCCATGGCTCCTGCGCCGCCGGCTTCGGCCTTCAGCCTCGCCTTCCCCCGGTGGATGCGGGCTTTGACGGTCCCGACCGGCACCTGCAGGGCAGCCGCGATCTCATCGTCCTTGAACCCGTAATAAAACTTGTAAAGCAGCAGCGTGCGCGTCGCCGGCTCCAGCCGCCCGAGGATATCGGTCAGCTCGGCCATCGTCTCCGGCTCGCTCAGCCTGCCGGCCCCGGTCTCGCCGGCCGCATAAGCTTCGCTCAGCTCGCTGACGGGCTTGACGCGCCTGGCGCGGTTGGCGTTCAGCGCCAGATTGGCGGCGATCGTCTTCGCCCAAGGGATAATCTTGTTGCTCTCCCGGAGCGTGTCACGCTTTTCCAAGATTCTAACCCATGCTTCCTGGACCACGTCGATCGCGTCGCTCTTGTGATGAAGCCTGTGACGGGCCACCCGCAGCATCTCCCGATACAGCTCGTTCAGAAGTTCGTCCTCGATAGCGGATTGTTCGCGACTTCCGATTTCTCCGCGGGAGTTCGTCATGCCTCAATGTCACTCCTTAGGCCTTTTGATCCTCATCTCCTTTATTTTAACATATGGATTCCGATCGTAATATCATAATTATACTAAGAATCGAATTTTTTGTCGGACAAGTCCTGGCCCGCCACGGCGACCTCGTTCATCTCGTCCAGCATCGTCTCCGTCACTCTCCCGCTGCCTCGGCGGATGACTTTGACCTCGACCTGCTTTTTCCCCCACTCCTTGAACACCTGCCGGGTCGACGGGAAATAGAGGTCGATTCTTCTCCCCTTGATCCGCGAGCCGGTATCCGCGACGCAGCCGTAGCCGTAGCCCGGAATATAAAGGAGCGTTCCCAGCGGAAATACGCGCGTATCGGCCGCGATCGTCGATACCTTGCTGCGCCTCACTTTGACGCCTGAATAGGTCACGCCGTATTGCGGGTGCCCCGGGCGTTTGCCCGTCGACTCGACACCTGCCGTGTAGCCGGTCGCCAGTACGGATACGGTAGCGGGATTCGATTCTTCCCGTTCTTCTTCCGCTGTCGCTTCTGCGGCCGCGCGCGGGACTTCGGACGAAGTCCATGCGGCAGAGACGACGAGAAGCACTATGGCCGATCTGAAAAAAAAGCTTGCGGGCATCGGTAGCATTCCTCCTAGAGGGAGAATGCCCCAAGCCCGCAAGCTTTATTCATCGTTAGACGCTAACGGTCAATCGGTGCGCTTGCTGTCGATATCCCCCTTGATCCGCGCGATAAAAGCGTCGATCGGCTCAGCGCCGATATCGCCCTCGCCCCGGCGGCGTACGGATACGGTGCCGGCTGCGGATTCGTTCTCGCCCACGACGAGCATATATGGCACTTTCTCAAGCTGCGCCTCGCGGATTTTGTAGCCGAGCTTCTCGTTGCGCAGGTCCGCCACGACGCGAACGCCGGATTCGCGGATCTTGTCCTCGAGCTCGCGCGCGTATGCTTCGAACGCTTGGCTGACAGGCAGGATCTTGGCTTGCACCGGGCACAGCCACACCGGCAGCGCGCCGGCGAAGTTCTCCAGCAGGAACGCGGTCATGCGCTCCATCGTGCTGATGATGCCGCGGTGGATAACGACCGGGCGGTGCTTTTTGCCGTCGTCGCCGACATACTCAAGCTCAAAGCGATCGGGCAGGAGCACGTCGATCTGAGCGGTCGACAGCGTCTCTTCCTTGCCAAGCGCCGTCTTCACCTGTACGTCCAGCTTCGGTCCGTAGAACGCCGCCTCGCCTTCCGCCTCGAAGTATGGCAGGCCAAGCTCGTCGACGACTTCGCGGAGCATGCGCTGCGTCGTTTCCCACATGTTGTCGTCCGGCCAGTACTTCTCCTTGTCCGCGGGATCGCGGTAGGACAGCCGGAAACGGTATTCTTTAAGGCCGAAGTCTTCGTATACGCGCTGGATCAGCTGCACGACGCGCTTGAACTCTTCCTTGATCTGGTCGAGGCGGCAGAAGATATGCGAGTCGTTAAGCGTCATCGCGCGCACGCGGTGAAGGCCGGTCAACGCGCCGGACATCTCGTAGCGGTGCATCGTGCCGAGCTCGGCGATCCGGATCGGCAAGTCGCGATAGCTGCGCATCTCGCTCTTGTATACCATCATGTGATGCGGGCAGTTCATCGGACGCAGGACGAGTTCCTCATTGTCCATCTGCATCGGCGGGAACATGTCCTCCTGGTAGTGCTCCCAGTGCCCGGAGATTTTATACAAGTCGACGTTTGCGAGCACCGGCGTATATACGTGCTGATAGCCGAGCTTCTCCTCCAGATCGACGATGTAGCGTTCGAGCATCTGGCGGACCTTGGCGCCGTTCGGCAGCCACAGCGGCAGTCCTTGGCCGACTTCGCGGGAGAAGGTGAACATGCCCAGCTCCTTGCCGAGCTTGCGATGATCGCGCTTCTTCGCTTCCTCGAGGAAATGAAGATGCTCGTCCAGCTGCGCCTTCTTGGCGAAGGCGGTGCCGTAAATGCGCTGCAGCATCTTGTTCTTGCTGTCTCCGCGCCAGTATGCGCCCGCTACGCTCAGCAGCTTAAACGACTTGATGCGGCCGGTCGAAGGCAAGTGCGGCCCTCGGCACAGGTCGAAAAATTCGCCTTGGTCGTAAATCGTAATCTCCGCTTCTTCCGGCAAGCCGTTAATCAGATCGAGCTTGAGCGGATCGCCGAGTTCCGTGTAAATGCGGAGCGCTTCTTCGCGGCTCACGACGCGGCGGACGATCGGCAGGTCCTGCTTGACGATCTTCTCCATCTCGGCTTCGATCTTCGCCAGATCGTCCGGCGTAATCGATTGCTCCATGTCGATGTCGTAATAAAATCCGTCTTCGATCACCGGACCGATGCCCAGCTTCACGGCGGTATCGCCGTAAATGCGCTTGATCGCTTGAGCCATGAGATGAGCGGTACTGTGACGCATGACTTCGACGCCGTCGGCGGAGTCGAGCGTCACGATCTCGACCTTGGCATCCGGCGTCAGCTCGGCGTTCAGGTCGACGACTTTGCCGTCGAGTTTGCCGGCTACGGCATTTTTCTTCAATCCCGGGCTGATCGAACCGGCGACGTCGGCGATGTTGGAGCCGCCCTCGTATTCGCGGACCGCTCCGTCGGGCAGCTTGATTTGTACAGTCATTGCGTTGGCCTCCTTGGCTGCGTGGAATAAGTGTATGGGGACAAATCAACGCAAAAAAGCGCCCGTCCCCGGTAAGGGACGAGCGCCTGTTCATGGCGTCCGTGGTTCCACCCTCGTTCAACCGCCGAGCCTGCCGCCCAAGGCGGAGTACGGACGATTCTCTAGGCATGAGTAACGGTCATGACCCGGCAGTTCTTAATGGCGATACGCGCTTCTCCGCCCGGTCGATTGTATAAGACCTATGCAGGAATGGCACTCGCGTTAGGAGCTGCAGCTCGAAAGGGGTCGACGCTTGCCGTTGCCGGAAGGAACTTGCAGCCTAAGGTTCCTCTCTCTGGGCCGTCCGTTGCAGCGCCGCTGTCTTTCTCACAGCCGATACGATGCATTATACCCGTAGCGAGCCGCATGCGTCAAGCGGGCTGCAGCCTCGGTTGCCCGCTTCAGCGCGGTACAGGATGGTCGCAGATAGCGGCTCTCTCGCCAAAAATACCCATCAGCGTCCGCACGACCTGCGCATCCGGTTCGTCCGTATGGATGTAAAGTCTCCTCGGGCTCGCGGCGAGCAGCCTGGTGACCAGCAAGCTCTCGCGGTCCTGCTGATCGGATGCCGCTTGCAGGATCGGTTCCGTAACCTGTTCGTCCTGCAGCGGACGCATTTTCTCGTCGAGCAGCGTCGGACCTTGTCCGCCGCCATGCAGCACGTGGATGGCCGGCAGTCCCGTCTCCTGTCCCTTCACCATCGATTGCAGCAGGCGCATGAACTCCTGATATTGCCGGTCCATGAGCATTTCTTCGATCGCCGTTTCGGCGGCTTCCCTAATCTCCTCCAAATGCTCGCGCATGCGAAACCGCATGAAGCCGTCCAGATGGAGCGAGCCGTTGCGCCACATAAAATCGCCGAGCTTCACGGCGATCTTGACCAGTCGCAGCTTCCGGCCTTCGCCGGGGACCACTTCGGGATCGACCGCCTCGCCCTCCGGCAATTCCCCATTTAACAGAACGATCGCTTCCCGCATACCCGTTTTGATTTCCTTCTGGTCGCGCGTGCCTAACCTGCGCTGCATAAATCGCTCAAGCGTCTGAGGCTCCTTGACAGCCAGCACAAATTCCGCCAGCACCATGCCGACCTTGTCGCAAAATTCCCTTTGCCCCGCGGAAATATCGAGCTTGCACACGATCGCATCGCCCCGTTCGGCGAGGCGCCAAGGACCTTGTCCTGCGCTATCGGCCAGTCCCTCAAAGGCATCGTTCATCATGCGCTGTAGCCTGCTTCTCATTTCCAGGCCCCCGTATAGACTAACGGCCCACTGCTCCCTGTTCATCCGCGCACCCCCGACTTCCTGTTCTTAAACTATATGGTGACCGGAATCGCCATATACGATCGCTCGCCGCATGTGGTATATTTTATTAATTTTCGGCTGGTAAAATGCGGATTCGGCGGAGATGATTTTGGGGCTCGCGGAAACGGGTTGGTTGAATGGGGCAGAAGGACATGAAGAGGTAATGCGGCCCGCGTTTCAGGGCGATCGCCTGCTCTACGGGAGGCGATGAGACCAGGCGGCCGACGATTAGGACGATCGCCTGCTCTACGGGAGGCGATGAGACCAGGCGGCCGACGATTAGGGCGATCGCCTGCTCTACAGCAGGCGATGGGGCCAGCCGACCGACGATTAGAATGATCGCCTGCTCTACAACAGGCGATTGAGCCAGGCGACCCGCGTTTCCGGCGATCGCCTGCTATACGGGAGGCGATCGGACCATCCGGTCCTCGTTATGGATGTTCGTCTGCTCTACAACAGGCGATGAGCGATTCAGTCTTCCAATTGGCAGTAGGTACGATTTTCCCACTAAAGCGAGACATCCAATGCTCGACTCATTTACAATATCGTTATCTCGGCAGGGCTAGTTTGGAGGAAAAAAAATCCCATGAAGTATGAAAAAACCTTGCTAGAAAAAGGCTGGTACAGCATGAGCGGAACTTATTATTAAGGGAGGAACAAACATCGTATCACACTTCGTTATTACTGCAAAAGTTGTTGCAAAGATATACAATTGCATGATTTGCGGCACAAAAAGTTCTTTCAATAAAAATCCGACTTTTAATGATTTACAAAAGTCATGTCAAGTATTTCCTCGGCATACGAATCCCATTTCCCCTCATCCGTGTTAATCTCTAAAGTAGGAATGAGCGAATCGCTTGCACACCTGCGAAGCCTTTCTTGTTCCCCTAAGAACTTCTCGCAAATCTCAGCTACCCCACCGTGATCCTCCATCACATATGACTTCCAAGCTTCGCCGCGGCTTTCGATAAATCTCGGTTCAACGGCGTCAGGGGATATCGTCAGCAATATGCAGCGAGCATTCATTTTTGATAGGCGTTTTTCTAGTACGCCGATTTCTTCCGACCCCGTAAATGCGCCTCGATGATTTAAATGGAACCTCTCCAACAAATAAAATATATCGTTCGATCGTTTCAAATGCCCCAGAGATCCAATCCATTCGTCTTGCTGCTCCAGATAATCTACATGGCGTTTTAACAGCTGCAAGTGTTCATCCTTCCCCATCGATCTCAATACGCCTTGGTAGGAATGCAAAACTTGCGAATAGTGTTCGCTTAACGCAACGACCGATTGTTCCACGCCTTGATTTTGACTGTGCAGTTTTTTGATCGCCGCAAAAACGGATGTTTTTCCGGTGGTGGACAACCCTTCAATAATGATGCCTCTCATCGTGTTCACCCCTTCGCTTTGCCTGATGCCTCAAACAATACACAAAAAAACGCTTATCCGGACGCTTTCCCCGAGGGGCAGAAGCTAGATAAGCGTTAAAAACGTACATTCTATCAGTTCTGCATAATAAAGTCCCGCGCGACGCTCTCGTCCTCGTTGTACACCTTCAGAATCTCGTACCGCGTGTTGCGCTGCGCAGGGATCTTGCCTGCCTCGCGGATGAGCTTAAGGATGAGTTCGATGTTGACTTTATGCGTAGTGCCGGCGGCCGAGACGACGTTTTCTTCCATCATCGTGCTGCCGAAGTCGTTGCAGCCGTAGGTAAGCGACAGCTTGCCGATCTCCGGCCCCATCGTAACCCAGGAGGACTGGAAGTTGTCGATATTGTCGAGCGCGATGCGGCTGATCGCCAGCGTCTTCAAATATTCCTCGGGCGTTGCCTTCTCGCGCTTCATGTTCGTATTGTCCGGCTGGAACGTCCACGGGATGAACGCCAGGAAGCCCTTGGACGGATAGCCGTTGTTCAGGCACTCGTCCTGCGCCTCGCGGACCCGCAACAGATGAAGCGCGCGCTCTTCCATCGTCTCGCCGAAGCCGATGACCATCGTCGCGGTCGTGTTCATGCCGATCTTGTGCGCGGTCGTCATGACGTCCATCCAATCGCGCCACGAGCCCTTGAGCCGGCTGATCTTCTTGCGCGTGCGGTCGTCCAGGATCTCGGCGCCGCCGCCCGGCAACGAGTCGAGTCCCGCTTCATGAATCTGCCGGATGACCTCCTCGAGCGACAAGCCGTCCGAGACGTCCATCATCTTATGAATCTCCGCAGGGGAGAAGGAGTGCATCGTAATACCGGGGAAACGCGCCTTGATCTTGCGCAGCAGATCCAGATAATAGCCGAACTTGAGGTTCGGATTGGTGCCGCCCTGCATCAGAATCTCGGTGCCGCCGACGTCGACCGTTTCTTGAATCTTTTGCAAAATCAGCTCATCCGGCAGCACGTAGCCCTCGTTGGAGCCCGGCGCGCGGTAAAAGGCGCAGAAACGGCAATATACGTCGCAAATATTCGTATAATTCACGTTGCGGCCGACCACGAACGTCGTGATCGGATCCGGGTGGCGGCGCATCATCAGCTCGTTCGCTGCCGCTCCCATTTTCTCGATCTCTTCCGATTCGAACAGCTTGACGACATCTTCCAATTCCAAGCGCTGGCCCTGCAGCGCGCGTGATAGTATTCCATCCACCGCACTCATCGTTCAAGCCTCCTTCACTATGCCCTTATTCTAACGCTGTTCGCCGTCCTTGTCATGCATTTCTTTGTGAAATAAATCACGATTGCTGACGAACAAAAAGGTGCCTCCCACAATCAGGAAGCAACCAATCCGCGGCGGCTTTGTATCCGTTCCTTCATTTCATCGAAAATCCCGCGCTCATGTTCGTGCATAAGCGGATTCGGGCGCGCAAAGTAATAGCCTTGCCCCATGCTCACGTTGAGCCGGAACAGCACGTCCGCTTCTTCCTCGCGTTCGACGCCTTCGGCCACGACATCGCAGCTCATCTCGCCCGCAGCGGTCACGATCGCGCGCAGCAAGCTTTCCTTGACCTTGTACCGATCCACGAACTGGATGACCGAGCGATCGATCTTGATCAGCTCCGGCATCAGCTCGCCGATCCACTGCAAGCTCGAGTAGCCCGACCCTGCGTCGTCGATCGCGAAGCGATACCCCTTCTCGCGGAACCGGTCCAAAATCTTGGACATCTCCCCCAGATCGTGAATCTCGTGCCGCTCGGTGATCTCAAGCACGATCTGTCCGGCCGACAGCGACGGGTGCCGGTCGAGGCACTGCTCCAGATGCGCCATAAACAACGGATGCGCCAACGTCACCGGCGTGACGTTCAGAAATACGGGCTCGCTGATGCGCCGGCTCGCGATCTCGTCCAGAGCATGCCGAATGACGATAAATTCCAGCTTGCTGAGCAGCTTGCTCTGACCGGCGAAGCGAAACAGCTCGTCGGGCATATGGAACACGCTCGCGGCCGGACCTCGCGTCAGGATCTCCCAGCCGTACACGTCGCCGCTTCTAAGATCCATGATCGGCTGCGCCAGCACCGAGATCCGGCCTTCGGCCAGAATCTCGTCCAATTGCCTCCTGGCCTCGATCACCTGGGGCGTGACAGCTCCCGTAGCCAGCGCCAGCGCGAAATCGAACGTTTCCTTGAACAGCGCCGACGCGTCCGGAGCCGAAGCCCAGACAGCGCTCGATACCGGCACGTAAGTGCCCGTCAGCTGCCATTGCTCGGCGGCTTCCGGCATGGCGGCTGCGGTGCCGCCTTCGAATGCATGGCGCAGCAGCTCCAGCCTGCGGAACAGCGAGACCGGCACGAACGCCTCCTCCGGATCCTGGGGCGCGCTGACCAGCACGACATAATCTTGCGGACCGTACTGATCCATGCCGATCAGCTCCCGCTTGCCGAACTGCTCGCGCGCAAGCAACGTGAGCTGCCTCCGGCTGGCGGCGGACAGCCGCTTTTCGTCTTCGCGGCCATGCTGCCGATGCTCGGGATCGAACTTGCTCTCCCAGCGGTACAATGCTAAAAAGCAGGCTTCTCCGCGACCGAGACGCCGCCGTAGAAGAGATAGGATCGGCCGCCGGATCGTAAAATCCGGCGGGAAGGCGTTTAACCGGCGATCCGGTAGAAATGCCTTGGCAATCGTCTTCAATCTCTCAAGCAGCATCGTCGCGGTCACGTCCTCGCCTGCCTTGTCTTATCGATTCGTTATAGTTGCATGGGTCTTGTCGAATATTGTTATTTTATCACGAATCGGAATGCTCGGAAAGGCGAATTATGGAAGCCGCTTACTAGCCGGCCTCCTGCCGGTCCCTAGCCCGTCTCTAACCGCCCAAACAATGGCTAAGGCCTGTTCTTCTTTACTCTTCCAACGCCTGCGCGAGATCGCGAATCAGATCGTCGATATCCTCGAGCCCGACCGAATAGCGCACGAGTCCGTCGGTAATGCCTCTCGCCGCCCTTACTTCCGCCGGCATCGCGGCATGGGACATCATGGCCGGATAAGACAGGATGCTCTCGACCGCGCCGAGGCTGACAGCCACGATCGGAATACGAACTTTGCCGAGCAGCTTCTTCGCCTTCTCACCGCTCCCCGCATCGAACGAGACGACGGCGCCGTAGCCTTGCGACTGCCGCTCGTGAATGTCCTTGCCCGGATGTCCGTCCAGTCCCGGGTAATAGACGCGCGCCACGCCCGGATGCTCGCTCAGCCACTGCGCCAGCTTGCGCGCGCCGCGCTCGCTCGCTTCCATGCGCACCTGCAGCGTCTTCATGCCGCGCATGAGCAGCCAGCTCTCCTGCGTGCCGAGCACGGTCCCCAGGCCGTTCTGCAGCGCCTTGACCCGCTTGCCAAGCTCTACGTCGGACGTCACGATCAAGCCCGCGAGCACGTCGCTGTGCCCGCCCAGAAACTTGGTCGCGCTATGCAGCACCAGGTCGACGCCAAGCTCGATCGGACGTTGGTGGTACGGCGTCATGAACGTATTGTCCAGCATCGTGAGCAAGCCTTGTTCCTTGGCCCAGCCGGCGACCCGCTTGATGTCGGTGATCTTGAGCGTCGGATTGGACGGCGTCTCCATGAACAGCGCCTTCGTATTCGGCCTGCGGGCCGCGACGACCTGCTCGAAGTCCGTCATGTCGACGAAGGTGGATTCGATCGCGAGCCGGTTGAGCACGGTCGTCAGCAAGCGGTAAGTGCCGCCGTATACATCCTCCGTGACGATGACGTGATCGCCTGCCGACAGCAGCAGGAAAGCCGTCGAGATCGCCGACATGCCGGAGGAAAACGCGAATCCGCGCGTTCCGCCTTCCAGCAGCGCGATATAAGACTCCAGCGCTTCGCGCGTCGGATTACCCGAGCGGCTGTAGTCGTGCTTGGGCGGCTGCTCCAGGTCGAAGTGGTGAAAGGTCGACGCCTGGTAAATCGGCACGCTGGACGCGCCCGTCGCTTCGTCGATCTCCGATCCGAAGTGAATCAGCTTGGTGGCGAACTCGCGGTCTCCCGCGTGTCGGTTGTTCGGATGCGTCATGCGCCTTCCCCTCCGATCTCAGCTGTCGCTGCCTCGATGGCCTGGCCCAGATCGGCGATCAGATCGTCGATATGCTCGATGCCGACGGAGAAGCGCAGGAGACGGTCGTCTACGCCGACCTTTCTGCGAATCTCCTCGGGAATGTCGGCGTGCGTCTGCACCGCCGGATAAGTCAGCAGCGACTCGACGCCGCCGAGGCTCTCGGCGAACGCAATCAGGCGCAAGTGGCGCAAAATCGGCTCGACCGTACGGGCGTCCTTCATGCGGAAGGAGAAGATGCCCGTGCTGCCCGAAGCTTGTCGTTTTTGAACGTCATGACCCGGATGCGCCGGGAGCGCGGGGTGGTATACCGAATCGACGGCCGGGTGCTCGGCCAGCCACTCCGCCAGCTTGACGGAATTATATTCGTGACGTTCCATCCTTAGCGCGAGCGTCTTCATGCCCCGCATCAGCAGCCAGGAATCCTGCGGCCCGAGCACCGCGCCGATGGAGTTGTGCAGGAACGCCATCTCGTCGGACAGTGCTTGTCCCTTCGTCACGATCAGTCCTGCCAGCACGTCGTTGTGGCCGCCCAAGTACTTGGTGGCGCTATGGATGACGATATCGGCGCCGAGCTCGATCGGACGCTGGAGATACGGCGTGAGCAGCGTGTTGTCGACGATCGTCAGCAGCCCGTGCACCTTGGCCCAAGACGTTACCGCGGCGATGTCCGTAATCATCATAAGCGGGTTGGTCGGCGTCTCGATCAACACCGCGCGGGTAGCGGGCGTGCGCAGCGATTCGAGCGCGTCGAGGTCGTTCGTGTCCACGTATGACGCAGTCACGCCGAAGCGGGACATGATCTTCTCCAGCAGCCGGTAAGTGCCGCCGTAAAGGTCGAGCGAGACGATCAGGTGATCGCCTTGCTTGAAAAGAGCGAAGATCGTCTGGAGCGCGGCCATGCCGGAGCTGCAGGCGAATCCGCGGTCTCCGCTCTCAAGCTGCGCGGCCGCTTCTTCGAGCACGGCTCTCGTCGGGCTCTTCGTGCGGGCGTAGTCGAATCCCGTGCTTTGTCCGAGCTTGGGATGGCGGAACGCGGTCGCTTGATACACCGGGAAGCTCACGGCCCCTGTCGCCGGATCCTCCTGCGAACCGATTTGGGCAAGACGGCTTTCGATTTTCATAAATAGTACTCCTCCATCTTCATTAGGTTAGGCTTGCGCCCGCTAACGCGATCGATCTCGCCGTCTTTACGCATGCATGCGTATAAGCGCTACTCCTGCGGCTCCTCCGCTCAGATGCCCGCGCCCAGGTCGTACGGCGTCTCCTGGTATACATAGTAATTCAGCCAGTTGGAATACAGCAGGTTCGCGTGCGCGCGCCAGGTCGACAGCGGCATTTTGGACGGATCGTCCTTCGGGTAATAATTTTTCGGCACGTCGATCCGAAGTCCCTTGGCCTTGTCGCGGTCGTACTCCCACTTCAGCGTGTTCGGGTCGTACTCGGAATGTCCGGTAACGAATATCTGCTTGCCCCCGCGCGACGCCACGATGTACACGCCCGCTTCCTCGGATTCGGCCCACACCTCGAGCTGCTGCACTTTATCGATATCCTCGCGCCTTACCTCGGTGTGCCGGGACTGAGGCACGTAGAACATTTCGTCGAATCCGCGCAGCAGCGGCACGTTGCGCCTCGCGATCGTATGCGGGAACACGCCGAACAGCTTTTCTTCAAGCGGCAGCTTAGGCACGCCGAAGTGGTGATACAGGCCGGCTTGGGCGGCCCAGCATATATGGAAGGTCGAAGTGACGTACTTCGCGCTCCAGTCCATAATATCTTTTAGTTCTTCCCAATAGTTGACCTCTTCGAAAGGCAAAGTCTCCACGGGCGCGCCCGTGATGATCAGACCGTCGTAACGCTGGTGGGAGATCTCGTCGAACGTCTTGTAGAAGCTCTCCAGGTGCTCGGAAGAGGTGTTCTTGGACGTGTGAGTCTTTGGATGAAGAAGCACGACTTCCACCTGCAGCGGCGTATTCCCGATCAACCGCAATAGCTGCGTCTCGGTCGTTTCCTTCGTCGGCATCAGATTCAGTATCGCAATGCGAAGCGGCCGAATATCCTGGTGGTAGGCGACGCTTTCGTCCATGACGAATATGTTTTCTCCGGCCAAAATCTCCTTGGCGGGCAAATTGTCGGGTACCTTGATGGGCATAATATCACTCCTAATCAGGTGTGTTGGCAAAACAAAAGACCCGCTTTCGTCAGAAAGGGGTCGTCGTGAACAAACGGTTACGCGATCGCCTCTCTCATCTCCCAGAAACGTTCGAAACGAACGTCTTCGCAAGAATTAGCACCGTGCGTACGCTACGCCGGTTGCCGGGCTTCATCGGGCTAGTCCCTCCGCCTGCTCTTGATAAGATGGGCAAAACTATTCGGTTGTAGAGGTTAAACTACAATTAATGTAACCGATCGGCCCGCTTCCGTCAAGCGCCTAGACAGCCGCGATAAATTGTCCTTGAAAGGGATGAAGCGGAGGATTATACTTAACACGGATTGCGCCCGGACAGGGCGAATTCGCTGTTAAGCATCGATCCGAAAAACGGAAGGGGGGAGCCGGTCATGGAAGGAGATCATCCTGGGCCAAGTCGCATATTAAGATGCATTGCCGCAGGACGAGAGTCCGCCACCGAAGCCCCGCGCTTGCCCGGCTCCGCCGAGTAAACCCCTTCGCACGCGGATGTTCGCCCTGCATAATACGACAGCGCCGTACCAATGCGACCTTAGACAGGCGCGCCGGACGGCGCTTAAGCCGATTATGACAAGGAGCGATATCCATGAAAATCCGCCTGGTCCGTCAAGGCGTATTCACGACTGTTGAAGATATTACCGAAACGCTTATTCCGCCTGATGAAGGCTTCTACTGGATCGACGCGGATATCGACGATCTGGTCGTCCTGCAGCCGCTGTTCGGCATCCACGATCTGGCGGTCGAAGACTGCATGACCGAGGAAGAGCAGCGCCCCAAGCTTGAGGTTTACGAGAGCCATTATTTTCTGGTCATCAATAGCATCCGGTTCGACGACGAGGAGATTTTCCTCCGCGCCTTGAACGTCTTCCTCGGCAAGCATTATCTGATCACCGTGACCCGCCAGAAGATCAACGAGCTGCGCAGCATCAAGCCGATTCTCTGGGAGCAGGAGGTCAACACCGCCGACAGATTGATGTACCATCTCGTCGATATCGTCGTCGACAATTACTTCTCCGTCGGCGACCGGATCGAAGCCCGCATCGAGCAGCTCGAGGAAGATATTCTGATGCACACCAAAAAATCGCATCTGACCGAGATCATCGGGCTGCGAAGCGAGATTTTGTGGCTCAAGAAAGTGCTCGGCCCGCAGCGCGACGTCATCGCTACGCTGAACAAGCGGGACCTCAGGCTTATCGATCACCAGCTGCAAAAGTACTTTATCGACATTCACGAAAATGCCGTCAAAATCTACGAAACGTTCGAAACGTACCGGGATCTGATGGGCAACTTGCGCGAAGCCTACCAGTCCAGCGTCGCCAACCGCGCCAACGAGATCATGCGCGTATTCACGGCGCTGACGACGATCTTCATGCCTCTTACTTTCCTCACGGGGGTATACGGGATGAACTTCGATTACATTCCCGGGATGCACGACCAGTACGGCTCCGTCGTGCTGCTGTGCATTATGATCGGCCTTGGCTTCGGCATGTTCTATATATTCCGCAAGAAGGATTGGCTATGAACGACGCCGGCCCTTTACCTCAGACAAGGCGCTCCCGATAAGCTGCAGCTGCAGCGATCCGGAGCGCCTTTGTCGTTGAATATGGGATCAGGCCTGCAACCCGCCGACCGTCACGCCGAGCGCTCCCGCGCCGCGGTCGCCGTCGTCGGCGAACAGACCGCGCTTGCGGTGATGCCGCCAGCGAATGTACAGCACGATCCCCCGGATATACTCGTCGAGGATCATGCCTGCATAGACGCCGTAAAGTCCCCATCCCAGCTGGATGCCCAGGACGTAAGTAAGACCGACGGACACCAGCCACTGGCTGGGAATCGATATTTTCATCATATAACGGCTGTCGCCGACCGCCACGATCGACTGACCGAGCGCCATATTCAGCATCTTGCCCGGCTGAAGGATCAAATTCAGCCACAGAAGCACGATCGCCATGTCCACGATCCATGGATCGTCCGTGAAAAACGTGATGATCTGCTTGCGGAACAGAAGCATGACCGCCGTATTGAACATGACGAAAGCCATGCCGTACCCCATCGCCCGGTATGCGCTGCGATACGCTTCTCTCAGCCTTCCCTGACCGAACAGGTAGGCGATCAGGATCTGTACCGCCATCGCGTAAGACCACCCGATCGTAAACGCGAACGATTCCATCGTGTTCATATAGGTCCGCGCCGCCAGCTCCTGCGCCCCCATCACTCCGATCAGCCCCGTGATCGCGAGCTGCGAGATCTGCCAAGAGCCGCCGTTGATGCTGAGCGGCCAGCCGATTCGCAGAATCTCCCTCGACTTGCTCCAGTCCGGACGCAGAAATTCGCGGATCCCGATCCGGCCGCCGAATGCCGAGCGGAACACGTAAAGCAGCAGCACGACCGACGCCGCCCGCACGAACAGCGTCGACAACGCCACGCCGAACAGTCCCCACTTCGGAAAGCCGAGCAGACCGAAAATAAACAGGGCGTTCAAAAAGATGTGAACGACGTTCATCATGATCGCGATGTACATCGGAGAACGCGTATTGCCGGTGTTGCGGACGGCGGTAGACAGCGCATTGCCGATGGCCGTGAAGATCATGCCGCCGCCGACGATCGCCATATAGTCCTTCGCGAGCGGGCGAATATCGTGAGGCATGCCAAGCCATCCGGCGAATTGGCTGGCTCCGAATATCATAAGCAGGCTGACGGCGAGCCCGATCGCGCCGGTCAGGACGACGGAGACGATCGCCAGCTTGCGCGCCTCGTAAGCTTCGCCGGCGCCGAGCCGATTGGCGATCAGAATGCCCGCGCCGCTTGCGACCAGCATAAATACGACGATAACGGCATTAAAAAACTGATTGGAAAAGCCGACGACGGCGACCGCTTCGTCCGAGATCCGGCTTACCATCAGCGTATCCGACGTGCCGATGGCAAACGCCAGGAACATCTCGATCATTATAGGCCAAGTGAGACGGCCGAGCTTCATTTTTTTGTCCAGTTCCATGTAAGTAAGCGCCCCTCGCCGAACCCGCAAACGTGCCGATTCAATATCCTTGGCATCATATCACGTCCGGTTCGGCTGCAAAAGGGCGCTTTATGTCCGTGAACGCGGGTTTATAGCCGAATTCGACCTTAAATCGCGATCTTCCTGCTCCTACGGAAGGTTATGCGAAGCATGCGCAGCTTCTCGTACTGTCGCTCGGTCTCCGCATATTCCGTGCCCGTCTGCCCTCCGTACACCCGCTGCTGCAGCGGCTTGAGAAAACGGTCTCCCAGCTCGTCCATGGCGCCCAAGGCGACCTCCTTCTCTTGCTCGGGCACGGCAGCCAGCTCCAGATCGATCAGCGGCAGCACGTCGTAGCCTTCCTCGTCGAGCTGCTCGATCCGCGCGATCAGCTCCCTGCGCGCGCACTGCATCCGCTCGGCGAGCTCCGCGAGCGAACTGCCCTCGCGGATACCCGCCAACAGCTTGCGCTTCTCCTGGATGAGCGACAAGCTTTTGCCGTAGCGATCTTCGCGCTGGGCGAACATCCAAGCGGTATATTGATCGGCGGATACCGCGCCGGATACCCAATCCAGCGGAAACGCGTGGCTGCGCTCCGTCTTGGCCAGCATCGCGACAAGCTCCGCGCCGTAGCGTTCCGCCTTCAGCTTGCCGAAGCCTGGCACCTGCTGCAGCTCCGCCTGGCTGTGCGGCAGAAATACGGCCAAGCCGTGGAGCTCGCGGTTGGTCGCGATCATATAAGCAGGCCGCTTCTCCTCCGCCGCCTTCGTTCTTCGCCATACGCGAAGCGATTCGACGACCTCGTCCGAGGACGACCGTCCGTCCGCATAGCACTGGAGCAGCGTCTGCAGCTGGGGCTTGCGCTCCCAGAACGGCGTATCCTCGAGCATGCCGTCCAGCATCGGACGGTACCCTTCCTTCATCCTGCCGGCAACGCCGTGCCGGAACGACGACAGCAGCTCCTCCCAGCTCGTGCCCTCGTACCAGATCGTCCGCTCCGTGTCTCCGCTCTCGGCCGTCTCTTGCCAGCCCGCGGTCCAGTTGCCCTGCTCTTCCCCGATGAATACTTGTCCTTCGCGCCCCGCCGGGAAGCCGCTGCCTTGCTCGAGCCGATTCAAAAACACGATCTTCATAGCCTTAGTCCTCCTTGTATAGGTCCGGCGTCAGCCGGCGTTGGGATACCAAGTCGTCCAAGGGAGAAAAAAGGCGACAAAAAAGGAAGCACCTCGTCCCGCGCTTGGCGATAGAGGTGCTTCCTCATCCGTTCGACCTGTTCTGCACAAGCGTACCAAAAACAGGTCATTTTGACAAGAGGCTCAAGCGGCGATATTCACAGGATCGACTTTTGCCGGGCTAGTGCCGATATGTTAAGGTAAACTCAACATATCGCCTTAATGGCCGCGAAGGAGAGCCGATGTCGATGCACAGTACGACTTCAACCGATATTGGCTTACGATCGCTACGATCAGAGGCGGAGCTTTTCCTGACGCGTTATGCGGAGGAAACCGGGATGGAAGGAATCGCCGCAGCGGCCAGACGTCGGGAAGCGCTTGCGGAGATCGCTGCGACGGGAACCTACAGGCATACGCCCGAAGAGCTGACGCTCGGCGCAAAGATGGCGTGGCGCAATGCCAACCGCTGCATCGGCCGGTTATTCTGGAACCGGATGCAGGTGTTCGACGTACGCGGCGCGACCAGCGAGGAAGAGGTATTCGACGCGCTGCTGCGGCATCTCTCGTTCGCCACCAACGGCGGGGAGATCCGTCCTGCGATCACGATCCTGCCGGCCGCCGGCGCTGGCCGCGATACGTTTCGGATCTGGAACCATCAGCTGCTGCGATACGCGGGATACGAAGGTCCTTCCGGCGTCGTCGGCGACCCTGCTTCTGTCCGGTTTACGCAGGTTTGCGAGCGGCTCGGCTGGCAGGGAGAAGGTACGCCGTTCGACCTGCTCCCGTTGGTCATACAGCATGGCGACATGCCTCCGAGGCTGTTCGAGCTTCCCCGTACGCACGTGCTCGAAGTCCCCTTGGCGCACCCGGACAAAAACATTTTCGCCGGCTTCCCGGCCAGGTGGTACGCCGTTCCCGTCATATCCGACATGCTGCTCGAGATCGGGGGCATCCATTACCCCGCGGCCCCCTTTAACGGCTGGTATATGGGCACGGAGATCGGTTCGCGCAATCTTGGCGACGAAGCCAGGTACGATTTGCTGCCGCGGGTTGCGGCCAATCTGGGTCTGGATACGTCATCGAACGCGTCGCTCTGGAAGGACCGGGCGCTGGTCGAACTCAACGTCGCGGTGCTTCATTCCTTCCGGCGCGACGGCGTCACGATCGTCGATCATCATACGGCCGCGCAGCAATTCGGCATTTTCGAGCGCAATGAACAAAAAGCCGGCAGAGACGTCACCGGCCGCTGGTCCTGGCTGATCCCGCCGCTGTCCCCTTCAGCAACCTCCATTTTCCACAAAAGCTATGAGGACCGCGTCGTCAGCCCGCAATTCATACATCAAAATCCGCCGTACGCATAAACAAAATTGAAGGGAGCCCCCCAACTTGGAAATGACGGACTTCGATTTTCTCTCGGACAGTACGGAACAAACTTCAACGCGTTTCGTAACCTTCGTATCTCCGGGCTTGAACCGTTTCGATCTGGCGATCGTGACGACAAACCGGTTTTATGGAAAAAAGCTCGTGATCGACATGCAATCCGGCCGTAGCGGCGTGCTCGCTTACGACGATCTCGAGGAAGCAGGCGTGATCGCGTCGGTGTTCCGGTTGGAAGAAGAGGCGGCAGCCGAGCTGTCGCAATTTTTGGCGCTCGTTTTGGGCGAGGTTCATTTTACGGACTGACCGCCTGCGGCATACGCCATGCATGATTCATTCCTGCATGACGCACAATAGGCTCATCCTTACGATAAAGGAGGGCCTTCTCATGTCCCGCTTCCTTTCCGAAGAACGTCGCCCCGAAACGGACCTCAGCACGGTGGAGTCGGCTCGCAACGATCTTTTTCTGGAAGAGTTTCCGGAAGGGCCTTACGGCGCCGCTCTTGTCACGAATTTAAAATTGGGCCGCTCCAAGCCCTGGCGCATCGACCAGGATACGCATGCCGGCTACGAAAATATCGAGCTACACGAGGATCTGCCCCGCGCATATCCGGGCGAAGATCCGCTCGGTGATACGGACGACGACCGTTAAGCCGCCATAACGTCCGTCATAAACAAAGAACGGTTAGACAGGGAGAACCTTCAACCGTTCTTTGTTATTTATAAAGACGCCGATGTCCGCAATGCGATATGCAAAAAAAATCGCCGGCGCATTCCCGGCGATCGGTACGTCCACTATAGTCGCTCGATATCCGCTTCGGAAAACGTGAGCTCCGCCTGCAGCAATTCCGGCTCCGCAAACGGATCTTCCGCCGCCGCGGCAGCCTCGGCGCTTCCGAGCAATTCCGCCGCGCTCAGCAGCTTGTACAAGCCGCCGAACTCCAGCTCCTCGAACTTGCGCGTCGCCGCATCCCGCCTGATTTCCAACACGCATTCATCCAGCGTGCAGGCGATCGGCGCGTCCAGGCGAATCGTGGCCAGCTCCCGCGACAAATGCAGCAGCTCCAGATTCGCTTCGATCTTGGCGCGGACGCCTTTGGCCAGCTTGTCGAGATTGTCCAGTACGCCTTCGACCGATTGATACTCGAGCAGCAGCTTGTGCGCCGTCTTTTCACCAATGCCGGGTACGCCCGGGTAGTTATCGCTCGTATCCCCCATGAACGCCTTCAGATCGACGATCTGCCCCGGCGTCAGCTGCCGTTCGCTCATCAACGTCTCCAGGTCGTATACGGCATAATTCAGCTTGCCTTTTTTCATGATGACGACCTTCACGCGGTCCGAAACGAGCTGCAGCAGGTCATGGTCGCCGGTGATCACGTAAACCTCGGCAGCCGCGCTGAGCGAGGTAGCGAGCGTGCCGATGCAATCGTCGGCTTCGAAGCCGCGCATGCCTACGTTAAGCACGCCCATCTCCGCGACGACTTCCTTGACCAGGTCGAACTGTGGAATCAGCTCGAGCGGCGGCTCCGGGCGATTGCCTTTGTAGGCGCCGAACTGCTCCGTCCTGAAGGTCGAGCTCCCCATGTCCCAGCAGCAGACGACGTGCGTGGGCCGGAACGTCTTGATCGCGTCGAAAAAGTACTGAATGAAGCCGTGGACCGCGTTGGTCGGTAGTCCGGCCTTCGTCTTGCGGATGTAGCCGGTATAAGAGGTCGCAAAGTAGGCTCTGAACAAAATCGCCATACCGTCGACCAGCAGCACTCTTTGATCGTTGCCGTTCATTCATCTATCACCCTCGCGCGTAAACTATCACCCTATTATAGCATAACGCGCGGTTTGGTCCCGGCCCCTTATTTATCCAGCGTCGCCTTCGGATCAGCGGGATTCGGACGGGGCATGCTCCCGTAAAAATCGCCCGATACGCGCCGCTGCTTCGCGCAGCCGCTCCTCCGGCTCGACAAGCGCAAAGCGGACATAGCCTTCGCCGAGCGCGCCGAACGCATTGCCGGGAATGACCGCCACGCCGGCATGCGCCAGCATCGACCTGGCGAGCTCGCGCGAGCTCCAGCCTGCAGGCACGGGCGCCCAGGCGAACATCGAGCCGCGCGGCGCGGGAATCGTCCAGCCTGCCGCGGCCATCGCCGAGATGAAAGCGTCCCTGCGCCACTCGTACTCCGGCGCGACGGGGTCCGGCGCGCTCATGTCCAGCTCGAGCGCTTCGACGGCCGCTTCCTGGACGGCGAGAAATACGCCGAAGTCGATATTGTTCTTAAGCGCGCGAAGGCTGTCCAGCACCTCGGGATTGCCGACTGCATAGCCGATACGCGCGCCTGCTAGATGGAACGACTTGGACAGCGAGTGAAACTCGATCGCGATCTCCTTGGCGCCGGTCACCTCCAGCACGCTCGGCGGCTTGAAGCCGTCGTATGCCATCTCGCTGTAGGCGTTGTCGTGCACGAGCAGAACGCCCCGACGCTTTGCGACGGCTACCGCTTCCTCGAAAAAGGAAAGGTCCGCGACCGCTGCCGTCGGATTGCTAGGATAGCTCAGGAGCATGAACTTGACCTTGCTCCAGACATCGTCAGGAACGGCATCGAAGTCGGGCAGGTAGCCGCGCTCCGCCGTCAGCGGCAGCGGCACGGTCTCCACGCCGGCTACGGCCAGACCGGCCTGATAGACGGGATAACCCGGATCGGGCAGCATCGCGGCATCCCCGGGATTCGTCACGGCCAGCGCGAGGTGGGCAAGTCCGTCCTGCGTCCCCATGAGCGAGAGTACCTCCCGCTCGGGATCCAGCGCGACGCGGAACCGGTGCTCGAACCATTCCGCGACCTTCAGGCGAAAAGCGGGGCTGCCGTCCGTGCCCGGATAGCGGTAAAGCTCTGGCCGCAGGCTGGCTGCGGCCAGCCGCTCGCGAATCCCGATCGCCGGCGGCTGGTCGGGACTGCCGATATCGAGCGCGATGACGTCCACTCCCGCCGATCGGGCTGCGGCCTTCCAGCCTGCCACCTCCGAAAATATAGCCGAACCCAGACGGTCCAGCCTGTCGGATCTCCATGCTTGCCGATTCATCTAATACAGCTTCCTTCCTCTGTGCGCGGCACGACCCGGCCGCATTATTGCGCCGGGTTCGTCCAGCCTGCTTCTTGAATGACCCACATCATATAGACCAGTACGACGATAAGGCCGACGTACAAGCTTCCGATCCGCCATCTGTCCCGGCTCTTTACTTCGTAATAGTTGTCCGGCTCATAAACATTGCCTTCGACCCGCACCTTCAGCGTCAGGTTCTGCTCGGCGTCCGGCCCCTCCAGCTGATAGGCGTAGACGCGCCGGATGAGGATCGCCTGGTCGACCGGCAGCTCTCCCTTAAAGGACAGCGCCTCCCACTCGAACTCGACCATATGCTGGCCGTCCAGCTTGCAGTAAGCCGTATAGGGCAGCTCGCGCAGATGATTGGTGCCGCGGTAATACCAGTCCGGCAGGGCCGGATCCGCCTTGGCCTGATAGACGCCTTCGGCGATATGGACCGGCCCTTCGCCGCGCTTTGCCTTGAACTTCCGATACGTCGTGAACAGGAACCAGACCCAGATCAGGATAAAAATAACGCTATGCGTGTACCAGATGACGAACGGACCGATCGCGACGCCCGCAAGCCAGATCCAACGATTCACGGCCGACGCGATCCTGCCGCCGTCCAGCGGTCGGACCGGCACGAGATTAAACAGGTTGAGGAAAAAGCCGACGTACGCCAGCATATGCCACACCGGACTGTCCGTATAAACGCCGATGCCGTAACAAACGAATGCCGCGGCCGTGCCCAAATACGGTCCCCCGAGCGCGATATCCGCTTCGGTCGCCGCGTCCTTCGGATTGCGCTTCATCATGATCGCCGCGCCGAGGAACGGAATGAATAACGGCGCGGTCACCGGCAATCCTTTTCGCTTCGCGACCCACACATGTCCCATCTCGTGAACGAAGATGAGCGCGACGAATCCGACGGCAAACGACCATGGATAAATAATGGCGTACGCGCCGACCGTAATCGCCATCGAGATCAGCGGCTTGCCGAACTTCAGGAACAGCAGCAGCGCGGCCTTGCCCTTGCCCAGCAAAAAAGCGAGCACGGCGCCGAACGCCCAGGAGCCGCCATTGCCTTTGCGCTTGCCCCCCTCGTCCTCTGCAGCCGGCCTCTCTTCTTCGTCGCCGTGCGACGGCGGAACAGGCGGCGCGTTCGGGTCGATCGGCTTGGGCTCCGGCAGATACGATCCATCCGGATTGCCCGGAGCGGTCAGCCCTTCCTGCCGGTTATCCGCCGGCTTATGATCGTCAAGCGTCCCTTCATGTTCCCGGCCGTCATTCGGCATAGGCGCGCTTCAGCTCCTCTTCTCGGTAGCCTACGGTCGCCGTCCGTCCGTCCGAGACGACCGGGCGCTTGATCAGCATGCCGTTGCCGGCGAGCAGCTCCAGCTTCTCGTCGTCGGACAGCTGCGCCATGCGATCCTTAAGGCCCAGCGACCGATAGACGTCGCCCGCGGTATTGAACCATTTGCCGATCGCAAGGCCGCTATCCGCGACCAGCTTGCGCAGCTCCTGCACGGACGGCGGAGCTTCCTTGATATGAATTAAATTCAGTTCATGCCCCTCGGCCTGCAGCGTCTTGATCGCTTTGCGGCAGGTGTCGCAGGACGGGTATTGGTAGACTGTCAACTTTTTAGACATTGCTGCGTTCCTCCAGGTTCGATAAATGCATGCTCAAAGGGCGTCCAGACCCGGCGGAAGCTCGCGCAGGACCCGCTCCAGCTCGCGCAGATCGGCGGGCAGCGGCGCCTCGAGCATCGTCTCGGCGCCGGTCACGGGATGGCGGAATGCGAGCTGCGCCGCATGGAGCGCCTGCCTGCCGATCGCGCCGGAGAGCGCGCCGGCGAGCGGCGTCCGCATCCAGGCCGGATCGGCGTAATAAGCGTCGCCGACGAGCGGACATCCGATCGCGCCCATATGCACGCGAATCTGGTGCGTCCGCCCCGTGCCGAGACGGATGTCCAGCGCGCTCGCGCCGCAAGGGTACGTCTCGGACAACGAATAATACGTAAGCGAAGGCTGGCCGTCCTCTCGGACGGCGCGCCTGTGCGGGTCTTCGGGCACGCGGCCGATCGGCGCGTTCACCTCGCCTTGATCCGCGGGCGGACGGCCGTAAGCGTATGCGCGGTACTGCTTGAGCACCGTGCCCGCCGTCATCTGGGCGGACAGCTGCTGCTGCGCGTAAGGATGCTTGGCGACGATCACGAGGCCGGACGTGTCCTCGTCGAGCCGGTTGACCGGGCGGAACCGGCAGCGCTCCCCGCGCTCCCGCCAATAATGCACGACGCCGTTCGCCAGCGTGTTCGCGTAATGGCCGGTCGTCGGGTGGACGATGACGCCCGCAGGCTTGTTAAGAACGAGCAGGTCGTCGTCCTCATGCACGATATCGAGCGCCATCGGCTGCGGCAAAATATCGTCCGAGGACTCCTCCGCCATACGCAGCGCCACGATATCGCCCGCCGATAAAATAAAACTGGAGAACACCGGGTTCCCGTTAACGGTCACGCCTTCTTCAGAGGCCTTCAGCTTCGTCCACAGCCGTCGCGAGATGCCTACCCGGTTGCGAAGTACGTCGCGCAGCATGCGCCCTTCGTCCCGCTCGTCAGCGACGTGTACGAGCGGTTTGTAATACCCTTCCGTGCGTTCCCATTCCATCGATGCTATAGCTCCTTGCCGATGCGGCGGAAAACCGCCGCTCCCCTCTCGTATTCAACGTCCTGCACGCCCGCCTTGGCATTGGCTGCGCGCGCCGCCGCAAAAAAATAGTCAGACAACCGGTTGAGGTACTTCGCGACGTCGGGCGGACATGACCTGCCCGTGGCCGCCAGGGTCACGACCGCGCGTTCCGCACGCCGACAGACGGTGCGGCAGACGTGCAGCGCGGCGGCGGTCGCCGTCCCGCCAGGCAATATGAACCTCGCGATCGGCGGATTCCCGGCCTCATGACGGTCGATCCATGCCTCCAGCCGCTCTGCCAGCCCGGGCTGGACCTTCAGCTGCTCCGGCTGCGGCGCCGCGTAGGACAGATCCGAGCCGCAGTCGAACAGCTCGTGCTGGATGACGGCCAGCTCTTCAAGCAGCCGGACTTCGAACGCACGGATGCCTTCCGAGGGCTCGGTCGCCGCTTCCTCTGTTTTCGCCCTTCCCGTACACGCCGCTGCCTGACCGACGAACGAATTGAGCTCGTCGATCGTCCCGAAAGCTTCCACCCGTTCGTCGTCTTTGTTAACCTTGCCGCCGATGACCGAAGTCGTGCCATCGTCGCCGGTTCTCGTATACAACTTCATCGCCCTGTCCTCCCGAATCAGATCCGTTCGCCCCGGATCGCCTCGGCGATCCCGAACGACAGACGGTAGATCGTATGCGAAGCCGCGGCCAACCTCCGGTTGGACTCGGCCAGCAGCTTGATATAGGCTCTCTCGCGCGGGTCCGAGGCCAGACCCGCAGCCGCCTCCTCGGTCACGACGATGACGACGCCCTCGAACGCCAGCAGCGCGCCTAGCAGCTTGCCCGCTTCGGCAGCCGCCCCTCCTTTATCCACTTCGCCCGGGCGGACTTCGAGCACGCGATGCCGCAGCCAGCCCGACAGGCTGTCCAGCACCAGCGCCCTTCGCTCGGCCCGGTAAGGGTTCGAGTCCAGATTGACGCGCGTCAGCGTCTGCGCGCAGGCGCCATCCGCCGGCAGCTGCGTCCATGCGAAGCCGCGCCTGCCCGGCGCATGCTTCGCGTCGGCGAACGCATCAGCGTCTTGGGTATCGGAGCTGGCCTTCGCGTCCGCGTCCGCACCCGCACCAGCGCCCTGGCTGGCGTCAAGCAGCGGCCAAGCGGGACAGGTGAAGCCGATCGCCTCGCGTCCCAGCGACTCCGCCAATAGCCTGGCATATGCCGATTTGCCCGCCCCCGTGCCGCCGGTTACCAACAGGAGCATGTCCCGTCACCTCCCAGGCGCAAAAATATCTACTTTAACTATAGCACAATCGCAGGGCGACTTGAAAAAGCGCAGAGCCGGAGCGAGGCAGACGAGCGCCAAAATAAAAAAGCCCGGAGCGAAGCTCCGGACTTATCGGGCATGATAGCCGAGTCTCATGTATTCGTTGATCTTCACGTCGAGCATGCGGCTAATCTCCATGACGGGCTCCGCGGTGAAGGAGTCTTCCCGCAAGAAGGTCTCTGTCATGCGTCGCCTGAGCAGATCGATTTCTTCGATAAGGCTTCGGTCGTTATAAGAGGAAGACGCGCCGGCTTCACTGTAGGCATTCCTGGCGGACGCCCATGTCGCGGGCCGATCCGGATCCAAAGAATGATTGCTTGCTGTCGCCATCGTTTTCCCCCTCTCCGCAGCTACGGGCAAGTCTGCAAAACAAGGGTAATTATAGCAGAACTTTAGAAAAAATAACATCCTTTTTCCAATTTCCCTATTTTAGCTGCCGGACGAACTGACCGATCCGCTCAAGCGCCTCGGTCAATTGAGGGACGGAGGAGGCGTAGGAGCACCGGATAAAGCCCTCTCCCCCGCTGCCGAATACGTGTCCGGGCACGGCCGCGACCTTCGCGTCTCTCACGAGCTGCATGGAAAACGCCTCGGACGACAGGCCGGTCGACTCGATCGACGGGAAAACGTAAAACGCGCCTTGCGGCTCGTGGCAGTCCAGGCCGATATCCCTGAAGCCCTGGACGACGAGCCTCCTTCTCTGGTTGTAAGATTCGACCATGCGATACATCTCTTCCATGCCGTTCTTGAGCGCTTCAAGCGCGGCGACCTGGCCCATGATCGGGGCGCACATGACGGTATACTGATGGATCTTGAGCATCGCGCCGATCAACTCGGGATGGCCGCATGCATAGCCCATTCGCCAGCCAGTCATGGCGAACGCCTTCGAAAAGCCGCTAACCAGTATCGTACGGTCCTTCATGCCGGGCAAGGAGGCGAAGCTCACGTGCTTGGAGCCATACGTCAGTTCTGCGTAGATCTCGTCGGACACGACGATCAGGTCGTGCTCCTCGACGAGCCTCGCGATCGGCAGCATATCCTCGTAGCTCATGATCGCGCCCGTCGGGTTGCTCGGATAGGAGAGAATCAGCAGCTTGGAACGCGGCGTGATCGCCGCGCGCAAGCCCTCCTCCGTCAGCCGGAAGCCGTCCTTGGCGAATGTCTCGATGCCAACGGGAACGCCGCCGCCTAGCGCGGTGATCGGGTTGTACGGAACGTAGCAGGGCTCCGGGATCAGTACCTCGTCCCCCGGCTCGACGAGCGCCCGGATCGCAAGGTCGATCGCCTCGCTGCCGCCGATCGTCACGAGCACTTCGTTGCCTGGCTCGTACTGCAAATTGAACTGCTTGTTCAAATAAGAGGCAATCTCTTCGCGCAGCTCCAGCATGCCCGCGTTGGACGTGTACTGCGTCTTGCCCTTTTCAAGCGAATAGACCGCTGCGTCGCGAATATGCCACGGCGTCACGAAGTCCGGCTCGCCAACGCCCAGCGAGATGATGCTGCCATCCTTGCTGGCGCTGACCAGATCGAAAAACCTGCGGATGCCGGACGGCGGAATGGCGCGCGCGCCGGCGGACAAATAACGATTCATCCCCTCGGTCGATTCCTTGCCGCGCGTCTGTTGATTCGTAATCATTGGACAACCGTCCTTTTCGAAATACTCGCTCCCTTATCGCGTCAAGGAGAAACGAGCAGGCGCTGATCTCCCTCGAATTCCTCGAAGATGATCCCGTCCTGTTTATATTTTTTGAGAATGAAAAAAGTCTTGGTCGCGATAACGGATTCGATGGTCGACAGCTTGTTGGAAACGAACGAGGCGACTTCCTTGAGCGTCTTGCCCTCGATCTCCACCTGCAAGTCGTAAGCGCCCGACATCAGATATACCGACTTGACCTCGGGATACAGGTAAATGCGCTCCGCGATGCTCTCGAAGCCCCGTCCGCGCTCCGGCGTGCATTCGACCTGAATGAGCGCCGTCACTTTTTCGTCGTCCACCTTGCTCCAATTCACGACTGTCGCATACTTTACGATTACATGGTCCCGCTCCATCTCCGCGATGGCGGCAGACACTTCGGCTTCGTCCGCCCCAAGCATCGTAGCGATGGTCGAAGCGGACAATCTCGCGTCTTCCTTGAGCAGATCCAGAATCTTCAACTTAAATTCGTTCATGGGGATCCCTCCTGAATACCTCTCATATTACATCAAATACAGGCCCTGTGAAAAGGAAATTCAATGTCGCCCGCCTATAAAAAACCTCCCGCCGGATACTGTCGTCCGGGGGAGGAGGATGCCTGGTCCCTGCTTCGCGCTCAGTGCTGCTGCATTTGCTGCTGGGCGTTTTGCTGCGGCTGCTGCCAGGCAGGCATCGCGCCCTGCTTCGTTTGCTGCACGAATTGCTGCGTCTTCGTTTGGGTATCCTGATACGTCTTCAGGTTCTTGTCGATCTCCTGCCGCAGCGTCGGCGAGGAAGTATTGTACATATTAGCCGTCTTCATCGCGTTGAACAATTCTCCTTGCATCTGCAGCGTCACGTTCAGCAGCTGCGTGAATTGCTGGCGAACCGTCGGACAGACCGATTCGGTCGCTGCCGTCGCGTATTCGCGCGTCACGCGTTTCAAATCTGAGAGCACAGTATAAGCCAAATCCTCGTCAGGCATAAACTGGTTTGCTGGCGCCATTTCGTGAGGCCTCCCTTTCGAATGCGATTCTAGGCTTGGGGTTGCGTCGGGGCGAGCGGCTGGTGCTGCTGGAGCAGCGACAGGAGCGTCTGATAATGCTGCGTGTGCACCTGCGCCTGATGATCGAGCACCTGCTTGATTTGCTGGTTCGAGCATGACGTGGAAGCGGCCGTGCATTGCTTGATGAGCAGATCCTCGTTGGACATCGAATCCGCGATGTACTCGAGCTCCTTGCCGGTGATCGGTTGAAGCATGACGATCCCTCCTGTAATTGGACAATCGAGCATAGTATGCGGCCAACCTCTGCCGATTATCCCTTCATGCGACGCACGGCGCACACGGCGGCAAACTTGCGCGGGAGCCACTATGCAACAGCGCTAACCGCGCCCCCGACCGACAAGAAAAAGCAGCTGTGCGGCGCTGTATAACGAAATTGCGCAGAGGTTCGGTACGATGAGGTTTTTACAGGTTTAGATTGCGTGTTCTTCAGACCGGCCGAGGCGAAGAGGTCCTGGATAGGACTTCTTTGCGGGGCTGCGACGCCGGCCACGGCGAAGAGGTCCTGCATAGGACTTCTTTGCGGGTCTGCGACGCCGGCCGCGGCGAAGATGTCCTGCATAGGACTTCCTTGCGGGTCTGCGACGCCGACGGAGGCGAAGAAGTCCTGCATAGGACTTCTTTGCGGGGCTGCGACGCCGGCCACGGCGAAGAGGTCCTGCATAGGACTTCTTTTCGGAATCACGCCCCTCATGAAAAAAGAGGCTCTACATAGAGCCTCAGCAGGACCTCGCACTATTAAAACAAATCCATCGACAAGTACCGCTCGCCCGTATCCGGCGCGATGCACAGCACCCGCTTGCCCTTGCCCAGCTTGCGGGCCAGCTGGAGCGCCGCCCATACCGATGCGCCGGACGAGGGACCTGCCAGTATCCCTTCCTCGCGCGCCAACCTCCTCATCGTGTCGATGGCGTCGTCGTCCGTCACCTGCACGATCTCGTCGTAGACGTCGGTGTTCAAGATAGACGGGACGAAGCCCGGGCTGGTGCCGACGAGCTTGTGCGGACCCGGTACGCCGCCCGACAGCACGGGAGAGCCGGCCGGCTCCACGACGGTCACATGCAGATTCGGAAGCCTGTCCTTGAGCACTTCGCCAGTGCCCGTGATCGTGCCTCCCGTGCCCGCCGTGGCCACGAACGCGTCCAGCCGTCCGTCCGTCTGCTCCAGAATTTCAAGCGCCGTGGTTCTGCGATGGACGTCGGGGTTGGCGGCGTTCTCGAACTGGTTGGGCATGAAGCTGCCCGGCGTGCCCGCCGCGATGGACTGCGCTTCCCGGATGGCTCCGGGCATGCGCTGGGATGCGGGCGTCAGCACGACCTCGGCGCCGTAAGCCTTCAGCAGGTCGATACGTTCCTTGGACATATTGTCGGGCATGACGAGGATGAGCCTGTAGCCTCTGGCCGCCGCGTTCATGGCCAAGCCGATGCCCGTGTTGCCGCTCGTCGGCTCGACGATCAGCGAACCCGGCCCGATCAAGCCCCTCGCTTCGGCGTCTTCGATGAGCGAGCCCGCCGCCCGGTCCTTCACGCTTCCGCTCGGATTGAAGCACTCGAGCTTGACCAGCACTTCCGCGTCGTCGGGACCGGCCAGACGATTAAGCCGGACGGCCGGCGTATCGCCGATCAACTCCGTCACGCTCTGATACACCAGCTTCTTCATGTTCGTCGTCTCACTTTCCGTCGGCTCCGGGTTCCCGGCTCAGCTTGTCCCCGATGCGGCTGCGGTCCTCCTCGGACAGCGCGTACTCCATCGTGAAGCACGAAGGGCACATATACAGCGTCATCGAAAACGGCGCCTCGAGGACCGCCCCGCCGCGCAGCCGCTCCGGCCGCTTGGACGAGAAAGAGGCGGCCTGTACGACCTGCCGTCCCGTCTCGACCATGTATTCGCGGCATTGCGGGCACTCGGGCACGAATTCCTGCTCGTCCAGGATCGCTTCGACCGTGTCTTCGTACCGGAGCAGCGCTTCGTCCTTGCCGCGCAAGTCGTCGTCGCCGTCCAGGCCGAGTCCCTCGAGGTCTTCGGGCAGATCGCGGAGACGACGGCGCCCGTAAAGCGCTTCATTCTCCGTTTCCGCCTCCTCTTCCTCGTCCTCTGCCGGATCTTCTTCTCCCAGACCGAACTGAAGCGTCCGGTAACCGCTTAACTCGTTGTCGCAGACCGGACAGTACTTGTCCGGCTCCTCGCCCGGCTCCTGAATAATCTCGGACTGACACCAGGGGCAAATAATTACGTTGGCAGCCACGGCTTTAACCCTCCCTCACCATATAGACGATGCCTAGAATAAAGAAAAGGGCCGCAAGCGCGAACAGCGTTCCCCATAAATACTTCATATGAAACCTCCTGCGGCGGCCGCCGTCAATCCAGCGTCACCGCCGCTCCGATAATATAGGAAAGCGATACGGACAGCAGCAGGGAGATGAGTCCCACCGCACGATTGTCCTTGCCGATCTCCTCGTCGATCCGGAATACCGGCGTGACGAACTCGAACAGCAGGTACGCGGCGAGCAGGAGCAGAAATCCGCCTCCCGCCCATAGCATGCTCTCGTAGATGCTGTCTTTGGATTGGATGGAAAACCGGAAGATGTTGCAGATGCCGAATATTTTGCCGCCGGTCGCCATGGCAACCGCGATGTTGCCTTTGCGGATCTCCTGCCAGCATTCGTACTTGGTCACCCGCTCGAAGCAGTACAGGCAGATGATCAGCATCAGAATGCCGACGGAAAAATACGCCGGGATCGCGACCGCCGGATGGGACAGCAGCCGGTCGATGGAACTGGGCTCATTCATGCGGAACGCTCCTAACGCTAGTTCAGCTCCGCCACGGTAACGCCGGCGCCGCCCTCGCCATAATTGCCGAGCCTATAGCTTTTCACGTGCTTGTGCCTGCGCAGGAACTCCTGAATGCCCGTACGCAGCGCCCCCGTTCCTTTGCCATGAATGATATAGACCTGGTGCAGATTCGAGAGGAACGATTCGTCGAGAAAACGGTCCGTCTCGATGATCGCTTCGTCGAGCGTAGCGCCCCGCAGGTCGAGCTCCGTCCGTATCTGGTCCGAAACCGCACGCTTCAACGTCGCGCCGGCCGCTGCGGGGTGCATCTTTTTGGCTGCCGCGTCCTTCGGCGCTTTGATCGGCTCGAGATCCGCGAGCGCCACCTTCATCTTCATGATGCCGAGCTGGACGAACGCGTCGTTGCCCGCCAGCTCGACGATATGGCCTTTTTGGCCGCCAAGGCTGTAAACCTTGACCTCGTCGCCCGGCCCGAGCTTCGCGCTCTTGGATGCGGCCGGACGCGGCTTCGCCACCGGCGCCGGCACGGCATCGTCCAGCCTGCGGCGGGCTTCGATGAGCTTGTGCTCCTTGACGCTCGCCGCTTCTTCCAGGGCGAGCTTGCGCAGGTCGGCGATAATCTCCTCGGCCTCGCGCCGCGCCTTCGCCACTTGAAGCCTGGCTTCCTCGCGAGCGTCTTCGAGCAGCTTGACGCGCTGATCCTGGAGCTTCGCCCGGTCTTCCTCGAGCTTGAGACGCAGCTCCTCGGCCTCGCGCTTGATCCGCTCGGCCAGCTGGCGCTCCGACTCGGCCGTCCGGCGGTCCCGCTCGAGCGATGCGATCATCGTATCGACCTTGAGCTCGTCGTCCGACACCTCGCCTCGCGCGTGGTCGATAATCGACCGGGGCAGACCGAGCCGCTCAGCGATCGCAAAGGCGTTGCTTCGGCCCGGCACGCCGACAAGCAGCCGGTAAGTCGGACTCAGCGTCGCAACGTCGAACTCCATGCTGGCGTTCATGATGCCCTCGCGATTGTATGCATACGCCTTCAGCTCGCTGTAGTGCGTCGTCGCGAGCAGCCTGCAGCGCAGGCGGTGCAGATGCTCGAGGATGGCGATCGCGAGCGCCGAGCCCTCCGCAGGGTCGGTGCCCGCGCCGAGCTCGTCGAGCAGCACGAGGCTGCGGCTCGTCACTTGGCCCAGCATGCCGATCAGGTTCGTCATATGGCTGGAAAACGTACTCAGGCTTTGCTCGATGCTCTGCTCGTCTCCGATATCCGCATAGATCCCGTCGAAAACGCAAAGGATCGTCCCTTCGTCGGCAGGCACGAACATGCCGGACATCGCCATCAGACTGAGTAGGCCTACCGTCTTGAGCGACACGGTTTTGCCGCCCGTATTAGGTCCGGTCACGATGATCGCCGAGTGCGTATCGTCCAGCTCGATATCGGTCGGCACGACCTTTTTGGGGTCAATCAGCGGATGGCGCGCCCGCTTCAGCCGCAGGCGGCCTTCGCCGTTCATCTGCGGCTTGGTCGCCTGCATCCGGTCGGCCAGCTTCGCCCGCGCGAAAATCGAATCGATGTAGCCGAGCGCTTCGGCGTCGCCGATGAGCAGCTCTCCCTTGACGCCTACGCTCTCGGACAGCTGCCGCAGGATCCGCTCGATCTCGCGCGTCTCGCGAAGCTTGAGCTCGCGGAGCTTGTTGTTGATCTGAAGGACGGCCTCCGGTTCGATGAACAGCGTCGCGCCGCTGCCCGACTGGTCGTGCACGATGCCGCCGAAGTTCGAACGGTACTCCGCCTTGACGGGGATGACATACCGGTCTCCGCGCATTGTAATAAGCGCGTCCTGAAGCATCTTCTGCACCGAGGACGAGCGGATCATGCTCTCGAGCTTTTCCCGGGCGCGTCCTTCGTTCGTGCGGATCTCTCTGCGAATGGCAGCCAGCTCGGCGCTCGCGGCGTCGAGCACGTCGCCCTGCTCGTCGATGCACCTGCGAATCTCGTCTTCCTGCTGCTTGGCATCGATAAGCGGCTCGCAAAGATCCTCGAGCAGCGGGATGTCCGCTTCTTCGGAAACGGCGCCTACGTACTTGCGGATCCGCCTCGAGCCCATGATGAACTGCGCGATATCCATGAGCTCGGACGGCAGCAGCATGGCCCCGAGCTTCGCCCGGCCGAGCGCAGGACGAACGTCCGTAATGCCGCCGAACGGCGGGGCGCCCTTGATGTCCATCGCACGCACGGCTTCGGCCGTCGTGTCGAGCCGCCTGTTCACGTCCCTCAGATCGGAGGATGGACGGATGAGGGCTGCTTGCTCCTTGCCGAGCGAGGTCTCGCCGAGCTCGCGAAGCCGCTCGCCGATTTTATCGTATTCCAATGTATATAGCGCCTTGTCGTTCACGGCGTTGCGCCAACTCCTCTCGCCTCCCATTATATCCGATGGCGGCTGCGCTTGCATTACGACTCCGTTATAACCGGCGGGCAAACTGGATACAATACCTTTAATGCCGGCGATGCCGCCGGACGACAGCCCCAAAACGGGAGGTAATCAAGCCATGCATTTTTTAGGACACGTCGTACGCTTTATCGTATCGGCGATCGTGCTGATGATCGTCGGATACCTGGTTCCGCATTTTACGGTGGGCGGCTTCTGGAGCGCCCTCATGCTCGCGCTCGTGATCGCCGTGCTCGGTTGGATTATTGAGGCGATTTTCGGCAAAAACGTGACTCCCTTCGGTCGCGGCATCGTCGGGTTCCTGTGCAGCGCGCTAGTTATCTGGCTCGCGCAGTTCGTCGTCAGCGGCGTAACCGCCTCGGTCCTGGGCGCCCTGCTCGCGGCGCTTGTCATCGGGATTATCG
Source organism: Cohnella sp. GCM10012308 (assembly GCF_042649185.1). Lineage (NCBI taxonomy): Bacteria > Bacillati > Bacillota > Bacilli > Caryophanales > Paenibacillaceae > Cohnella > Cohnella sp. GCM10012308. Next base: position 346,725 of record NZ_JBHRYU010000002.1, read on the forward strand.
ACCTGTTCATCCCGATCGGCAACCCGTACAAAGCCGGCAAGCGTCACGATTAAAAGGAAGCTTGCAAAAATCACTCCAAAAACCTCGCGTCTCCGTTATCGGATAACGCGAGGTTTTTCGACGATTGCCTGCAGTTCGCTCAGCTGTCCTGCCAGCGATATGGGATCGTCGCGCAGCCATTCCTGACCCAGGACGTACACCCGCCCTCGGCGAACGGCATCCAGCTCCGACCAGACCCGGCTCTGCTTCAGCCGCTCGAACTGCTGCCGCGACCGATTGTCGGGGCTGACGACGACAAATAGCGCGTCTCCCGCGTAATGCGGCAGAAGCCCGACGGGAATGTCGAACTTGAACGGCCGGCAATCCCCGGTTCGCCTTTCTTCTACCGCCTTTGGCGAACGCCAGCCGAGATCGCGAATCAGCTCCGTTTCTTTGTAGACTTGAACGGTGTCGGGCAGCCCGTTCGTCCAAATAAACGTCACTGTGCGCACCTTGTCAGGTCCGCTGCCGAACCGACCGGCTGCCTCCTCGGTTTTTTTGCGATAAGCCCGTATCCAGCGCGCCGCTTCCTCCTGTTTGCCGACCTTGTTGGCTAGGGCGATTAACCTCTCCTCCGGCGACAAGGACCAGGATAAGTTCAAGGTATCCGAAATGCCCGCATACCGCTCGTAATGATGGCCGTCGAACGTGAGAATCAGCTCGGGTTCAAGCGCCCGGACCCGGTCTAGATACGGTTCTACGACGGAGGCGCCCGTAGACGCGATTCCCCGCACGCGCGGGATAAAATAACGGCAATCCATCAATTGGCTCGGTGCGCCTATAGGCTTGAGTCCGAGCGCGAGCAGCTCTCCGAGATATTGAAAGGCCACGATTCGCGCGCCCTGGCGCCTGGCGCGGGCGTATACGCTCGGCGCCAACCCTTCATGCCGTTTAAATGCGCGGCTAAAGTGAAAGGGATCCGCAAATCCCAGATCGCCTGAAATGTCGGCGAGCGACGCTTCCTCGCCATGCATCCTGCGCTTCGCCTCGGTCATTCTCAGCCCCGTCAAATGCTTTCTCGGACTATTTCCGGTCAACGACCTGAATATTCTCGCGTATTGGCGAACCGAGCACCCCGCCTCTCGCGCCAATCGATCTACCGTCCAGGCGAAGGCGGGCCGCTCCTCCATTCGCGCGATCGTCGCGCTCACCGCGTCCCGGAACCCGAGCCGTTCAGGCGCCATGGCGGCGCTCCCCGCTTCGATCACGCTTACCATCAGCCGTTGGAACAATGCATGAGCGCTATACCTTTCGGATAGAATAGCGGCATTGCGGAGCGCGAACAATTCACGAACCCATCTCATCGCTTGCGAATCATGCAGCCGCGTATTTAGAAGCAGCCCTCCGTCCCCGGCGCCCATGCTCTCCCGCTCGTTCGCCGCGATCTCGTTAAGCGGTACGAAGCGAAAGGCAACGGCATACCCGTAGGCGCCCTTTCTCGCAGCTGCCCCTGATCGAATGCGGACGGTCCCGTCGGTCACGCAAAGATCGCCCGCGGACAACTCGCTTATACGTTGGCCGCATGCTTCGAAAAGCGCCATCGTTCCGGATTCGACCGCCAGCAGGGTGTAAGAAGAACTGTTCGGCAGGTCCGTCGGCTTTTCAGGTACCGTTTCGATGCGCATGATATTAATCCATTCGTAAAAAAACGGGAGCCTCGCCTGGGCCGCCAACGTCGTTTTTTGCGATGCCATGATACATCCCCCATCCCCCTAACATGCAGCAAGACCATTCCCGCAGCGGGAATGATCTTGGCCTTCTATTCGCTTATTTGGCAAGCAGACGGATCGCATCGTCCAGCTGTTTGTCGAAGGACAGAACGTCGTAGGAAAACCACAACGTATCGCTTACCTCGTAAACATGGCCGTTTTGAACGGCCGGCAGCTTTTTCCACAGCGCGCTGTTCAGCACCTGATCGGCAAAATCGGGGTCGTTGTCAAACTTGACGAGGAAGAGGCGATCCGCCGACGCGAATTCGGGCAGTTTTTCCAGAGAAAGCTGGATGCCCAATTCGTGACCGCCCTTCTCCCATTCCTGCTTGACGACGTCCGTCATCGGAAAACCCAGCGCATCGAACAGCGTATATCCCACGTTTCCGGATCCATATACCCTCAGCTGTCCTTTTTCGTATCCGCCGATGACGACGACGCCGAACGTTTCGTCGGGCTTGACGAACGCTTTGAGCTTTTCTGCGGCAGAAGCGGCTTTTTCGTCGAACGCTTTTTTCCAGTCCTGTGCTTCTTGCTTCTTGCCGAGCAAGGCGGCGACTTGGTCCAGATGCTCGAAGGCATCCTTGCCCTCCCAAGCCACGACGACCGTCGGAGCGATCGCCTGCAGCTTGTCCAGCTGATCCTTGTCCCAATCCGCGGCGATGATAAGATCCGGCTGCAGCTCAAGCGTCTTTTCCAGATTGATCTCGTTGGCGGGACCGATGTCTTCGATGCCGTCGATCTCGTCTTTAACCGATACGAATCCCGTGAGCAAATGAGAGACGACGCCGATCGGCTTGACGCCTACCGCCAGCAGCTCGGGCAAGTACTGCGTCGTAACGATCCGCTGCGGGCGCGCCGGAATCGTCACTTCTCTGTCCAAAGCGTCTTTGTAAACGATCGTATCGGCATCGCTTCCGGCAGCTTGGGAAGATGACGCGGGTGACGATCCAGACGATCCAGACGTCCCTGTCGATTCGTTTTCTCCCCCTGTATCGGAGTTATTCCCACATCCTGCCAGCAGCAAGAGCGCCAACATAAATACAACGGCCAGCCGCCATGACTTCGTTCTTGCCAACATTCGTATAACGCCCCTTATATGAAAATGATAATCGTTATCATATATTATAGGAAATATCGCCGACTTTGACCATGCCCTTTTCGGACGCCGTCCATGTCGATTTCGGACACGCCTTTTTTTGGGACGAATCGGAACGGGCCGTTCCATTTTTATCCTCGCGACCGGATATGATAATATAGAAAAGTCTGGGCATGACCCGCTCATACCCGGCAAACGAGGGATGGGGGAAAATAAGAATGGTACGCAAAAAAATAGCCGCCGCGCTGGTGGCGATGGCATTGACGGGAGCGCTCGCCGCATGCGGAGGCAAAAACGACAATGCCGCGGAGCAGGAGACGGCCACCGCATCGCAGGACCTGGTCATCCATGCCACCAACTGGAAGTTTGACCAAGCCGAATACACCGTGCCGAAGGACACGCCGATCCGCTACACGCTCGAAAATGAGCAGGGCGCGCATGGCGTCGAGATCGAAAAGGCAGGCGTCAAGCTGAGCAACGGCAAGAAGTCCAAGGTCGCGACGCTTGCAGCGGGCACTTATACGATCAAATGCAACATCGTCTGCGGACAAGGACATTTATCGATGAAGGCCACGTTGATCGTTAAATAAAGCGCATAATGAAATCGCCCTTCCGAGCCGGATCGAATCCGTTCGGAAGGGCGATTTTTAAATGGTAGGCGTGCCGCGACGATCAGGTGTGCTCCTCGAGCATGTCAATCCACTCGTTGTATTCGATCTGCAGCTTGTTGTACTCGATCTTGAGCGCTTCATGCTCGCTGCGAACGCGCTCCAGCTCCTCCGTCAATTGCTCCGTCGCTTCCGTGTCTGCCCGACTCGGCTCGACTTCGCCGACCGCCTGCAGCTGCTGCGCGAGCGCGTCGCGTTCGGCCTGTAGCGAGACGGCGGCTGCCGCCTGCTCCCGGGCCGACTTCAGCTCCTCCTCGGCTCGAAGCAACGACTCACGTTCGCGCTGCTGCTCGCCCGCTGCCTGGCGGAGCTTGCCCTCCAGCGTCTCCAGACGCTCGGAGGCAGCATCGCGCTCCCGCGCCGCCTCTTCGGCTCGCCGCTGGAGCAGCCTGATCGCCTCGGCCGCGGTCTGTTCGCGCTCTGCGAGCTCGTCCGCCAGCTCCTTGAGCCGGTTCGCCTCGCGCTCGGCGGCTTCGCGAGCGTCGGCTTCGTCGCGCAAGCGCTCGGAGGCCGCTTTTTCCGCCTCGATCAGCTCCGCTTCGTGGGCTGCAGCCGCCTGAAGCCGCTGCTCTGCGAATGCGCGCGCCGCGTCAGCTTCGGCCTCGAGCTTCGCGCGCTCCGATTGCCATTCACGCTCGCGTTCCGACCAACGTGCCTGTACCTGGTCGTTCTCCGCGCCGGCCGCTTCGGCGGCGGCCAGCGCGGCGTCGCGGCTGCCGAGCGCTTGCTTCAGCTCGGCCTCGTACAGCTCCTGCGTCACGCGCAGCTCTTCCTCGAGCGATTGACGATCCGAAGCCGCGCCGGCTTCCGCCTGGGTCATCGCCCGGCGCAGCGCTTCGTCATGCGCGTCACGGAGCCGCGAATGCTCTTCGGCCTGCGCGTCGCGAAGGCCGGACAGCTCCTCGGCTTGCGCCGCGCGGAGGCTCGACAGTTCCTCCGCCTGCTCGGCGCGCAGACGATTCAGCTCCGCGCCGCTCTCTTCGCGCTGAAGCTCCAGCTCCAATTGCGCGTCGTCCGCAGCTTGGCGGGCCGCGGCAAGATCAGCTTCGAGCGGTGCGACCGCTTCCTTGAGGGCGTCCTCGCGTGCGGCACCGAGACGCGCAAGCTCCTCAGCTTGCCCTGCGCGGAGCTTCGACAACTCGTCCGCCTGCGCTGCGCGAAGCTTCGACAGTTCCTCGTCCTTCGCCTCCTGCAGACGCGTCAGTACCTCGCTCTGCGCCTCGCTCAGACGCTTCAGCTCTTCGCCGCTTTCTTCGCGCTGCAGCTCCAGCTCAAGACGAGCGTCATCCACAACGCTTCGCAAGGAGGCAAGCTCGGCTTCAAGCGGCGCGACGGCTTCCCCGATCGCAGCCTCGCGCTCGGCTGCAAGCCGCGACAGCGCCTCGGCTTGCGCCTCGCGGAGACGCGCGAGCTCCTCGGCCTGCGCTGCGCGAAGCTTCGCCAGTTCTTCGTCCTTTGCTTCTTGCAGGCGCGACAATTTCTCGCTCTGCGCCGCGTTCAGACGCGTCAGCTCTTCGCTGCTCTCTTCGCGTTGCAGCTCCAGCTCAAGAAGCGCATCGTCCGCAGCGCTACGCGCCGCGGCGAGCTCGGCTTCGAGCGGCGCGGCAGCTTCCTTGACGGCAGCTTCGCGCTCTGCTGCGAGCCGCGACAGTTCCTCGGCTCGCGCCGACCGGAGCGTCGACAGCTCTTCGTCATGCGAAGCGCGAAGCTTCGACAGCTCATCGTCTTTTGCCGCTTGCAGACGGGACAATTGTTCGCTTAACGCCGCGTTCAGACGCGTCAGCTCTTCGCTGCTTTCTTCGCGCTGCAGCTCCAGCTCAAGACGAGCGTCATCCAAGGCGCCGCGCGCCGCGGCGAGCTCGGTCTCGAGAGGCGCGACAGCCTGCTTGAGCGCCGCCTCGCGCTCGGCTGCGAGCTGCGACAGTTCCTCCGCCCGCTCTGCGCGGAGCTTCGACAGCTCTTCGGCTTGCGCTTCGCGAAGATTCGTCAGCTCCTCAGCCTGCGCTGCGCGCAGGCGCGCAACATTCTCGGCGCTCTCCTCGCGCTGCAGTTCCAGCTCAAGTCGCGCGTCGTCCGCGGCGCTTCGCGCCGAGGCGAGCTCGGCTTCAAGCGGCGCGACGGCTTCCCCGAGCGCCGCCTCGCGTTCCGCTGCAAGCCGCGCCAGTTCTTCCGTCCGCTCCGCGCGGAGCTTCGACAGCTCTTCGGCTTGCGCATCGCGAAGCTTCGTCAACTCCTCGCTCTGAGCCGCGCGCAGGCGCGTCAGTTCCTCCGCGCTTTCCTCGCGCTGCAGCTCCAGCTCCAGCCGCGCGTCGTCCGCAGCGCTCCGGACCGAGGCGAGCTCGGCTTGAAGAGGCTCAGCAGCTTCATTCACGGCCGCCTCGCGTTCGGCAGCAGCCGAAGCCCGCGCTTGCGCGAGACGCTGCTCTGCGGCCTCGTCTGCCTCGCGCAAGCGCTCCTCCAGCAGCGCCGCGGCTTCCGCCAGCTGCCGTTCCGTCTGCTCGGCCAGCTGCCGGCGCTCTTCCGCGAAGCGCTGCGCTTCGGCATCGATCTGCCGCTTGGCCGCATCCGCCGCTTGTCCGGCTGCTTCCGACTCCTGCCTGGCGACATCCAGCGACGCCGCCAGCGCCCGGCGCTCCTCGTCGAAGTTCGCCTCCGCCGCCGCTACGGCCTGCCTGGCCGCGGACATCTGCTCGGCCAGCTGCGTATGTAGGCGCTCCACCGTCGCCTTGGCGGCTTCGAGCTCCCCGCCCAGCTCCGTCTTGGCAGCCTCCAGCTCATCGCGGCTCTCGCTCTTGACGGCTTCCAGCGTATCGTGGCTCTCGCGCTTCAGCGTCTCCAGCTCCGCCTGATGGGCGGCGCGCAGACGATCCGCTTCGCCCCGGCTCTCCTTGAGCAAGCGGTCAAGCTCTCCCGCATGCTCGGCGCGGAGCTTGACGACCGCGGCCTCACGGTCGGCCGCCGCGCGCTCCAGCGCTTCGGCCAGCTGGGTGCCGGCCGTCACGCCCTCCGTCTCGCGGGCTTCGCGCTCGAGCTCCAGCTCCAGTCGGAGCTCCTCGAGCTCGGCGTTGTGTCCCGCGCTCAGCCGCTCCAGGTCGGCCAAGTGACCGGACTTCAGCGCTTCAAGCTCGGATGCCCGCTCCGCCGCGTGGCGTTCCCGCTCCTCGGCTTGCCGCGCCTCGAGACCCGCCAGCTCCGCTGCATGGCTCTCCCGGAGCGCGCTCACGCGACCTTCGCCCTCGGCAAGCGCCGCATCCAGGGCATCCTGCATGCGTGCGCGAATCTCCTCGCGCTCCCGCAGCGCCGTCTCCAGCGTCAGCGTCAGCCTCTGCAATTCTTCCTGCTTGCCCTCCAGCAGCAGAGCCAGCTCTTCCTCGTAGCCTTGGCGCATCGCGCGCAGCTCTTCGTCGTGCGACGCCGTCCGCTGGGCCAGCGATTGCTCGTGTCCGTTCTTCAGCGTACCCAGCTCGGCCGCATGCGCCGATCGCAGCGATTCGAGCTCTTCGGCGCGCGAGACGCGCTCATCGCGCAGCTCGGCCTCGAACGTCGCTTGCGCCCGCTCCCGATCGGCTTCCTGCGCAGTCCGAATTCGCGCCAGCTCCGCCGCGTGCGCGGATTTGATCTCGTCCATCGCAGAGGCGTGCGCCTGCCTAAGCGTTTCGTTTTCCTCGGCAAAGAGCTCGGCTTCGGCCGCGTGGTCGGCCTGGATCCGCTCGAGCTCGGCACCGTGTGCCGAGACGGCGCTTTCAAGCTCGGACGCATGTCTTGCGGCCGCCGCTTCCATCTCGGCGCGCTGCGAGGCGGTCGCCTGCTCCAATTCGACCGCATGCGCCGTGCGGGCGCTCGCAAGCTCCGACGCATGCGCGGCCTGAAGACGCTCGAGCTCGGCGCCCTGCGCGGACTTCAAGCTCGCAAGCTCCGCCTCATAGCCGGACGTGCGCCGGTCGAGCTCCGCCGTATGCGCGGCCCGAAGCGCCTCGGCCTCTTCGGCATAAAGCTCGGTCTCGGCTGCGTGGTCGGCCATGATCCGATCGAGCTCGGCTTGATGGACGCTGCGCAGCCGTTCGCGCTCTTCGTCCGCCTTGGCCGTCGCTTCGGCGATGGATTGTTCGGACTTTAGCTTCAGATCGGCCTGCCGCTCGGCGAAGTCCCGCTCCGCGGCTTCCAGCGTCGCGGCGCTCTCGGCCTTGTGCTTGTCCCAGTCGGCCAGCAGCGTCTCGATCTCGGCGGACAGCCGTTTGCGTTCGATTTCCTCGTGGAGGAGCCGCTCGTTTTCCCGGCGGATGCGCATAAGTTCGTCGGCCATATTGACCGAAGCGAGCACGCCTAGCCTCGCCAGATCGAGCCGCGGCGAGCCGCTCGCGATCTTTTGCATCTGATCGCTGACGAGCAAAGCAACCCGTTTCATGTATTCGCTGCTGGTGTGTCCGGTCAACGTGTATTGCGTGCCGTATATGTCAACCGTTACGCGTGTCTTGTCGTCAGCATTCACGGTTATTCCTCCCACGTTCCAACTTAAGCAAAATCGCAGCGAACGTCTCTCAGTCCGCTATTCGCGTTCTGATGTATTCGCTGCGCTTTGCGCCGTTTCCTGCTTATTTGCGAAGCTCCGCGCTGAAAGATTGTTCCAGTCGGGCAACGACGGATTGCTGCGCTTCGGCGATCTCCTCGTCGTTCAGCGTGCGGTCCGGATGACGGTACACGAGCGAGAGCGCGACGCTCTTTTTGCCGGCGCCGAGGCGCTCTCCCGCATAGACGTCGAATACGCGGACGGACTCCAGATACTCGCCCGCAGCCTGCTGCGCGGCCTCTACGAGAGAAGCGCCGGGCACCGATCCGTCGACGACGACGGCCAAGTCCCGCTCCGCGGACGGGAAGCGAGGCAGCGTGCTATAAACGATGTGTGAATCTGCCGCTTCATAGAGCGGCTTCAGATCGATCTCGGCGGCATAGGCGTCGCCCAAGTCGAAGTCGCGTTGCAGCTCGGGGTGCAGCTGGCCGACGTAACCGATCGTCGTGACGCCCGATGCGGTCGCAAGCTTCAATGCCGCCGTGCGGCCCGGATGGAAGTCGGCGGGCTGCGCCTGCTCAAAGCGGACCGCGCCGGCCAGCCCGAGCCGCGCAAGCAACTTCTCTACGACGCCCTTCGCATCGTAGAAGTCGTACGCCGCCGCCGCTTGATTCCAGCCTGCGCCAAGACGATTGCCCGTCAGCAGAAAGGCCAGCCTCGGGTGTTCCGCAGGCAGGGTCGTCAGCTTCTCCTCCGCGGAATGGTACACGCTCGCGATCTCGAACACCGCGGCGTTCGCGTTGCGGCGGGACTTGTTGTAGGAAGCGGCCTCGAGCAGATTCGGCAGCAGCGTCGCCCGGAGCGAGCTGCGTTCCTCGCTCATCGGCATTGCCAGACCGATCGGGCGCATGCCTTCGGCAGCTCCCGACAGCTCAGGGAACAGCGCGGCGCGGCTTGCGGAGGTGACCGAATAGGTCACGGCCTCGCTAAGTCCGGCTTCGGACAGCAGCTTCCGAAGCTCTCTGCGGATCGATTGGGATTTGGTGAGCGCGCCCGTCGTCGTCGGCCCTTCGATGCGGGTCGTCGGAATGCGGTCGTAGCCGTTAAGCCGCGCCACCTCCTCGATCAGGTCCACCGCGCGCGCGATGTCGCCGCGGCGCGTCGGCACGGTGAGCCGCCAGACGCCATCGCCCGCCGGCTCGGCCGCGAACTGGAGCCGCGACCAGATCGTCTTGACCTCGAGCGTGGACAGCGAAGTGCCCAGCATCCGGTTGATACGCTCGAGAGACAGCTCGATCACCGCCGGCGCAGGCGTTGCGAGGCGCACCTCGGCGACCCCGTCGGTGACGAGTCCGCCGGCCGTCTGCGCGATCAGCGAAGCCGCGCGATCCAGCGCGCCGAGCACACGCTCCGGATCGACGCCTTTCTCGAAGCGCGCCGAGGCCTCGGAACGAAGACCGAGCTGGCGCGAGGTCTTGCGAACCGGAGCGCCGGCGAATCTGGCGGATTCAAGCAGGATATCGACCGTGTCCGCCGTCACTTCGGTATCGAGACCGCCCATGACGCCGGCCAGCGCGATCGCATGCGCGTCGTCGGCGATGACGGGCATGTGCGGCTCCAGCTTGCGCTCCTGCCCGTCGAGCGTGACAAGCGTCTCGCCTTCATTTGCGAAGCGAACGCGGACCGTGCCTTTAACCTTGGCCGCATCAAACGCGTGCAGCGGCTGGCCGTACTCCAGCATGACGAAATTCGTGACGTCGACGACGTTGCTGATCGGCCGGATGCCGGCGGCGATCAGCTTATTTTGCAGCCAGAGCGGGGAAGGGCCGATCTTGACGCCCTTTACGACGCGCATCGCGTAGTGGCTGCAAGCTTCGGCCGATTCGATGGCGACCGCGATCGCGTCCGCAGTCTTGTCCGCCGCCGGATACAGCGCCTTACCCGGGTCTGGCAGCGTCAGCGGCAAACCGGTCAGCGCGGCTGTCTCATAAGCGACGCCGAGCAGGCTCAAGCAGTCCGAGCGGTTCGGCGTCAGATCGAGCTCCAGCACCGAGTCGTTCAAGCCGAGCAGGTCGGCGATATCCGTGCCGACCGCTGTCTCTGCAGGCAGCACGAGGATGCCCTCCTGCAGCTCCTTCGGCAGCAGCTTGTCGTTGATGCCCAGCTCTCTCGCGGAGCAGATCATCCCCTGCGACTCGACGCCGCGCAGCTTGGCGCGCTTGATCTGCAGGTCGCCCGGCAGCTTCGCGCCGACAAGCGCGACGGGCACCTTTTGCCCCGCGGCCACGTTAGGCGCCCCGCAGACGATTTGCAGCGTCTCGCCGGTGCCGGCATCGATTTTGCAGACGTTCAGCTTATCCGCGTCCGGATGTTTTTCCTTTTCCAGTACATAGCCGACGACCGTCTTCGTAACGCCTGCGTTGCGGGATACGACGCCGTCGATCTCGATGCCGCCCCTCGTGAGCAGATCGGCGAGCTCCTGCGGCTGGATGCCGCCGAGATCGATATATTCGCTTAACCATTGATAGGATACGTTCACGGGTTATACCGCTCCTTCCTTTTTCACCTTCGCTAAGATACCGGCAGCAGCCGTCACATACGGGCGAATTGCCCGAGGAACCGCAGATCGTTGTTGTAGAAGTGACGAATATCGTCGATGTCGTACTTCAGCAGGGCGATGCGTTCGACGCCCATGCCGAATGCGAAGCCGGACACCTTTTCAGGATCGAAGCCGCCGTGCTCGAGGACCTTCGGATGCACCATGCCGCAGCCGAGAATCTCGATCCAGCCCGAGTGCTTGCACATCCGGCAGCCGTGTCCGCCGCACTGCGTGCAGGTGACGTCGACCTCGGCGCTCGGCTCGGTGAACGGGAAGAAGCTCGGACGCAGACGAATCTGGACCTGCGCGCCGTACATCGCCTGGACGAATTGCAGCAGCGTACCCTTCAGGTCGCTCATGCGAATGTCGGGGCCGACGACGAGTCCTTCGATCTGGTGGAACATGAACGAATGCGTCGCGTCGTCATCGTCGCGGCGGTATACGCGGCCCGGACAAATGACCTTAAGCGGCGTTGCGCCGTCCGCGTTTTTCATCGCGCGGATCTGTACCGGAGAAGTGTGCGTGCGCAGCAGAATCTCGTCCGTAATGTAGAAGGAATCCTGCATGTCCCGCGCCGGATGATCCTTGGGCAGGTTCAAAGCCTCGAAGTTGAAGTAATCGGTCTCGACCTCCGGACCTTCCGCGATCGTATAACCCATCCCGAGGAAAATGTCTTCGATCTCCTGCGTCACCTTGGTCAGCGGATGAACGCTGCCTGTCGCGACGCTCCTGCCCGGCAGCGTGACGTCGATCGTCTCCGCGGCCAGTCTGCGCTCCGTCTCGGCACGGTCGAATGCGGCTTGCTTGTCGGACAGCACGGCCTCGATGGCGGCGCGCACGTCGTTGGCGACCTGCCCGATCACCGGACGTTCCTCGGCGCTGAGGCCGCCCATGCCGCGCAAGATTTCCGTGAGTTGACCCTTTTTGCCCAAATAATGCACGCGCAGATCGTTCAGGCGGCCGGCATCGGCCACCTCCTGCAACTGCGCAAGCGCCTCAACGCGCAGCGCCTCCAACCGGTCCTTCATGATGCCTCTCTCCTTTATCGCTTGGTCTATCGGCCGGCTTGCCCTTATGCGAACCGACAAAAAAGGCCCTTCCTCCCCGTAAAAGGGACGAAAGGACCGTGGTACCACCCTAATTGGAATCTCGCTGACGACAATCTGCAGATGAAGAAACATCGTCAAGTCGGAATTCCCGCTCGAACGGCGTAACGGGCCGCTGCCGGTCCGCTCTACTAGCCAACGCATCGGATCCCGTCGGCATTCAAGCGACTGCTCCGGAGTGAAATTCGGCAGCTCTTCTCCTCGGGCACGCTCTCAGTCTCGGCGTTCCCTCCCTGATCAGGCAGGCGCTGCTTACTTGTCTCCATCTTCGCATTTATTGATTATTGCTTGGAATTACTAGTTATTATAGGGGAACGCGGCACGTCAAGCAAGTCGACGAACGTGAATGGGCTCTCCAGGCCGCCGTTAGCGGCACTGGCTGCCGCTATAGCTCGGCTGCGAGCGTCGATCCGGCCGTTAGCGGCACTGGCTGCCGCTATTGCTTGGCCGCAAGCGCCGATCCCGCCGTTAGCGGTACTGGCTGCCGCTATTGCTCGGCTGCGAGCGTCGATCCGGCCGTTAGCGGCACTGGCCGCCGCTATCGCTCGGCTGCGAGCGCCGATCCGGCCGTTAGCGCCATGCAACAAAGGCAATTTTGCCCGAATGAAGGCGCCAAGCTAGCCGTTAATCGCCCCGATTCCGCTATCGCTCGCAAAAATGCTCCGCGCAAGTTTCCAGCGGCATTTCAAGCCGCTATCGCTTGCGAGGAGCATCATTGCGCCGCTCAGCTTAGCGCGACTTCTTGCGCAGCAGCGCGATCGCCAGCGCCGCCAGTCCCGCCACCAAGCCGGCGATGGCCAGGCCGAGCGTCAGCGGATCCCGTTCGCTGTCCGACGCGTCCGCCGATGCGGCTGCCGTATGTCCGTGACCGTCGCTTCCGGCCGCAGCCGCCGTTACCGTCGTCACCGAAGCCGGCGTATCGGCGTCCGGCGCGCCGCTCCAATCGACGACGGCACCATCAGAGTATGTCTGGTGCGCCTTCCATACCAGCTCCTTCGCGTCCTCCGCGACGTGCCCCTGGAACAGAAACTGCACGAACTCCGTCTCGGTGATGCCTTTGCCGTCGGTCTTCCAGGTGACGGAAACGACTTTGCCGTCCGCGTCCTTCTCGGTCGTGCTCGTCCAACCCGGATACGGCTCGAAGCGCGACACTTCCACGCCGGCAGGGACGTCCAGCTTGACCTGCGTCGTGTTGACGCCTTCGTTTTCGCTCGGGATCCGGATCGTGAATACCTGGTACGCATTTTGCGTGACCTCCGCCGGTTCGACCCGGACGTGCGCGCTTGCCATGCTCGTGTAGCCGAACGCCAACGTGGCGGCGAACAGCAAAGCCCCTATCTTTTTCAACGTCAACCAACCTCTCTATTCCGTGGATAAGCTATATTGTAAGCAACGCCGCTTCTACGCGCATGACCCCAAAGAGCCATGCATTGAACCTCACGGATCGACAATTCCCTGCTCGTACGCATACCTGGTCAGCTGTACCCGATTGCCGAGATGGAGCTTTTGCAAAATGTTTTTCAGATGGTTTTTGACCGTATGCTCCGATACGCCAAGCGCGGCCGCGACGTCGCGGTTGGTGAGTCCTCTTGCCACTTCCAGGAGAATCTCCTTCTCTCTCGGCGTCAGATCCTCGCGCAGCGGCTCGTCGCGCTCCGGAGAACCGGGCCGCTTAAAGGCGCTTGTCGCGTCTGCCGGACTATCGGCCCCTGCCCCTGCTCTTGCATCTGCTCCTCTGTCTCGCCCGCGCCCGGCGAATTCTCTAAGGATCGACAGCGCGATATCCGCGCTCAGCGGGGCGTCGTCCGAAGCGACGGCGCGCAGATATTCCCGCCAGGCCGATGGATTCAGATTTTTGAGCAGATAGCCCTGCGCCCCCTTCTTGAGCGCCTCGAACAGATGGGCGGGCTCGTCGGACACGGTCACGATGACGATCTTGACCCAGGGATAAGCATCCTTGATCGCCTTGGATGCCGCCAGCCCGCCCATTCCAGGCATATGAATGTCCATGAGCACCAGGTCCGGCCTGGCGTCCGGCATGCGTCCGATCGCTTCCTCGCCACTGGCGGCTTCTCCGACGACGGTGAAGTCGGGACATCCTTCCACGATCTCCCGCATGCCCTGCCTCGCGTGTCTGTGGTCGTCAACGAGCAGAATCCGCCATCCGCCGTCCATTTTCATTCGCTCCTTTTTTCGTCAGCTCGATTACCGTCAGGCCGTCCGCGCATGTCGCGCCGAACGTCCACCCCATGCGGCTCGCGCGCTCTCGAACCATGCGCAAGCCGAATCTGCCCGGCGCCTCCAGCGGATCGCCCGCGAAGCCGACGCCGTCGTCGATGACCGCGCAGCGGAAGCCGCCGCCCGGCGTGCGCTCGCCCACGACAAAAACGCGATCCGCGCGGGCATGCTTGCGCACGTTGACCAGCGCTTCGCGCAGGCAGGCGTGCAGCTCGACTTTTTCCTTAATGCCCAGCATATCCTCGGGAATGTCCCAGCGAAACTCCGCCTTCGCCTCGGTCAGAGCCGCCGTCTCGCCGAGCAGCTCGCGCAGCGGCTCCACCCAAGCGTGATCTGCAGCTTCGGGTGGAAGGCGAAGCCTGGCGATCGCCTGGCGCACGTCCTCGTGCACGTCGCGGACCGTCTCCCTCAGCCCGCCTACCGTCGCGGCGCGCGCCGCCTCGTCCGGCGAAGCATCCAGCTTGTCCAGCTTGACAGCCAGCAGAAACAGCGACTGCGCGATGCCGTCATGAAGCTCTCCCGCGAGCCGCTCCCGCTCTTCCAGCGCCGCGCTGAGCGAGCGTTCCCGCTGAAGCGCGCGCTGGGACGATTCCAGCCGCGCGAACAATCCCCTCACGAGCGTGAGCGTCACCGCGAGCACGATGAAGGGCGCAAGGAAATTGCCAAGATCCATCGTCATATACGGCAGCAGAAACGCATGCCTGACATATTCCCACAGGCCGATCGTCAGCGTCGGGATGAGCAGGATCATCCATTTGATCCGGCGGTCGTTCATCGGATTCTCTCCCGTCCCATAAGCTGTAAGCCGTTTGAGAGCGTCAATAGATACGGAAGGTCGTGGATCTCACGATCTCGGTATCGGTGCTGTCCGTCACCCGGATTTGCGCTTCCCAGCGCCCCCGTACCGCCAAGTAAGGTCCCTTCGACTGGAAGGTCGCCTTTGTGAAATCGGGGAAGTCGTCGAGCTCAGAATCTTCGTAGGCTTCGAGCGGCACGTCGATAAAACCGACGTCCCCGCTGCCGAGCGGGCGAAGGCGCAGCGCGACTTTCTTCGGCGCGCCGACGCTGTCAGGCAGCCATATTTTCAGCGTAAACGCGTTGTCTCCAGGTACGCCCGGCGAGATGCGAAGCGTCACGTGCATGTCATTTCCCATCTCGTGGTAGGAGATCGGCTGGTTGGCCGGCAGCGGATTCTGGTATGTCAGCACTCCCACGCTGAGCACGATGGCCCCGAGCAAGCCGAGATCGGCGCGCAGCAGGCCGGCGCGGGGCAGCTCGCCCTTGCGCAGACGCATGCGAATGAAGAAGGCCACGACGACGACCAGCAAAGACAGGCCGACCTTGATGAGCAGCCAGGTTCCCCAGGACGTCTCGAACAAGTAGGAGAGCGTCGGCAAAAACTGCAGCGTGCTGAGCGTTCCTGTCAAAGCGAGCAGCAGGAACGATAGCAGCGCCCACTTGGAAAAGACGAGCGCGAATCTGCCCGCCTCGGGTCTCTCGCGGTGCCAGACGGCGGCGAGGAGCACGAGTCCGCCCGACCAGACGGCCGCAGCGAGCAGATGGACGAAATCGAGCGCGAGCGTATAAGCTTCCGGGGAGAATGCCGCGGCATGCCCGTTCCAGGCTTCCGAGGCAAGCGCGAGCAGCACCCAGGCCAGCCTGAGGTACGTGCCCGCTCCGCGAAGCAGCATCGCGGCAAACGCGAGCACCAGCTGCGCGGCATACAGGCGTCCGACCGTCGTATCGGTCAAGATGCGTCCCCATTCGGAGAACGGCTCGCCTTCGGTCAGGTTCGACATCTGCAGCACGACGTACACAAGCGTCGCGAGCGCGCCGAACTGCGCCGTCCAACCGATCCACGTCTCGCGGGACGACTTCTCCGAGGCAGACGTCTCGCGTCTTAGCCCCCATAACAGCAGCCCGGAGAGCACTAGCAGGGATGCGAAAAACAACACCCGGCTGGCATAAAAAATAAAGCGGGTCGTCGTCAGATCCTGCTCGCCGCCGTGACTGTGGGAGCTATGTCCGAGCTGGGCATGCGGATCAAGCTCGGCCGCATCCGTCAGCGGCGGGGGATTGCCTACCGTGAATACATACGCGCCTTCGACCGGATGCCCGTCCGCGGAGATGACCGAGTAAGTCACCGTATAATGGCCCTCGCCCAGCTTGGGCAGCGCAAGCCGAATTCCCTTCCCCTGGGAGGTTCGCTCCGGCTTGCCCGATGCCACCGTTTTGGAGTCGCTGTTCAAGACGGCCAGACGCGCGGACGAACCGCCGTCAAGCCGTTCGTTAAACGTGAGTTCGACGGCGTCCGGACCCTCTGCGATCTGTGCGTCCTGCGCCGGCGTCGCCCGCTCCAGAACCGCGTGCGCGGCTGCCGCCGGCGCGAAGGCCGCCGCCAAAGAAGCGATCAGGACGAGCCATAGCGCCAGCATGCCCGTTCGCCGGAGCGCCGGCGCGAATCGTTTCCGGGAGCGGCCATCGCGCTTCCCGGCCATTTCGAAGTTTTTCATTTCGCTCCATTACCGCCTTCCATCGGTCCGTAAAATTCGTAACTATCAGTATAAGCGATACCTGTATGCCCCCGCATGACGCGAAGGGGCCATCTTAGTTGCATTTCGGCCGAGCTTGCATGCGCTATCGTATTCGTATATCGTAACGCAGCGATGAAGCCGCTTCAAATCTCGGATCGGCGCGTGCGTCAAACGTCTGGCCACCAGTCGATTCCTGCTCGTTTTGCCCGTATGCCATTTCATCCGCGCTTCTTTCCGCGTTGCGCGCCTACCCCGCGAACGGCTACAATGTATGCATCGTCGGCTACGGCTTTTTGTTTTGTCTATCATAGCCCGCCGCGTTTGTCCCGCCAATCGGATCGGCATTTCCTTTAAACGACTGGAGATTACGCGAATATGGAAACTTTTGAACTGGCATCCCTGCTCGTCCGTCAAGGCGACGAAGAATGGCAGGTCGCCTTCGAGAGAGCGCGGCTGTTCGTCATTCAGCATTACGGCACTTTATCCTGGTACATCGAGCTCGACGGCATGCAGCAGGAAGCGCTGCTCCGGCGGTTCGCAGAATCGCTCGACATCGCGGTATCCGTTCAAGCCGTATCGGTAGGCGGCAAGTCGCTTGGCGGCGACGCCTTTTTCCACCCCAATCCCCAGAAGCATGCCGCCGCGGTCCGCGGGCAAGGCGAGCTTGAGGGCTACCATTGACGCGAAGCGCGCGCAATCGCGCGTATGACATCGCGGCAACGCAAACGGGACGAAGCAGTCAGCGCTGCTTCGTCCCTTTTTTTGAGCCGTTTCGACTTATTTGCCCGGGTAAACCTCGGGGGTCGTCATCTTGTCGTAGAAATCCGTGAAACGGTCGCGCTCCGGCGAAGCGCGCCAGCCCATAGCCGAACGCGGATGCTCGTCGAGCGTGCCGGTGATCATGTCCGGAATGAGGTAGCCCCACTCCTCTTTTTCACGCAGCTTCAGCATATGGCGCTCGATCATGCCAAGCACCGGCCGCAGGCTGTAATTCGGGTTGGTGAGCTTGGCAAGCAGCAGCTCGGTCGGCGTGTTGCCGGCCGCGCGGCCCATGCCGTAGACGGATGCGTCAAGCAGCTCGACGCCGAGGTCCGCGGCGGCCAGCGTATTGGCGAACGCAAGCTGCATGTTGTTGTGCGTGTGCACGCCAAGACGCTTGTGCTTCAGCGTACGCTTGAATTTCTCGACCAGAAAACGCATGTCGTCCGGATCGAGGCTGCCGTAGGAGTCGACGATGTAGACGACGTCGATCGGGCTGTCGCCGATCATGGCGAGCGCTTCGTTGAGCTCGTTGTCCATCACGTTGGACAGCGCCATGATGTTGATCGTCGTCTCGTAGCCGCGCTCATGGAACAGCGTGCCGAGCTCGATCGCCTTCTCCGTATCGCGCGCGTACGTGGCGACGCGGATCAGATCCAGCAGCGACTCGCTTCGCGGCAAGATGTCGTTCTCGTCGACGCGGCCGACATCGACCAGCGCGGACAGCTTCGTATTCAGCTTGTGCGGAATCACCTTGCGCAGAAAGTCGTCGTCCAGGAAACGCCACGGTCCCGCTTGATCGGCGCCCTTCAGGAGGCGCGGCGAATTTTTGTAGCCGATCTCCATATATTCGACGCCGGACTCGTGCAGGCTCTGATACAGATCCTGCACGAATTCGACGCTGAAATCCCAATTGTTGACGAGTCCGCCGTCGCGCACCGTACAATCGACGATTTTGCAATGGCTCGTTTTGCTGTGAATGGTCATCATGACTACCTTCTCCTTTTAGCTGCCTTATCGCTAACGACTATCGTTCGTCTCCATAACATATCACCGTAAATCGCAACATGACATCAATTTTATAACGAAAGGGCGGTTGTCTACAAGCTTTTGCTTATTATTTAATAAAACGCAACCGGCCGGCGGCGCATTCGCCTCCGATCGGTTGCGTATAGAGTTGCGTATAAAAGAAGGCCCGGCGCTTACTCTTAGGCTTAGCCCTGCGCCCGCGAGGTTTGCCAGCGCGCTTCCTGCAAGAGCAGCGAAGTCGCGGCATCGATGCGGCCCGCGATCTCCTCTTCGATCCGGGCTTTGCCGTCATCGCCCCAGGTCACCTGCGTATCCAGCACGAAAACGCCGGTCAGGATATTGCGCGCGCCCAGCACGGACAGCACCGGCTTGAAGGCGTAGTCGATGGCCAGCAAATGCGCGATCGTACCGCCGACGACAAGCGGCAGCACGATTTTATTTTCCAATCCCTTTTGCGGCAGCAAGTCGAGATAAGCTTTTAAAATGCCGGTAAAGGACGCTTTGTAAACGGGAGAAGCGATAACGACGGCATCCGCATCCGCGACGAGTCGATTCGCTTCCGCGATCGCTTCGCTGTCGAAGCGGGCGTGGAGCAGATCCTCCGCAGGCAGATCGCGTACGTTTACGACCGACACCTCAGCGCCGCTCTCCTCGATCTGGCTGCGTACGCGGTCCAGTACGCCGTTAAGTCTGGATTTAGCTGTCGGGCTGCCTTGCAAAATGACGATCTTGGACATGATTGCTCACACCTTTTCCGTTATTCCGATATTAACAATCGGATTTTAATTCATTATATGAGAATACTTCTCCGGGCGTCAAGCTTCGCCCATCGCGAAAAGCCCCGTCTCGGCGCAAAACGGGGCTTCAGGCATCAGGATGCCGAGACGACCTGGGCGACCTCTTCCTCGTGCCGTTCAAGCACCGCGCTGTGGCCGAAGCGGATCAGTCCGTCCTTGTTCGGCAGGCGCAGCTCGAGCTCGCCCGCTTCCGGAACGAGGCGCAGGTCGAACGAGAAGTCGCGTTCGATCTCGTCCGAATGCGCCTGGAGTCCCCCGAATACGAGGGTGCCGTCCGCGCTCAAGGGCTTCTCGATCAGCGTGGAATTGTCGGGCATGGCGAATTTGACGGAGCGCTGTCCGTTCCATAGCACGCCTTCGCCGCCGGCGATCAAATAATTGCCTTTGCGCGTCAGCTTCAGATCAATCGCGAGCGCGCCTTCAAGATCGGTTCCCGATACGTACAACGGATCCTTCTTGGTCATGTCGACCTGGCCGGCCCACTTGGGCAGCGGCTCGACAGACGTAGATTTCAGGTCGAAGTGATACGTCTTCGCCTCCCCGTCGGCCGGCAGCGCCTGCCCAGCCGACGACGAAGCCGATGCCGAAGCGGTCGCGGACGATCCGGTCGGTGCCGATGCGCCGTTCGAATCCGACTTCCCCGTCCCGCATCCGGCGAGCAGCGCCATCGCCAGCAAGGCCGCTGCGGCCCCTTTCCATGTCGGACTCAAAATCGCGTCCATCCTCCTTCAAGCGGCTCGTCTTACGCCGTTGTATCGCAATAGATAGTAGTATAGGACAGCCAAAGACGCGATCACAAGCGCGATGCCGCCCTGTCACAAAAAAGACCCGGATTCACCGCTGCAGGAAGCATTTGCAAATATCGGGTCATCGTCTCGTCATATTGTTCAACCGGGCCTTGCCCTCGCTCGGCGTCATACCGATCCCAGTGGAGCACCGCTTCGACCGGCAGTCGCGGCCGTTGTCCGCTTGGTTGGTCCGGCAGCCCCACGCACATGCCGAACACCGGATACGCCAGGCTTGGAATGCCGAGCAGCGACGATACTTCCTCGATCCGGTTGCGGATGCCTCCGATATAACAAATGCCGTAGCCCATCGACTCCGCTGCGGTCGCCGCGTTCTGCGCGGCAAGCGATGCGTCCACCGTCGCGACGATAAAGCTCTCCGCGGAATCCGCGTAGGTCTCGCCGCCCGGCTCGATATGCGCCGCAGCGGCGCCGGAGAGCCGGTTCAAATCCGCGCACCAGACGAGAAACGCCGGACAAGTCTCGACATATACCTGGTTGCCCGTCAAGACGGACAATTCTCGCTTAAGCGCAGGATCCGTGACCGCGATAACGCTATAAGCCTGCACATTGCTCGACGTCGATGCCATTTGGCCTGCCGACACGATCTCCCGCAGATGCGCCTCCGGAATCGGCGTCGGATCGAACGATCGTACGGAGCGGTGCTGCATAAGCTTCACGACAACCTCGTTCATTGCGTTACCTCCTTTCGGCTGCCGCCTGCCTCTCTAGGCCAAGCAGTCAGCCTCTTCCCATTTTTCCCCTTTTTGTCCATCCCTGAAGCGAAGCGTTCGCCCGGCGAACGGGCAAATGGACCGGAAGTCGCGCTTCCGGTCCATCTTATTTCAGTTATCGGGATTAGCCGAGCGTCTTTTGGCCCGGCTTCCAGTTCACCGGGCACAGGCCCCCGGATTGGAGCGCCTGCAAGATGCGGAGCGTCTCGTCCACGCTGCGGCCGACGTTCATGTCGGTTACGACCTGATAACGCAGCACGCCTTCGGGATCGACGATGAAGAGGCCGCGGTGAGCCGCGCCGGTCGCGTCGTCCAATATGCCATAGGCATGCGCCGTTTCTTTAGTAAAGTCGGATACGATCGGGAACTTGATCGCGCCGATGCCGTTCTGGTCGACCGGCGTCTCGATCCAAGCCTTGTGCGTATAGACGCTATCGACCGACGCGCCCAGCACCTCGCAATTCAACGCTTTGAATTCGTCGTAGCTGTCGCTGAAGCCGCGGATCTCGGTCGGGCACACGAAGGTGAAGTCGAACGGCCAGAAGAAAAACACGAGCCATTTGCCGCGATACTCTTCAAGCGACACTTTTTCCTCGAGCGAATCGAGGTTTTTCGTGGACAGCAGGTTAAAGGAAGGGGCGGGAAGACCGACTTTGGCGAATGGATACGGGTTGGCGATTGTCGTCATATGGGATGAATCCTCCTAGGTGTAGGGTGTAGGGTGAATGATTAGGATGCGAGTTTTTACTTAAAAAACGGCAGCGATGGAAGCCGGCGATTCGTTCGCCTCCAGGAACCGTTCAGCGTCCAGTGCGGCCATACAACCGGTGCCCGCGGCGCTGATCGCTTGGCGGTACTTGCTGTCCTGGACGTCGCCGCAGGCGAATACGCCAGGGATGTTCGTCTCGGTCGTGCCCGGCGTGACGAGGATGTAGCCGGTCTCGTCCGTCTTCAGCTGGCCTTCCAGGAACTTCGTGTTCGGCGTGTGGCCGATCGCCACGAATACGCCTTCCGCTTCGATCAGTTCCTCTTCGCCCGTCTCGTTGTTCAACACCTTGAGGCCCTTCACGCCAAGCGGTCCGGCGACCACTTCAAGCGGCGTGCGATTCAGGCTCCAGCTGATCTTCGCATTCTCGCGGGCACGCTCTTGCATGATCTTCGAGGCGCGCAGCTCGGTGCGGCGGTTGACCAGCGCGACTTCCGACGCGAAGCGGGTCAGGAAGTTCGCTTCCTCCATCGCGGAGTCGCCGCCGCCGATGACGATGATCTTCTTTCCTCTGAAAAAGAAGCCGTCGCAGGTCGCGCATGTGCTCACGCCGCGTCCGACGTTGTCCTTTTCCCCGGGAATGCCCAGGTACTTGGCCGACGCGCCCGTGGATACGATGACGGTCTGCGCCTGCAGCTCTTCCTTGCCGTCTACGGTAAGCGTGAACGGACGCTTGGACAGATCGGCCTTCGTCACCCAGCCGCTGCGGAACTCCGCTCCGAATCGCTGCGCTTGCTTGCGCATATTATCCATCAATTCCGGCCCCATGATACCTTCGGGGAATCCCGGAAAATTCTCGACTTCGGTCGTAGTCGTCAGTTGGCCGCCGGGTTCGGGACCTTCGATGACGAGCGGAGCGAGCCCCGCGCGAGCAAGATAAATGGCTGCGGTCAGTCCCGCAGGGCCCGTGCCGACGATAATCGTATGTCTCATTTGACTCTCTCCTCTCAAGCGCTTGGCGTTCGATGTATTCATCTTATCACCGGTCAACCGTACGGGCATGAAGGCCGAATGAAGGCGTCATGAACGTTTGATGAAGAAAATGCGAAGCCGTTCAAGTCGTCCGATCGTTCAGGTCGTTCCTGTAGCTCCGGTCGTACAGATCGTTTTAGTCCGCCTAATCAGCCTAGTCGGCCGTCCGGTAGCCCACGCCGCGAACGGTCACGATATAAAGCGGATTTTTCGGGTCGTCGCCGAGCTTTTTGCGCAAGCTCTTAATGTGAACGTCGATCGAATTGCTGCCGCCGAAATAGCCTTCGCCCCACAGCTTTTCCATCAAGTCCTGGCGCGACAATACGCCGCCGCCGGCCATGAGCAGCGCCCGCAAGATATCGAACTCCGTCTTGGTCAGCTCTACTCGCCGTCCGTCCCGCTGCACGGTCACCCGCCGGAGATCCATGCGGATGTCCTTGAACGCCGCTTCGTCGGGTCCGGCCAACGGAGCGCTCTTGCCGGCCAGGTCCTCGATCCGGACGAGCAGCGCGCCGACGTCGCCCGGCCAGGCCTCGCTTGAGGTGGCTCCCGAACCCGCATTCGCAGCGTTATTCTGCAGCGCGGCGGGCTCCACCAGGTAGAGCGCAGGCGTCTTAAGCTCTGCCATTCCGCTGAGCGGATCCTGGCCGGCGACGGAACGGTCCGCGATCAGCAGATCGATCTGCAGGCTGGACAGCAGCGCCTCCTGTCCATGGCGGAACACAAGCACGTCGTAGCAGCGTGTCGTCAGCTCTGCGAGCAATGGCTGCAATCGCGCGGGGTACGCGCTGACGACGACGATCCGGCGCGTCGTGTCGCAGTAAGCGCCCATTAATTCTTCTGCTTGGATGTCCGGCATGCGGGGCACTCTCCTTTGAAAATAAATTGCTCGTCCGTCAGCGCGTATCCGCTCTCCTCGGCCACCTTTGCGAGCCATTCTGCCGGCGGAGGCGTCATCACCTCGTCGACTTTGCCGCAGGAGATGCACACGATGTGCGCATGGTCCTCGCCGCGCCCGTCGTACCGGCTCGTCTTGCCCTCGAGCTTCAGCTCATGAATCAGGCCTTCGTCGGTCAAATAGCGGAGCGAGTTGTAAACGGTGGCGTAAGCGACGGACTGTCCCTGCGACTTAAGGCGGTCGATAATATCTGCGGCGGTCGGGTGGTCGTTGGCCTGCATTACGATGTCATAAACAAGCTTGCGGGGGGCCGTCAGATTTCGTTTGGTCATGGGAATCCCCTCTTTATTGGAATTTGGAGTGTTCGTAAAAAGCTCGCTGTAATATTTAAATTTAGATTTAGTTTAAATTTATACAACCATTTTGTCAAGCGGGGCAGTAGCGCTCGCGGCTCCCTTGGCTCTATACTTTTGTCTCATCTCGCGCCCATTTCACCCGATCGCTCGCCGCCATTTCTCCCCATCGCCTCGTGTAGAGAAGGCGATTACCTCTGCTCGCCGCCAATTCACTCAATTGCCTCCTATAGAGAAGGCGATGACCTCCGCTCGCCGCCATTCCACCCCATCGCCTCCTGTAGAGAAGGCGATGACCTCCGCTCGCCGCCATTCCACCCCATCGCCTCCCGTAGAGGAGGCGATGACCTTCGCTCGCCGCCATTTCACCCCATCGCCTTCTGTAGAGAAGGCGATTACCTCTGCTCGCCGCCATTCCACCCCATCGCCTCCCGTAGAGGAGGCGATGACCTCCGCTCGCCACCATTCCACCCAATCGCCTTCTGTAGAGAAGGCGATGACCTCTGCTCGCCACCATTCCACCCCATCGCCTTCTGTAGAGAAGGCGATGACCTCCGCTCGCCACCATTTCTCTCAATCGCCTCCTGTAGAGAAGGCGATTCTAGCTGCATCGCTCCAGCAGATCGCTCAAACGCAAAAAAGAAGCAGGGGACATCCCCTGCTTCCTCCCATCCGCTCCATTCTCGCCTCAGGTCGCGCTGCCGACCGCATCCGCCGGCACTGGCGCCTTCGCGACCGCGACCCGGCCCGAGAAAAACACCGCGCCGCCGCCCATATCGGACAGCCGGTCCGGCGTAAGCGCGTTGACCGCCGCGTTGCGGCCTTCGCTCCTGTCCGCCCAAAGACCCTGGCTGACAACGATGCCGGGCAGAACGTCCTCGCCCACCGAAGCGGTCAGCCAAGCCTCGCCGCGTTCGTTCCAAATGCGCACCTCGTCCCCTTCGACGATGCCAAGGGATTCCGCATCCGCTGAATGCATATGCAGCTTCGGCACTTTTTCCATTCGCGCATGCTTCTCATTATTGGAAAACGTCGAGTTTAAAAAATTATGATTCGGCGCAGGGATGAAGGCGAATGGGTAAGCCTCTTTTCCTTCCTCCGCCAACGGCACGTACGTCGGCAGGGGCGGCAAGCCGTGACGCTCCATCGCCTGCGAATACAGCTCAATCTTGCCGCTCGGCGTCGGCAGCCGGCCCGGGAACAGCGGCTTCACGTCCGCGCGCACGAACTTGTGCTCCACCAACGCCTCGTAGGTGACAGGATCGTAGGCAGAATTGCCCGGGAAATCGACAGCCTGTCGAATCATTTCCGCGTCGTCGTCCTTGAACGCATCATCCGAGTAATCCATTGCCGCGGCGAGCAGGCGAAACACCTCGTTATTCGACTTGCTCTCCCCGTATGGCACCACGACCGGTTGTTGGATTTGCACGTAGTGATGCCAATACGAATGGTACAAATCCGTGTTTTCGAAGGCCGAGGTCGCCGGAAGCACGATGTCCGCGTACTTGGCGGTCTCGGTCAGGAACAAGTCGTGCACGACAGTAAACAGATCTTCCCGAGCCAGACCCTTGCGGACCTTATTCGATTCGGGCGCAACGATGGCGGGATTGCTGTTATACACGTACAGCGAAGAAATCAAAGGTTCCAGCTCCAGCAGCGCGCTGCCGATCCGGTTCATATTGACGCGTCTCGTCTGCCGCCCTCTGCGCAGATCGGGCCGCTCGAGCGCCATGGAGTTGTGCTTGACGTAACCGCCGTTCCCCTTGATCGCTCCGCCGCCCGGCACGAGCCATTGTCCAGTCAGCGCGGGCAGGCAGGCGATCGCGCGTACGTTCATGCCGCCGTTGTCGTGATGCTGGATGCCGTTGCCGATGCGTATAAACGAGGGCAGCGTTTCTCCGTAAAGCCGGGCCAACTCCAAAATATCCGCTTCAGGCACGCCTGTAATGTCCGACACCGTCGCGGGATCGTAAGCTGCCGCATGCTCGCGAAGCTCCTCGTGACCGACCGTGTACTGGCGCAGAAACGCCTCGTCCGTCATTCCTTCGGCGAACAGTACGTGCATGATGCCAAGCGCCAGCGCCGTATCGGTACCGGGCCGCAGCGGGATGAACCAATCCGCCCATTTGCCGGTCCGGTTGCGGTGGACGTCGATCGCGACGATCTTCGCGCCGGCCTTACGCGCTTGTTCCGCAATGGTAACCTGATGCATGTTCGTGCTGACCGCGTTGATTCCCCAGAAAATGAACAGCTTGGCATGAACCGTCTGCTCCGGATCGGTGCCGAAGCTGCCGCCCATCGTATACCGATAGCCGACCGTTCCCGCCGCGTCGCAGATCGTTTTGTCAAGCACGGACGCGTTCATCCGGCTAAAGAACCTGTTCCCCATCCCTTCCGTACCGATCCGGCCCATATTGCCGTAGAAGCTGTAGGGCAGTATACTTTCGGAACCTCGTTCCGCGATAAGCGTTTTCCACCGATCCGTAATTTCTGCGATCGCTTCGTTCCAGGAGATTGGCTCGAATTTCCCCTCGCCCTTGGGACCTACGCGCCGAAGGGGCGTCGTCAGCCGCTTGTCGTCGTAGACGCGCGACGCCATATTGCGCACCTTGTTGCAGATCGCGCCTCGGGTTACCGGGTGATCCGGATCGCCCTCGACCTTGACGATAACCCCTTCCCGCTTGTGTACGAGCAAGCCGCATTGGTCCGGGCAATCAAGCGAGCAGACCGAGCGGAATACCCCTTCCGGCTGCGTAGTATAGTCGTCCATTTCCGTGTCAGCTCCTTTAAATCCGTGCTCCCATTTTAGCACAAAGAAGACGAATCCGCCGTCCATAACTGGCGAATCCGTCTCGCTTAACTAGCCTATTTATGCCTTTCCGGCGATTCCCGTCTTCCGGCTGACCGTCAGCTTGTAGCCGACGCCGCGGATCGATTCGATCTGCACCGATTGCTGGTTCAGCTCGAGCTTTTTGCGCAGCGAACTGACATGCACGTCCACCGTCCGCTGCCCGCCGATATAATCGAAGCCCCATACGACGTTCATCAAGTCGTCGCGCGTAATGACGATGCCCGGGCGTTCGGCCAGGTACAGCAGAACCTCGAACTCCTTGGGACGCAGCGTGATCCATTCGCTGCCGACCTGCACCTCGTATTTGTCCGGATAAATCTGCAGCGCGCCGAGCGAGATCACCTTTTCGCCGGTAGGATCGGACTTGGGCCGGGCCTCCTCGTTGCGCGAGCGCCGCAGCACCGCCGATGTGCGGGCAAGCAGCTCCGCGACGCCGAACGGCTTGGTGATGTAGTCGTCCGCGCCGAGCTTGAGCCCTTGTACGACTTCTTCTTCCGCATTGCGGGCCGTCAGGATGATGACTGGCGTCTTCACGCCATGCTGGCGCAGCTTCTGCAGCACCTCGAAGCCATTCATCCCGGGCAGCATCAAATCCAGGAATATAATCGCATACTCGTCTTGAATCGCCTTGTGCAATCCCTCAGCGCCGTTGCCGATCACTTCGGTCTCGTATCCGTCTTGCGACAAATTGTAGGTGACCAGACGTGCAATGGTAGGTTCGTCTTCAATAATGAGCACCTTGTCCGACATAAGCTCCTCCAGTCCGATCGGTCCGTCTGACGTCCCGGCCTCTTCAGTCAATTTATCATGCCGCCGTAAATCCAGGATCATCCGAATGTCAACGCCACGTAAAATAACGTAATGCTAATAGTCTTGAATAAGCGGGAGTTCGATTACAAAAGTCGATCCGACGCCTACCGTACTCTCCACCCGAATCGTGCCATGATGCAGCTCGACCAGGTGCTTGACGATCGACAGCCCCAATCCCGTGCCGCCGGAGCTGCGCGAGCGGGCTTTGTCGACCCGGTAGAACCGCTCGAAAATGCGGGGCAAATCTTTCTTCGGAATGCCGATGCCCGTATCGGAAACCGTAATCCGGACATGCTCCTCGATATCCCCGCCCTCTTCTCTCTCGGTCTCGACGATGACCGCCTTCACCCGCACCCGGCCGCCTTCCGGCGTATAGCTGATTCCGTTTTGCAGCAGATTCAGCGTGATCTGTCCAAGCCGATCCTCGTCAGCCTCGATGAACAGCTCCTCGGGCGCGTCGAGCTCCAGCGAGATCTCCTTCTTGGCTGCCTCCGTCCCGAGGAACTCCAGCTGCCGCTCGAGGAACGACCTCAGGTCGATCGGGGAAAATTGCAGCGGCGAGCGTCGCGACTCGATCTTGGACAGCTCCAGGATGTCGCCGATCAGACGGTTCAGCCGGTCGCTCTCGTCCTGGATGATCTTCAAGAAGGAACGCGCCGTCTCCGGATCGTTGACCGCGCCGGCGAGCAGCGTCTCCGCGAAGCCTTTGACGGCGGCGACGGGCGTCTTGAGCTCGTGCGATACGTTCGCGACGAATTCGCTGCGCATCCGTTCGAGACGGCGGATCGCGCTCACGTCCTGCAGGACGAGCAGCAAGCCAGGCGCCGTATCGTCGTCCATCGGAATCGGCACCAGATTCAGCTCAAGCAGCCGCTCCTCCGGGTAGTAGACCGTTAGCTCCTCGTGAATCGGCTCGCCGGTCTCGAAGCCGGTGCGAATCAGCTGCAACAGCTCGTACTGCTGCTTGGCCTCGGTATAACTGCGGCCGACCCGCTCCCTTGCCAGGCTGCCGAGCAGAAGCTCGGCGCTCCGGTTGTAAATGCGGATCCGACCGTCCGGGCCGATCATGACGACGCCGCTGATCATATGGTCGAGCACCGATTGCAGATGAAGCTCGTTCCTGCGGATCTCGCCCATATGGTCCTGAAGGTTGGCCGCCATCGCGTTGAGCGCCCGGCCCAGCTCTCCGACCTCGTCCTTGCCCGCGTCGGGAATGCGCACCTTATAATCCATGCCCGCCATCCGCTTGGCCGCGGACGTCATGCGCTCCAGCGGACGCGTGACGCTGAGCGCCACCCTGTAGCTGACGAGCGCCGCCAGCGCGAATACCGCGAGCAGACCGAGCGCGAGCGCCATCCACATGCGATCGAGGCTGTGCTCAACGGCCGATAGAGACATCGCTAACCGGATAACGCCGAGCGCTTCCCCGGTTGCTGCATCCTTCACGGCGTATGCGACATAGAGCATGTTTTCGTTCAAAGTGTCGCTATGCCGGATGCTCCTGCCCATACCGTCCGCCAGCGCTTCCCGTACCTCTTCGCGACCCGCGTGGTTGTCCATCGTGCCGGGCTCATGATCGGAATCGCCGACCACCTCGCCGTTCGTCGCGATGTACGTCACCCGCATGTCCGCGAGCTCCTTGAACCGGACCGCCTGCGCCTGCAGATATTCGGTCTGCGCTTCCTTGGACGCTTCCTTCGGCCAGGGCGCCGCGGCAGAGAGCACGCGAAGCTGCGTCTCCATGTGACTGCCGAGCGCTTCGAGATGGTTGTGCTTGTAAAACTGACCCGTGAAAATGCCTGCCGCCAACACGGACAAACCGATGAGCAGCATAAACAATGCGGTCAGTTTCAAGCGGAATTTGCTCATATGCGCTCCCGTGCGGCTTGCCATGCGAATAGCCAATCCTCCAATTGCCGACTTTTCTTTATCTTAACACAGGAGTATTAGCGCAGTGTAAATTCAGACGAACTTAACAGAGCGGCCGGGATGACCCTGCCGACTCATGTAAGTTATAGTAAGGAGAGGAATGTATAAGGAGGAGCGCCTCGATATGCGACAGCATCATTTTTTGGCTTATTTATACCGACTGCGATACATCGAACGCTGGAGCCTCATGCGCAACTCGACCAAGGAAAACGTCGCCGAGCATTCGTATCATACCGCGCTGCTCTCCCATATGCTGTGCACGATAGCCCGGGACGTATTCGGCCGCGACGTCGATCCGGACAAGGCGGCGAGCCGCGCGTTGTTCCATGACGCGACCGAAGTGATCACGGGAGATATACCGACGCCCGTCAAACATCATAATCCGGCGCTATTGTCCAACTTTCGGGATCTGGAGCGCCTGGCCGCCGAAAGGCTGCTCGGCACCGTGCCTCCGGAGCTTCTTCATGCCTATGAGCCCCTGCTGATGCGTCAAACGCAGGACGACGAGCTGAACCGGTACGTGAAGGCCGCCGACATCCTCGACGGTTATCTCAAATGCGTCTCGGAGATGTCGGCGGGCAACCGCGAGTTCGCTACTGCGCGCAGGCAGTTCGAGGACCGGCTAGCAGCGCTTGGAATGCCGGAGATCGACTGGTTCCTGAACCGGCTGGCGCCGAGCTTCGAAAAGACGATCGACGAGCTGTCCGAACGGGAGCGGGAGGACGGTGCCGACGCCGATTAAGGAAACTGGGTGCAGGAGAGCATTGTCCGTCGCGAAAGACGCGCTGTGAATCGCCATTCCGTTACTTATCGCAGCGTGGATCTTTTGGCTACAAATATCATTTTCCGAAGCGTATCGCCGCCGACTATCCGGCAGTCGAATAACATACAAAAGTAACGCATGGCCTCTGCGCCAACGGACCACAGATCCGCTAACGACGACGATACGTCCTGATTCCTGGCTTGGCGGACTGAGAAGCCGCTATTTCAGCTCCAGACGGTCTTTTGGGACCCTTTTAGGAGAAATAACGGACGCTCTGTCCGTCAGCCTGCAATAATGAGCGGAAACGGCAATAATAGCGGCCTTGCGGTCCTTCCTTTTCTTCAAAGCAAAAGGCTCCGCCTGCGCATGTCGCGCCGGGCAGAGCCTTTTCGGTATACATCGTACAGTAAAATTAAGCGAGCCAAGGATTTTTCATCAGCCAGACGACGACCAGGAAAATAATCAGAATGACAAAGCTCAGCGTCTGTACGCGCGAGATGTTGCTCGATGCGTCCTGTCCGCCGGAGGCCGAGGCAACGATCCGCTTAAGCGGGGCTTGCACGATGCCCGACAGCGCGCCGAGCGCCAGGAACAGCACGATAATCGTAACCATCCACGAAACTTCGTAGTCCGCTTGGGAGATCAGATAACCGCCCGTCAGCAGCTGCAGGACCAACGAATATTGGCCGAATCGCCCCGCCGATACCAGGCCGCTGGCAAGGCCTTCCTGGGCCGGCGTGGACAGCTGCCGGAAGCGCTTGGCCAGGAACGGCAGAATGGCATAGATGCCCATTCCGATCGCCCCGACGATGTGCAGAAAAATCATTACGTTATACATCGCGATATGTACCTCCACAACCATAATAAGACAAGTCACACCTAGTATACACAAACCGGGCTGACAAGTAAAAAAGACCGTGAAGGCGCCGCGTTAAAACGCCCAAGCGCCTTTGACGAATACCTGCTCCTCGCTGCCGTCCGCGGCGACGCCGAAGATGTCCAATTCGCCCGAACCCACCATGAAGTCGGTGTGAACGGTGCTGTTGTTCAAGCCGCGCGCCGACAGTTCCTCCTGGCTCATATCCGCGCCGCCCGCTACGCAAGACGAGTAGGCGCCGCCTACAGCCAGGTGGCAGGATGCATTCTCGTCGTAAAGCGTCTTGTAGAACAGCAGGCCGCTGTCCGAGATCGGCGACCTGTGCGGCACGAGCGCGACTTCGCCGAGATACGCGGCGCCTTCGTCCATTTGCACCAACGTCGCTAGCGTGTCGGCGCCTCTCGCTGCCGAAGTGCGAATCGCCCGTCCTTCTTCGAATTCGAAGGAAAACCCGTCGATGATCTGTCCGGCGTAGCTGAGCGGCTTCGTGCTCGATACGGTGCCCCGAACGCCGTCGCGTTTGGGCGCGGTGTACACCTCTTCGGTCGGCAGATTCGGCACGAACCAGACGCCGTCGGCATTTTGCTTGCGCCCGCCGAGCCAGACGTGATCGGCCGGAAGCTCGATCGTCAGGTTCGTGCCGGGAGCCGCGTACCGCAGCGCGCGATACTGCTTGGCATTCAAAATGTCCGCCCTGCGCTTCAGCTCGGATAGATGCGTCTCCCAAGCCCCCAGCGTATCCTCGCGATCCGCCCGCACGAGCTTGAATATCGCGTCCCACAGCAATCCGATCCGCTCAGGCTCGGGCGCGTCCGGAAATACTTTGTCCGCCCACCCCTTCGAAGGAGAAGTCGCAATCGTCCAGCTGAACTTGAAGCCCCGCGACAGCACGCGATAGTCCTTCATAACGCTGCTCGCAGCCTTCTGCGCATTGGCGATGCGCTCGCCAGGCACGCCGCTCAGCAGATCCGGATCGTCCGACATCAGATTGATCGAAGCCGCGCCCGCGCGGGCCAGCTCCAGCTTCTCCGCCGCAGACCACTTGGGCTCCTCCAGGAAAACCTCGTCCGGGGCCAGATCGTATTTCAATCTCGTGACGACCTCGTCCGTCCAAAATACCTTTACATTACGCGCGCCGGCCTCGTATGCCTTTCGTACGACCAGCCGTGCCAGCTCCACGCTATCCAACGACGCGTTGACCGCGACCGTCTGGCCCGGCTGCACGTTGGCGCCGATTTTGACGATAAGCTCCGCGTAACGGTCCAACTTTTGCGCAAACTCGTTCATGAAACATTCCTCCTTAAAGATTTTCCGCCGGGATGACGGTCAGTTGCTTCGGATAACGCGTGAGTAAGCCGGCCGTGCCGTCCTCCCGGATATAGACGTCATCCTCGATTCGTACGCCGCCTACGACAGCGTCGTATACGCCCGGCTCAACCGTGAACACCATGCCTTGCGCCAACAACGTGTCGCTCGCGCCCGACATGGAAGGCAGTTCGTGAATGTCCATGCCGAAGCCATGCCCGACCCGATGCGTGAACAGCGGCCCGAAGCCCGCCTCCTCAATCGTCTCGCGCGCCGCCGCATCGACCGCGGACACGGGGACGCCAGCCGCAGATGCGGCGATCCCCGCTTCATTGGCAGCCAGCACCGCCTCATAAATAGCCCGCTGAGTCTCCGAAGATTCGCCGACGACAAAGGTACGCGTGATGTCGGAGCAATATCCGTCCGCCTGCACGCCGATATCGATGAGCAAAAAGTCGCCGCTGCGAATTGCATGCTGGCCCGGCACGCCGTGCGGCAGCGCCGAACGCGGTCCTGTAAGCACGATCGATTCGAAGGCCGGACGATCCGCGCCAAGCTCTCTCATCTTACGCTCGATCTCCGCGACCAGCGCAAGCTCGGTCATCCCGACCCGAACCTGCGAGACCGCGTGAGCCATAACCCCCTCGATAATATCGACCGCCCGCTGAATCCGGCCGATCTCGTCCGCGCTCTTGACGATCCGCATATCGAGAATCGACTGCTCCAGATCGCCAAAGCCCGCACCGGGGTAGACCGACTGAAGCCGTTCTGCTCTAGCCAGCGATACAGCTCCTTTCTCCACCCCGATCGAAGACGCGGCTGGTGCCGGCATGTGCTCGGCAAGCAGCGCATACGCGTCGTCGACGTCCGAGATCGGCACGATCGCGAGGCCCGGTGCGGCTTCTTGGGCTGCCGTCGCATCCAGCAAAGGCACGAACAGCTTCGCAGCGCGACTATCGCTGTTCAGCGCAAGCGCCAAAAAGCGCTCGTGCGGGTTGCAAGCAAAGCCCGTCAGATAAGCGACGTTGGTGGGCGAAGTGACCAGCCCGATCCGGATCCCTTCCTTTTCCATATAGGAATTAAGCCGATCTCTACGCTTCCTATACGCTTCTACTGACAATCGGATCATCTCCCTTTTCGGTTCTGCGCGCTTTAGCATAAACAACTCCAAGGTCGTCGGACCTTGGAGTCGGGGAATGCGCGAACAGCCGCTAAGGCTGATCAGGCGTTTTCGACAATCCGGATGACGCTGCGCACCGACTCAGCGGATTTGGCCAGCGCCGCCTTTTCGTCCAGCGTCAAGTCAAGCTCGAAAACCTTCTCGATGCCGTCTCCGCCAAGCACGGCCAACACGCCCATAAACAGATTATCGTAGCCGTATTCGCCTTGCAGGAGGGCAATGACCGGAAGGATGCGCTTCTTGTCCTTCAAAATTGCTTCGGTCATCTGCACCAGCGAAGCCGCCGGCGCGAAGTAGGCGCTGCCGTTGCCGAGCAGGCTGACGATCTCGCCGCCGCCGACGCGCGTGCGCGCGACGATCGCATCGATCTCGTCCTTGGGCAGCAATTGCTCGACCGGGATGCCGCCGACCGTCGTGTAGCGCACGAGCGGAACCATGTCGTCGCCGTGCCCGCCGAGCACGACGCCGCGCACGTCCTCGACGGACACGTTCAGCGCTTGCGCAAGGAATGTATTGTAGCGGGCGGTATCGAGTACGCCGGATTGGCCGATGACGCGGTTTTTAGGAAAACCGAGCGCCTTGTTGGCGACATAAGTCATCGCATCGACCGGGTTGGAAAGGATGATGACATAGGCGTTCGGACTGGTCGCCTTCACGTTCTCGCAGACGGATCTGACGATGCCCGCGTTCGTGCTCACCAGATCGTCGCGGCTCATGCCCGGCTTGCGCGCGATGCCGGCCGTGACGATAACGACGTCCGAATCGGCCGACTCCGCATAATCCGCGGTGCCGACGATTTTGGCGTCGAAGCCTTGTACCGGCGCGGCCTCTGCCATATCCAGCGCCTTGCCCTTCGTCGGATTTTCAAGCTGCGGAATGTCGATCAGCACGACATCTCCGAGTTCCTTCTGCGCCAGCATCAACGCCGTAGTCGCACCCGTAAACCCGGCCCCCACGACCGTAATTTTCGCCCGTTTCATTGCCATTCGAATTCCCTCCTAAAAGTTCCTCACGAATAGGTTACCCGTTACCGCGCCTGCCTTACTCTTCCCCAGCCCGCCTTTGCCCCGCCCTTGCCCTGTCCTGACCTCGTTTTTACTTCCCTATTCTCCCTAAAAAAACAACAATCCCCCTCGTCGACACATAAGCACCGACAAAGAGGACCGTTATCTATAGCTCTTCTCCCCCACTAATCCCTCATCCCTGCGCCTCTGTCCCCCAATCGTTATTCATCAGGGTGTCAAGAGGGCAAAGCCCTCGGAGTCCCCCTTTGAAGGGGGATCTAGGGGGTTGTAAAAGGGGGGATTCGGGGGAGGGCCCCCGAAAAAAACTACATGTTTTTAATAATTTCATCCGCGAACGCCGAGCACTTAACCTCGGTCGCGCCTTCCATCAGACGAGCGAAGTCGTACGTGACGATCTTGCTGTTGATGGACTTTTCCAGACCCTTGTAGATCAGGTCAGCCGCTTCAAGCCAGCCGAGGTGCTCGAACATCATAACGCCGGACAGGATAACGGAGCCCGGGTTGACGACGTCCTTGTCAGCGTACTTAGGCGCGGTGCCGTGCGTCGCTTCGAAGATCGCGTGGCCGGTCAAGTAGTTGATGTTCGCGCCGGGAGCGATGCCGATGCCGCCGACTTGGGCAGCCAGGGCGTCGGACAGGTAGTCGCCGTTCAGGTTCAGCGTCGCGATGACGTCGAAGTCCGTCGGACGCGTCAGCACTTGCTGCAGCGCGATGTCGGCGATCGCGTCCTTCACGAGGAGCTTGCCTTCGGACAGTGCGGACTTTTGCGCTGCGTTAGCCGCTTCTTCGCCTTGCTCCGCCTTGATTGCGTCGTATTGGTTCCAGGTAAACACTTGGTCGCCGAACTCGCGCTCAGCCAGCTCGTAGCCCCAGTTCTTGAACGCGCCCTCGGTGAATTTCATGATATTGCCCTTGTGTACGAGCGTAACCGACTTGCGCTTGTGCTTGATCGCGTATTCGATCGCGGCACGGATCAGGCGCTCGGAGCCGTCCTTGGATACCGGCTTGATGCCGATGCCCGAAGTCTCGGGGAAGCGGATCTTCTTGACACCCATTTGCTGCTGCAGGAACTCGATGACCTTTTTCGCGTCAGCGGTCTCCGCTTGATACTCGATACCGGCGTAGATGTCCTCGGTGTTTTCGCGGAAGATAACCATGTCGACCAGCTCAGGGCGCTTGACCGGCGAAGGAACGCCGTCGAAGTAGCGAACCGGACGCAGGCACACGTACAGGTCAAGCTCTTGGCGAAGCGCAACGTTCAGCGAGCGGATGCCGCCGCCGATCGGCGTGGTCAGCGGGCCTTTGATCGCGATGATGTATTCGCGGATCGCGGTCAGCGTGTCGGCAGGCAGCCATTCGCCGTAAGCGTTGAACGCTTTTTCGCCTGCGAATACTTCGTACCAGGAGATTTGCTTTTCGCCGCCGTATGCTTTTTCAACGGCTGCGTCGAGCACGCGCTTGGCAGCGGCCCAGATGTCGCGGCCCGTGCCGTCGCCTTCGATGAACGGAATGATCGGGTTGTTAGGGACGTTCAGGACGCCGTTTTGGTCGACTTTGATCGGTTCGCCGGATTGCGGCAGTTCGAATTTTTCGAGTTGCATGAGTAGGTAGCCTCCTGGAAATTTAAATGTAGGTAATGAAGACGCTTCGCTGCGCGCGAAGCAGCGCGACAAATCAGCGCGCCGACCGGCCCGAGGGGGCCGGACAGCCCGCGGCATGTCGCAGCGCTTGAACTTAGCGCTCGTCGACCGGCACGTAATGCTGGTCGACAGGGCCGACGTACTCCGCGCGAGGGCGGATCAGACGGTTGTCGGCAAGCTGTTCGAGAATGTGCGCGGTCCAGCCCGAGACGCGGCTGATGGCGAAGATCGGCGTAAACAGGTCGCGCGGAATGCCGAGGAGCGTGTAGCAGGAAGCCGAGTAGAAGTCGACGTTCGGCTTCAGACCCTTCTGGCCGGTTACGAGCTCTTCGATGCGGACGGACATGTCATACAGACGGCTGTCGCCGTTCAGCTCGCTCAGGTTTTTGGACATTTGCTGCAGGTGCTTGGCGCGCGGGTCGCCCGTACGGTAAACGCGGTGGCCGAAGCCCATGATCTTCTCTTTGTTGTTCAGCTTGTTCTGGATGAACGGCTCGACGTTGTCCAGCGTGCCGATCTCGTCCAGCATGACCATGACCGCTTCGTTGGCGCCGCCGTGCAGCGGGCCCTTCAGCGCGCCGATCGCGGACGTGACGCCGGAGTAGATGTCCGACAGCGTCGCGACAGTGACGCGAGCCGCGAACGTCGAAGCGTTAAGCTCGTGGTCCGCGTGCAGGACCAGCGCCTTGTCGAGCGCGGTGATCGCGACTTCGGCCGGCTCTTCGCCGGTCAGCATGTACAGGAAGTTGTGCGCGACGCCGACGCCCGACTTGGGCGCAACCGGCTCTTTGCCTTGGCGCAGACGCGCGAAAGCGGCGATCACGGTGCCCATCTGGGCTTGCAGCTTGATCGCCTTGCGATAATTGGCCTCCGGGCTCGGATCGTTCGCTTCGGCGTCGTACAGCGCGAGGCTCGAGATCGCCGTGCGGAGCGCGGCCATCGAGTTCGCGCCCTTTGGATAGAGACGCAGTCCGTCGATGACTTCGCCCGGCACCGCAGCCGCATCGCTAAGCTGCGACTTCAGCGCGTCCAGCTCGCTTAGCGTCGGGAGCTTGCCGTTCCAGAGCAGATATGCGACTTCTTCGAAGCTGGCCTTTTCGGCCAGTTCGTCGATATTGTACCCGCGATACGTCAGCACGCCGTCGATAATGGAACTGATGGACGAGGATGCGGCGACGATCCCTTCAAGGCCTTTGGTAGCTGTCATGGTTCTCTCTCCTTCAATCCCAAGATAACGAATCAAATAAGCGCACGATGCGCTTTACGGAAATTCGGGGCCGGCGGTTCGGACGCGCCCTCAAGCCTGCCGTCCGCTTCGTCCACGTAAACCCATATTACTTTCGGTTTTTAAAGCCTTCATTAATGATAAACGATTTCAATTGGGAATGGAACCGAACGAAGCATAAAAATGCTTTATCGCATATATAGACGATTACTCTCACATTCGCGCGCTGACGCGTCGGCGCGGCGATTCCGGCACTCCGGAATCGCCGCGTCAAAACTTTATAGGTTCAGTAACAAACGTCACATTGAACCGACGTCCATCGTCGCGATATGGCGTTTGGTCTCGTCCGTTCCCCAATCGCTCAGACGGCGGTAGATTTCCTTGAGGTAATAGTCGTAGCCGTCGTTTTCCAGATCGTTGCTGTATTCCAAAAAAGGAAGATGCGCGCGCCAATAACCGGCCTGATCGAATTCGTCCATCGAATCGAACAGCTCCTGGAGCTGCGCAAGCTCCTCCTCGCCGGCTTCGATCTCGAACTCGAACGCGGCGTCGCCGCGATGCGTAT
This sequence comes from Cohnella sp. GCM10012308, assembly GCF_042649185.1. NCBI lineage: Bacteria > Bacillati > Bacillota > Bacilli > Caryophanales > Paenibacillaceae > Cohnella > Cohnella sp. GCM10012308. The sequence goes on from NZ_JBHRYU010000002.1 coordinate 384,487, forward strand.
TGATCGTCCTGGCCTGAACAGATACGTAATACTTGGACTTTTCCATAAGATCCTCCCCGCGCTGGCTGATGTTACGCATATTGTGTCCAAGCGTTCCGCGGATTTATGCCCTTTCGGCCATGGCCGGCAAGCACAATGCTTTTGCGCGAGAGCCCATGATGTTAGAATAGAGCGATAAAGCGTTCAGGGCGGACGCCCGCTTCAGGGCGAACGCAGCCGGAGGAGGATTTTATGTCATTTACAGCCCAAACGACGGCTATGATCGATATCGGTTCCAATACGGTTCGTCTGTCAGTCTATCGCGTCACGGAAGAAGGCGCCTACCGCGTCATCGATCAAGGCCGCTGGCCGGCCAGGCTCAGCCAGCGCTTGACGGCGGACGGCAGGCTGCCTGCCGAAGCCGTGTCCGAGCTCGGCGAGGTGCTGCGCCATTACAAACGCATCTGCCGCATTCACGGCGCCGAGCGCATCCGTACGGTCGCTACGGCCGCGGTGCGCCAGGCTTCGAACCGGGACCAGGCGCTGTCCGCGCTGTTCGAGGAGACCGGCCTTGCCATCGAGCTGCTGCCCGGCGAAGAAGAAGCCCGGCTTGGCAGTCTTGCCATGCTGCGCACGATGAACGTGGAAGACGGCTTCGTCGTCGACATCGGCGGCGGAAGCACGGAGATCACGCTGCTACGGAATCGGCAGATCGTCTCGTCCGTCTCCTTTCCCATCGGCTGCGTTAATACGTCAACCCGGTTCGGGCTTGGCGAAGCGCCTGTGACCAAGTCGACGCTCGACGCGATGGAGGCGGACATCCTGGACAAGCTCGGCGCGCAAGCGTGGATCTCCCAGCATCCCGGACTTCCGATCATCGGACTGGGCGGCACGGTCCGCGCGCTCGGCAAGCTGCGCCAGCGTCTGGACGAATATCCCTTCGCCAACCTGCACGGGTACGAGATTCCGTCGGATCAGCTGGCTTCCTCCATCGAGCTGCTCGCGCCGTTGACGGTGGAAAAGCGCCGAAAGCTCCCCGGCTTGTCGAAGGACCGCGCGGACGTCATCGTGCCCGGACTCATTATCCTTCAAGCCGTGCTCCGCGCGTGCCGTTCTTCCGGCATCGTCGTGTGCGGCGCAGGTCTTCGCGACGGCTTGTTCTACGATACTTGCTTGCCGGATCTGCGGATGGAGGGCGAGGACGCCGTCGCGGAAGAGAGCATCCGCAATCTGTGCGCCCTGTACCCGGGAGCGCCACTAAGCCATCTGGACCAGGTGAACCGGCTCTCGCTCGCCCTGTACGACCAGCTCGCGCCGGGCATCGAGATGCCTTCGGAATGGCGCCGCTTGCTAAGCGCAGCTTCCCGGCTCTTCAGAATCGGGGCGGTGCTCGATTACAACGATTGCGCGCAGCATACGTTCTACATTCTCATGCATGCGCACTGGAACGGCATGTCCCACCGCGAAAAGCTGCTCGTCGCGGCGATCGCCTCCTATCGCAACGCCAATGCGCTAAAGCGCAGCCTGACCGCCTACCGGGCGTTGGTCCGCCCAGGCGACGAAGAGCTTTGCGCCAAGCTCGGCATGCTGCTGCAGCTCGCGGCTGCGCTGGACCGCAGCGAGTCTCAAGCGATAACGTCGCTGCACGTCACCGGCGGCGTCGGCGGCCGACTGCTGCTGGATGCCGCAGCCAGCCATGCGCTGCCCGTCGAGACGACCGAGGTTCAGGCGCTCGGCAAAGACTTCAAGAAATGCTGGGGACTGACGCCATCGCTTCGCCTCGTCTAGCCATCATGCGAATTTTCGCTTTATATCTCTTCATAAAAAAAGGACGCCTGCGGGCTTCCTTTTTTTTTAATATAAAATTCTGCGCATCACTCTGACTTCGTAGCCGTACTTGCCACGCATCAGCTTCATTTGCTCGTTGATGTAGTCGTAAACTTCCTTCAGCCTCGACGTGTTCGGCCTGAGCGTTTCCTTGACTTCGCCGCCGACGATGACATCGAACTCGATCATCCTCGTCCCTCCTCCCCATTTCCATCCCGCAATCTTATCTTATGCCGGAAATGTAAATGGCAGATTAGGCGAAGTAGTTATTCATGTGAAATCTTTGGCGTCGGCGATGGTCTTCCAAATCGGAATGTCGCTGGAAGCGAACTGGCTGCGAAGCGGCGGCTGGTCGTTCTGGACGCGAACGTAGCCGCCGGAAGGCAGAAGCTCCCTCGCCTTGACATTATCCTGCAAGTTCAGCTCCAGCATGTTGCGAAGCGCAAGCCGGAGACCGCGGTCGTAAACCGGGCAGAGCAGCTCGACGCGCCTGCTCAGGTTGCGGCTCATCCAGTCCGCGCTCGAGATGAACACCTCGTCCTCTCCGTCCGCGGACACGTACAAAATGCGGGAATGCTCGAGGAAACGGTCCACGATGCTGACGACGCGCACGTTGTCGCTTAAGCCCGGCACGCCGGGACGCAGACAGCATACGCCGCGCACGATCAGGTCCACTTTGACGCCGGCTTGCGACGCTTCGTACAGCTTGTCCACCATAGGCTGGCTGGACAAGGAATTGATTTTCGCAACGATACGCGCGGGTTTGCCCTGCTTGGCGCTCTCGATCTCGCGATCGATCAGCTCGTACAGCCGAGGGCGAAGACCCGCAGGCGCGACCGCGAACGCACGCCAATCGTGCGGCGTAGAATAACCCGTCATTTCATTAAAGAGCGCAGAAGCGTCCGCGCCGATCCACGGGTGACAGGTGAACAATCCGGCGTCCGTGTAAAGCTTGGCCGTGTTTTCATTATAGTTGCCCGTGCCCACGTGCACGTAACGGCGCAGCGATCCGGCCTCGCGGCGCACGACAAGCGTGATCTTGGCATGCGTCTTCAGGCCGACCAGGCCGTAGACGACGTGGCAGCCCGCGCGTTCGAGCTGCTTGGCCCAGGCGATGTTGCGCGCTTCGTCGAACCGCGCCTTAATCTCGACGACGACCGTCACCTGCTTGCCCGATTCGGCCGCTCTCGCGAGCGCCTGGACGAGCACCGAATTGACGCTGACCCGATAGAGCGTCATCTTGATCGCGAGCACGTTCGGATCCTCCGCCGCCTCGCTGATGAAGTCGTTGACGACCTCGAACGATTCGTATGGATGATAGACAAGCGCATCCCCGCGCTCGCGCAGCACGGAGAGAATATCGTCCGATACGTCGAAGGCTGCCGGGTAAACGGGCTCGATCGGCGGATATCGCAGCTGTTCCATATTAGGAAGCGATCCCGTGAACTTCGAGAGGAAAGTCAGATCGAGCGGTCCGTCGATCTCGAAGATTTCCTCCTCGCCGACCTCGAGCTCCTCCATCAACAGCTCCCTGGCCTGAATCGACATCCCCTTCTCGATCTCGAGCCGAACGGGGAAGCCTCTCCGCCTGCGGCGCAGCTCCTTTTCCATTTCCTTGAGCAAGTCCTCCGCGCCTTCCTCGTTAAGCGCAAGGTCGGCATTGCGCGTCACGCGAAACGCATGCACGGATTCGGTCACGTAACCGCTGAACAGCTGTCCGATCTGGACCCGGATGAGCTCCTCCAGGAGCAAATAAGCGTTTTTCCGGCTTCCTTTGCGCTTGGTGACCTCTACCGTTCTTGTAAGAATGGACGGCACCTGTACGATGGCAAAATAAATCCCGTTTTCCTGGTCCGCGCCCACCATCTCTTCGGGTCTCAGCACGACCGCAAGGTACAGCTCTTTGTTGTGCAGCAGCGGGAACGGCCGGCTCGTGTCGACCGCCATCGGCGTCAATACCGGGAAGACGATCTCCTGGAAATAGACCGACATCGCTTCTTGCTGCTCGTCATTCAGATCGTCCCATGACGCAATCGCAATATTTTCCTTGGAAAGCAGACGCAGCAGTTCTCTGTAGGTTTTGTACTGGAGCCTCACCATGCGTCCGACCCGCTTGGACAGCCGCTTAAGCAAGCCGCCTTGCGTATAGCCGGTAAAGTCCGGCTTATTGAATCCGGCCTTGAGCTGCTCTCGCAATCCGGCCACGCGCACGCTCATGAATTCGTCGAGATTGCTAGCCACGATCGAGAGAAATTGAAATCTTTCGAGCAATGGGGTGCCCGGGTCCTCGGCTTCTTCCAACACGCGCCGGTTGAATTCAGTCCAGCTGAGATCACGGTTAATGTATTTCTGGGATCCGTGCATTCTTGTCGCTCTCCCCTTTTCGATTCGAACCATTGCGCTGCACAATTATGAGACACAGTCTTATGACCATTATGTTAGTGGGATGTTATCGCAGCGTCAAACGAACGTGAAGGGAATGTAAAATCGACCGGTTATGATCCTTTTCGTCAGAATCTTCGGAAGCCTCCGCCCGAGATCCGAAACGTCCCGGACTGCACTTTGGCTGCCAGCCATCCGTATAGCCCCATCCTGAATAACGAGCGCGTCCACGGAAGCAGCATCGCGAGCCCGACGAGGTCGGACAGAAATCCCGGTACAATCAGCAGCAATCCGCCCGCGAGCACGCAGATGCCGTCGAGGATCGCATGTCCCGGCATTTGGCCGGAAGATAGCTGGAGGCGCGCTTCGCCCCATACTTTGCGGCCCTCGGATTGCATTAGCAGCGCGCCGACGACGGCGCCGGCGAGCAGCAGCAGAAAGGTCAGCCAACCGCCGATCCACCGCTGCATCATATAAATACCGCACGCCTCGAGCAAGACGACGACGAAAACGATCCACAACAAACGTTTTAACATGGCAAACTCTCCTCTCCGTCTTCTCTTATACGGCAGCGTACAAATCTGCGTTGCAGCGGAAGCTGAGGATCTGAGCGAAGGGGCTAACGTTAAAAAGTGCCGCAGACGCAGCTATCCGCATGTGTACGAATGGTGAGATTCTGTCGAAAACGAAAGCCAGCTACGCTTCCGCCAACGCCTTGAATGCGGCCCAGATCTCAGGCAATTCCCGGTCGAGCCGCACCGGCTTCCATTCCTTGTTCACCCAGACATGCTTGGTGCCGCCCGATACAAGCAGCTCCCCCGCCGGATCGTCCTTGGCCACGCGCCCGACGCTCGCCGTCAGGTCGCCTTTCATAATTCGCGATTCAAACTCGATCCGCAGCGCCGTCTTGTCGGCGACCCGCGTGCAAACCGTGATCCAATCGTCGTATCGGGCCGGCTGCACGAAGTTGACGTCGAGCTTGACGAGCGGCAGCAGCAGCCCTCTCGTCTCGATCTCCCGGTAGTCGCAGCCGATCCGCCTCACCCATTCGGTTCGCCCGATCTCGAACCAGTTCACGTAATTGGCGTGATAAACGACGCCCATCTGGTCGCATTCCTGATACCTCACTCTAAGCGGGTGCAGGAGCCATGCACTTGCCATTGCTTAATCCTCCCTCGTTCGCTCAAAAGAAACGGGACGCAAGCGGAGCTTGCTCCGTCTGTCGTCCCGTTAGTCGTTGTATTAAAGTACCTTGGCTTGTCCGGTGTAGATGACGCCGTGCTCCGCGTACAGCGTGATCTCCATGCCGTCGTGCAGCAGCTGCGTCGCGTTCTCGACACCGATGATGACCGGAATGCCGAGGTTAAGACCGACGACCGCCGTATGCGACGTGATGCCGCCCGTCTCGGTGATGACGGCTGCCGCTTGCTGAATCGCCGGCATGTACTCTCTGTCCGTCGCCGGGGTGACGAGGATCGCGCCCTCGGTCATCTTGCTGATGGCTTCGTCCGGCGAAGTCGCTACGACTACGCGGCCGGTCGCGCTCTGCGATCCGATACCTTGGCCCTTGGCGATGAGCTCGCCGATGTTGTGGATCTTGATCAGGTTCGTCGTGCCGGAGCGGCCGACAGGTACGCCCGCCGTGATGATGACGGTGTCGCCCAGGCGCACGATGCCGGAGTGGATCGCGCCCTGTACGGCGATGTCGACCATCTCGTCGATCGTAGAGGCGGACTTGCCGTCCACCGTGATGACGCCCCAGACGAGCTGCAGACGGCGGCGAACTTGCTCGACCGGCGTTACCGCGATGATCGGGGACTTCGGACGGTACTTGGACACCATCCGTGCCGTATAGCCGCTCTCCGTGGACGTGACGATCGCCTTGGCGTTCAAGTCGAGCGACGAGTTGGCGACCGCTTGGCTGATCGCTTCGGTGACGGTCGTCTGCTGGGCTTCGGCCTGCTTGGTGAAGATCTCGCGATAGCGAAGCGCGGACTCGGCACGCTCGGCGATGCGGGACATCGTCTGAACGGACTCGACCGGGTACTTGCCCGCGGCCGTCTCGCCGGAGAGCATGATGGCGTCGGTGCCGTCGAAGATGGCATTGGCGACGTCGGACGCTTCGGCGCGCGTCGGACGCGGATTGCGCTGCATCGAGTCGAGCATCTGGGTCGCCGTGATGACCGGCTTGCCGACGCGGTTGCACTTCTCGATCATTTGCTTTTGCACGAGCGGCACTTCTTCTGCCGGAATCTCGACGCCGAGGTCGCCGCGCGCGACCATCAGGCCGTCGGATACTTCGAGGATCTCGTCGAGGTTGTCCACGCCCTGCTGGTTCTCGATCTTGGAGATGATCTGGATGAAACGCGCGTCATGCTTTTCGAGCAGTTCGCGGATCTCGAGCACGTCGCTCGCGCGGCGGACGAACGAAGCGGCGATGAAGTCGACGCCTTGCTCGATGCCGAAGCGGATGTCGTTGGCATCCTTCTCGGTGATGCCCGGCATGGAGATCGCGACGCCCGGCACGTTGACGCCCTTCTTGCTCTTGATCGGGCCGCTGTTGACGATCTGGCACTCGATCTCGGTGCCTTCGATCTTGGTGACCGTCAGGCCGATCAGGCCGTCGTCGATGAGGATCGTCGAGCCGACGTGCACGTCGCCCGGCAGCTCCTTGTAGGTAACCGGAATGCGGTCGCGGTCGCCGAGAATCTCTTCGGTCGTCAGCGTAATGTGCTCGCCGGCCACCAGCTCGATCGGCTCTTCCTTTAGCTTGCCGAGGCGAATCTCGGGGCCCTTGGTGTCGAGCAGGATCGCGACGGTCTTGCCGAGCTCCTCGCAGGCCTGGCGGATATTTTTAATCCGGTTGCCGTGCTCCTCGTAGTCGCCGTGAGAAAAGTTCAAACGAGCCACGTTCATGCCTGCGTTGATCAGTTTTTTCGTGTTTTCGAGCGATTCGCTGGATGGACCGATCGTACAGACGATTTTCGTTTTGCGCATGATTAATGTTACCTCCATTGGATGTCAGGCAGACGGATCATACCGTATACCACCGATTGTACCCGCCAAGGCGCAGATTCAGACGCCGGAACGGTAATGCCGATGTTAAAACTCATGCCGAACGCCCGTCCGGAGATCGGAAGGGCGCACGGTCATACTCATACGAGCTCTGGCGCGGCGAACTTGCCCACGCTGCGGAACTTGCGATATCGGTCCTCGACGAGCGCCTCCGGCGACAAGCCGGACAGCTCCTCCAGGTGACGCCAGATCGCCGTCTTGACGGCCGATGCCGTCTGCACGGGATCCAGATGCGCGCCGCCTTTGGGCTCGGGAACGATCTCCTCGATGATGCCGAACTCGAGCAGATCCTTGGCTGTGATCTTCATCGCTTCCGCCGCTTGGTCGGCTTTGGAGGCGTCCTTCCAGAGGATCGAGGCAGCGCCGTTCGGCGAGATGACGGAGTAAATGGAGTTCTCCAGCATCAGGACGCGATTGCCGACGCCGAGCGCCAGCGCGCCGCCGCTCCCGCCCTCGCCGATCACGACGCAGATGACGGGAACCCTGAGCAGCGCCATTTCCTTGAGGTTGCGGGCGATCGCATCGGACTGCCCTCTCGCCTCGGCGGAATCGCCGGGATAAGCGCCCTTCGTATCGATGAAGGTGATGATCGGCCGCCCGAACTTGTTCGCCTGCTGCATGAAGCGAAGCGCCTTGCGGAAGCCCTCCGGATGCGGGCTGCCGAAAAACCGCTGAATGTTGTCCTTCGTGTCTTTGCCCCGCTGGTGGCCGACGACCGTAACCGGCACGCCGTTAAGCCTGGCGATGCCGCCGACGATCGCCAGATCGTCCCCGTACAGCCGATCGCCGTGCAGCTCGATGAAATCCTCGAAAATCTCGTTGATATAATCGAGCGTCGTCGGCCTGGAATGAACGCGGGCCAGATGCATGATCTGGGCGCCGGACAAATTGCTGTATATCTCGTCTTCGAGCTTCTTGTAAGCTTCTTCGAGCCGGGCGATCTCCTCGCTGAAGTCGATGTTCTGCTCGACGCCGACTTTTTTGAGGTGGTCGATCTTGCGGCGCTGCTCGGACAACGGACCTTCGAAGGGGAGCTTATTGTCCATCTGAAGCACCTCCTGCGACATGCATCTCGAGCAGATTCGTCAAGAACGCCTTCATGTCCTTGCGATGCACGACCTTGTCCAGCTGGCCGTGCTTGAGATTGAACTCGGCCGTCTGGAAGTTGTCGGGCAGCTTCTGCCGGATCGTCTGCTCGATGACGATGCGTCCCGCGAAGCCGACGATCGCGCCCGGTTCGGCCAAAATATAATCGCCGAGGCTAGCAAAGCTGGCGGATACGCCGCCGAGCGTAGGATCGGTGAATACGGAGATGTACAATCCGCCTTCTTCCTGGAACTTCGCGAGCGCGGCGCTCGTCTTGGCCATCTGCATCAGGCTCAGGATGCTCTCCTGCATACGGGCGCCGCCCGACGTCGAGAAGAGCAGCAGCGGCAGCTTCTTCGCGGCGGCAAGCTCGATGGCGCGCGTCACTTTTTCCCCGACCACGGAACCCATGCTGCCGCTGAAAAAGTCGAAGCTCATGACGCCGACGACGATCTTGATGCCTCCGAGCTCGCCTTCGCCGGTGATGACCGCGTCCTTGAGACCGGAGCTCGCCTTCTGCTGCTCCAGCTTGGCCTTGTAACCAGGGAATTCAAGCGGATCCTCCGAGGTCAGGTCCGCATCGATCTCAAAAAAACGCCCGTCGTCGAGCGTCATCGCGATGCGCTCCAGGGCGTTGAGGCGCGAATGATGACCGCAGGTGGAGCACACCTTAAGGTTCTTCTCCCATTCCTTGCTGAACTGAATGTTGCCGCACTTGGGGCAGCGATTCATCAGGCCTTCGGGAATCTCGCGCTTGGGCCGTTCGCCGGCCGCAGGGGCCTGGGAGACGGAAGGAACGGTAGCATATTTCTTCTTCTGGAATAAATCCTTAAACACAGCGACACCTCACAAGGCGCAAAAATGGCGGTCCCGCCGGCGGCGGGCGGTGCTCCGCACGGGTATGCCCCGTACGGAGAAAACGCGGCCCGCGCGGACGAAATCCGCAGCTATCAGGCGCGACATGCATAGGACGAACCGACCCGCGAAGGACGGCAATCTGCCGCATGAGTCACATATGCAAAATACTGCCGAGCACTTCTTGAACTTCTTGCACTTCACCGGAAGGCACCAATATCTCGTACTGCGGCTTGACCAGGTTAATCGACCGGACCCGGACGAGAAACCCCTCGCCCTCCAGACGACTCTGAATCCGCTCCGCAATCTTGGCGGTCGGCGCGATATAAATGACCGTCCACATGACGCGGTACCTCCATAGGTGATCGATTCTACAATAAGGAAATGATAGCATACAAAGATCGGGACTAGCAACCGTGAGCCGCCTTGCCTGCGGGGCCGGCGGGGTGCGGCGCTGCGCAACGCGATGCGGATCGGCGAATGAAAACCGCGGCCATCTCCGCTTGCGGCGCGGCTTTGGCGCATATCCGGGCGACCGCGGAATCGCGCCTTCGCGGCGCCGAATTTATTTCGCGCGCGGACGTTGCGGGAGCCGATGGTGCCGCAAGAGTGGCGCTGCGCGTTGGGTACGTGAGACGCCGGGCTCGGCAACATGGGACCGCGAGGCCCCGGGCGCGGTGCCGCGGGACAGTGCGTGGCCCCGGGCGCGGCGCCGCGGGACAGTGCGTGGCCCCGGGCCCGGCGCCGTGGGATCGCGAGCCCCCGGGCGCGGCGGTTTCTGCGTGAGTTATGCGGGTTTTCCGTGCAACTCCGACTCGGGCGGCGGTTTCTGCGGGAGTTACGCGGTTTTACCGTGTAACTCCGCCCCCGGATCGCGGTTTGTGCGAGAGTTACGCGGTTTTTCCGTGTAACTCCGCTCTCGGGTGGCGGTTTGTGCAAGATTCATGCGGTTCTTCCGTGCAACTCCGCTCTCGGTTGACGGTTTCTGCTAGAATTACACGTTTTTACAGTGCAACGCGCTCCCCGGTTCACTCCCCAGTAAGGAAAGCCGCGGAACATCGGCATCGAGCTTTTTATTTGACCTTCGCCGCGCCCGCGCCGAGCAGGCGCTCGACGGCGGCCGTCAGCGCGGCCGACGGCAGGACGCGGTAAGAATCGTTCAGAGCCAGCGACTTGCGCTCTCGTTCGTAGAACAGCACGGTCTGCAGCGGCCCTTTGTGCTTGGCAAGCAATGCCTGCAGATCCTTGAGCACGGACGGCGCCTCGTGTCCGCCGTCGATCCGGACGTAGAAGCGCTGAGCGGCAGCTCCCGCTTCGCCGCTACCCGACCGGCCCGCGCCGCCGGTTCGCGCCTTGTCCGGGGGCGGCGCCGGCTTGACGACGGACGTCGACCGGCGCGCGCCCTCCGTTGCGGCCGGCTTGGCCTCGGCGCGGTCCGGGCGGCGACCGGCGTCGGCGGCCGGACCCGGCCTGCCGCCGCGATATCCGCCGGAGCCGCCTCTGCGCATGCGGGCCGCTTCGCGCTTCAGCGTGTCCGCCGCCAGCGGCACGATCTCGTCCGCCAGCAGCTTGAAGTCCTCGTCGCCCTGCTGGAGCTTGGCCCTCACCAGCAGGAGGGCGCCTTTTCCCGCGAAGGCGGACGCGGACTTCCAGACGGACGGGAACACGACGAGCTCCGCGCCCATGATCCGGTCCTCCAGCTCCAGGAAAGCCATCGCCTGACCGCTCTTGGCCACGATCGGCTTGAGCGAGACGACCATGCCCGCCGTCACGACCTGCGAGCCGTCCTCGGCCTCGACCAGATCTGCGAGCCGGTCCAAGCCCGCTTCCTCCCACAGCCCGTCGAATGCGTCGAGCGGATGGCCGGACAAGTACAGTCCGAGCAGTTCCCGCTCGAGCTCCAACGTCTGGCTCTGCGTATACGGAGCGACCTCCGGCAGGTCCACCTCCCAGTTCGGCGCGTCGCCGAGGTCGAACAGTTCGAGCTGCAGCTCTTCCTTTTCCTTGCGCCAGATCGCCGCGGCCTCGACGGACTCGTCGAGCGCCGCAAGCAACTGCGCCCGATGGCCGGGCAGCGCGTCGAGCGCGCCGCACAGCAGGAGCGACTCGAGCACGCGTTTGTTGCAGGCGCGCGGATCGACGCGCCTGCACAGATCGGACAGGCTCTCGAACGGCCTGTCGGTCCGCTCCTTCATGATGCTCTCGATCGCCTGGGTGCCGACGTTCTTGACGGCGGCGAGCCCGAAGCGGATGGCATTGAACGCGCGCGCGGGATCGTCGGACGAGGCGATTGCATGCCGGGCAGCGTCTAGCTCGGCCGCTGCAGCCGTGCGTACGGGAGTGAAAAGCACCCGGCTCTCGTTCACGTCCGGCGGCAGCACGGGAATGCCCATGCGCCTGCATTCGTCGACGTATTCCGCCGTTTTGCGCTGGTTGCCAATGATCGAGGTGAGCATGGAAGCCATGAACGGAACCGGATAGTGCGCCTTAAGGTACGCCGTCTGGAAGGCGAGTACGCCGTAAGCGGCGGCGTGAGCGCGCGGGAAGCCGTAGTCCGCAAACCGCAGGATCATGTCGTAGACCCGGTTCGCTTCTTCGTCCGTATATCCCTGCCCCAGGCTTCCCGTCACGAAGTGCGCGCGCTGCTCGTCGAGAATCTCCCGTTTCTTTTTGCCGACCGCCCGTCGCAGCAGATCCGCCTCGCCAAGCGAGAACCCGGCCATCCGGGACGCGATCTGCATGATCTGCTCCTGGTAGACGATGATGCCGTAAGTGTCCCGCAGGATCGGCTCGAGATCCGGATGCGGATATTCGGCAGCGATCTCGCCGTGCATCGTCTTGATAAACTGCGGGATGAAGTCCATAGGTCCGGGCCGGTACAGCGCCACGACGGACACGATGTCCTCGAACGACTTGGGCTTCATGTCGCGCAGCACCCGCCGCACGCCGGCGGACTCCATCTGGAAGACGCCCGTCGTATCGCCGCGTCCGAGCAGCTCGTACGTCGCCGGGTCGTCGTACGGAATATCCTCCCACCGCAGCGCCTTGCCCGTCGAATCGAGTACGCTCTGCATCGCGCGCTCGATGATCGACAAATTACGCAGGCCGAGAAAATCCATCTTGAGCAGGCCGACCGCCTCTAGATGCTCCATCGAATACTGCGTCAGCGGCACGCCCTCCGCCCCCTCTTGCAGGGGGACGTAATCTGTGAGCGGCTCGGAGGAGATCACGACGCCTGCAGCGTGCGTCGACGCGTGGCGGGGCATGCCCTCCGCGCGCCGCGCCATCGCGATCAGGTCCGCGATCGGTCCTTCCTTCTCCGTCAAGGCACGGAAGTCGGGGTTGTCCCTGGCGGCGCGGTCGATGGACATGCCGGGCATGCCTGGAATGAGCTTGGCGGCCCGATCCACGTCGCCGTAAGGCAGGTTGAGGACGCGGCCTACGTCGCGCACCGCCGCGCGCGCTGCAAGCGTGCCGAACGTAATGATCTGCGCGACGTGGCCGCTGCCGTACTTGGCCGCGACGTAGCGGATGACCTCGTCCCGCCGCTCGTCGCTGAAGTCGATATCGATATCGGGCATGCTCACGCGCTCCGGGTTCAGGAAGCGCTCGAACAGCAGCTTGTGCTTGAGCGGATCGACGTCCGTGATGCGCAAGCTGTAAGCGACGATGCTGCCGGCCGAAGAGCCGCGCCCGGGGCCAACGGCGATGCCCTGCTCGCGCGCGAAGCGAATAAAGTCCCAGACGATCAGAAAGTAATCGCTGAAGCCCATCCGGGCGATGACGTCGAGCTCGTAGCGCAAGCGCGCTTCGGCCTCGTCGACGGGAGCTCCCGCGCCGTCATACCGCATTCGCAGACCTGCAAGACACAGCTCCGCCAGGTAGGTCTCCGCCGTCATCCCTTCGGGAATCGGCGAGAACTTCGGCAGGATATGCGTCCCGAGATCGATCTCCAGCTCGCAGCGCTCCGCGATCACCGACGTGTTGGTCACCGCCTCGGGCCTGTGGCGGAACAGGGCGGACATCTCATCCCCGGTCTTCATGTAAAGCTGCGACGTCCCGATCCGGAACCGGTCCTGGTCGTCCACCGTCTTGCCGGTGCCGATGCAGATGAGCACGTCCTGCAGGACGTGATCTTCCTCGTTCAAATAGTGAGAGTCGTTGGTTGCGGCGAGCGGGATGCCCAGCTCGTCCGCCAGCTTGAGCACGCCTGCCGTAATGCGCTTCTGGTCGGTCAGGCCGTGGTCCTGAATCTCGAGGAAATAGTCCTCGCCGAACAGCTGCCGGTAGCGCAGCGCCGTCTCCCGCGCCTCGGCTTCCCGTCCCTGAAGCAGATGCTGGGACAGCTCGCTGCTCATGCAGCCGCTCAGGCAGACAAGCCCCTCGGCGTGCCGCGACAGCGCTTCGAAGTCGATGCGCGGACGGTAGTGAAAGCCTTCGAGGTGGCCGATCGAGCTTAGCTTCATGAGATTGCGGTAGCCGGCCGCGTTTTTGGCGAGCAGCGTCAGATGGTAGATCGGCTGGTCGCGGCGCGAGGCCTTCTCCAGCCGCGATCCGGCTGCGACGTACGCCTCCATGCCGATGATCGGCTTGATCCCCCGCTCGCGGCAAGCCTTGTAAAAAGGAATCGCTCCGTACATGACGCCGTGATCGGTCAGCGCCAGCGCCTTCATGCCGAGCGCCGCCGCCCGCGCCGTCATGTCCTTGATGCGCGAAGCCCCGTCCAGCAGACTGTATTCGCTATGGTTATGAAGATGGACGAATCCGCACATCGCCATGCCTCCCCGTGTTCCCGTTTTTGTTCCCATTAATCGAATTGTATCATATCGGCGCGGGCACGTCCCATACATATAAGTATAGGAGGGGATGGACATGAACCGCGTATACGCGCATGCGGTGCTCGATTTCTGTATCGCCTTCGGCGTGGTGCTCGGCGGAGCGATGCTGGCAGGCATGGCGGCGCTGTTCCTCTGGCGTCCGCCGGCCGAGACGGTGCTCGAGATCGCGAGCCGAATCAAGATCTGGGCGGTCGTCGTCGCCGTCGGGGGCTCGATCGATCCGATCCGCGTCATCGAAGCCAACGTAATGGAAGGGTACCTGTCGCCGGCCGTCCAACAGATCGGCTATATCGTCTGCGCCTTCCTCGGCGCCCATCTGGCGACGGAACTGGTGCAATGGATGTGCAGGAATGCGGGGTGAGTCGTTTGAGAGTACCCGTTTTTGCGAAATACGGGCGAGGGATGCAAGCCGCGGCCTTTTTTCTGTGCGGAATGATCGTGGGGGCGGCGGTCTACAGCGCGATCGTGCTCGATCAGACGAACAGGATCGTCTTGAACAATTACGAGCTCAAGGAGCAGGCGGAGCTGGCCGAGCAGCAGGCGCGGCAAAAGGAAAAGCCGGAAGCCGGCGAAACGATCATCTCGAACATAGTCCTGTACGTAAACGAGGCGCCCGGCAGGGAGCCGCTCGACGCCGTCACGGAAAGCGCGCTCAAGGAGAGGCTCATGACAAGCCTGAAGCGCAGCTTCATGGGGAGGAAAATCTACGATATCGGCTCCGACGCCGCGCTTGCCCGCAGCCTGCTTGACGGCGCCGTATACCCGGACATCGAAAAAAAAGATTACGCCGTGCATATTCGCACGGCGCTGGCGGCGGACGGACGGCTGACGATATGGGCGGAAGCCGCGCCGCTGCTCAGACGTTGAGCGCCGGCGCCATTCATTGGGCATAGGACATAGGGAATATGGTACAATGAGGGACAATTCGCCTATTTGAAGGAGCTGCCCCTTTGTCCAATCTCGAAGCGCTTATGTCCTGGATCTTCGGCATCGCCATCCTCGTCTCGCTGGTTCTGTCCGTCAGCTTCAGCTTCCGCTCGCGGCGCAGCGCCGATCCGACGCAGCGCGGCCTGATGGCCGCCCGCATGAACATCTGCCTCGGCATCATGCTGATCGCGCTGGCGCTGCTGCAGATGTTCATTTACAGCGGCTCGACGCTCCGCGTCATCGTCGGTGCCGTCTTCCTCGTGCTCGGTATCTTTAACCTGTTCGCCGGCATGCGCAATCACGCTTTCTTCATGAAGCGTCGATCGTCTGCGCAGTGATCATCGCCTTGGCCATGATCTCCCCGTCCGCGAGCGCGGCGGTGACCTCCAGCTTGAGATAGCGCCGGCTCGCCTCGATCAGATGCGGCCGGATCAAGAGCTGCGCGTCGATCGAAATCGTCCTCAGATAATACACCGTCATATTCTCGACGATATGCTCGTGCCGGCCGAGCTCCGCCGCCGTCCTGGCGACGGCTTGCTGCATGAGCATGGTCAGCACGCCCTCGGACAGCGTGCCGAGCGCCCCCGACATCTGGGGCGTCACGAGGCCCGTGAACGCCTGGCGGCCTTCGGTGTCGCGCACTTCGGCGAAGCCCGCCCAGACGAGCGCGTCGAACGTCTCGCCCAGCTGCTCGGGCCGGTTGGCGAACTGCATCGCCCGCAGCAGCTCCGCCCGGCTTACGGCCCCCGCGAGCTTGCGCTGGCGGTCGACGACGGGCAGCAGCTCGATGCCCTCGGACACCATCCGGTGCGCCGCCGACGCGATCGGCGTATTCATCGTGACCGTCATCGGCCTGCGCGTCATGAGCTTGTCCACCGATTGATCCGCGGCCCGGCCGACGACGTCCTTGGACGTCACCATGCCGACGACGCGGTTCCACTCGTCAACGACCGGGAAACGCGAGTAGCCCGTCTCCGCGCTCGTCTTGAGGAAGTCGGCCACCGTCGCGGATTGCTTGAGCGAGCCGACCTTCGCCGTCGGCTCGACCAAATCCGCAATCATCATAATCTTGCGCTTGATGAGCCGGTCGTACATCGCCCGGTTGATCATCGACGCGACCGTGAACGTATCATGCTTGCAGGTCAGAATCGGGAGCTGGCGGTCGTCCGCCAGCTCCTTCACGTCTTCGCTCGTCCCGAAGCCCCCCGTGACGAGCACGCCGGACCCGTGCTCCAGCGCGATGCGGTGCGCGCCTTCGCGGTTGCCTACGATGAGCAGGCTTCCCGCGTCGATATAACCCGTCATCTCGTCCAGCTCCATCGCGCCGATGACCAGCTTGTGCAGCGTCTTGTCGAGACCCTCGCCGCCGCCGAGCAAGCTGCCCTGCACGATCTCCAGCACCTCGGCGAAAGTAAGCTGCTCGGGATGGCTGCGCCGCTTCCGGCCGACCCGGACCGTCCCGATCCGCTCCTTCGTGCTGACATACCCTGCCAGTCCCGCTTCCTTAAGCGCCCTGTAAGCCGTACCCTCCGATACTTCCCTGTCCTTTGCCATCTGCCGCACGGAAATGCGCGTGCCGATCGGCAGGTCTCTTATGTATTCGAGCAGCTGCTCGTGCTTGGTTAATTCTTCTCCGGCATTATCGTTGCCCGCCATTTTCGACGCCTCTCTTTATCGATTCGTATCGAACGCAGTGGGCAAAATCGGGAAAACGATTTAAAGTATAAACATGCACTGCCCTCGTCCTCAATGTAGCATAGCGAATGCAGCCTAGTCGAGCCGCGCTTAAAAAGGAGAACGTCATCCATGCAAGATCTCGTATCGTTTGCCCGGCAAGACCTGCTCGTCTCCATTCCGCAAGCTTTTACGCTTATGTGGCTCTCGTTCGCGGTGCTCGGACTAAGGCCCGCGGGCCGTTGGAGGCGTATTTTCACTGTCGCGGCGATCAATTCCGTCTACACGGATCTCCTGTTCCCCGTTCTCCCGACGCCTGTCCACCTGCTGAATTCCGCGATCGCTACGACCTTGCTGCTTTTCGGGCTGTTCAAGGATATCGGCGTCAAAAAAAAGCTGCTGCTCCTCTTGCTCTCTTATGTTTTCAGCGCGCTTTGCGACTTGTCCGTGTTCTACCTGCATGGAGTCGTATACGGCAATTCAGACGCGCTTTCCATTGCGGACAACTTTTGGGAGTTAATCGTATGCCTGTATCCCGCGCTTCTCGTCCAATGGGCGATCGCGGCCGCCATCGGACCGCGCGCGGTCAGGTGGTTCGCGGGACTCCGCGCAGCAGGCGGCTACATTCGACGCAACGGGCTGATTCGCGTGCTCGTCTGCCTGCTCCTGCAGCTGCTTGCCGGCGCCACCTCGTTATTTTCACGCATCGCGCCGGGCGCCTACGAGCAATACGCCGTTTTCGATTATCTGTTTTATGCCACTGTGCTCCTCACCTTGCCTACGATTTATTATGTGGTTCGTCTGATCGATCGCACGCGCAAGGACACGGTACTGTCCACCCAGGAGCACTATATCGAACAGATCAGCGGCATGTTCACGTCGATCAGAGGGCAGCGCCACGACTATCTCAACCATATCCAGGTCATGTATACGATGCTTAAACTCGGCAAGATCGACGAGCTAAAAGCTTTTATGTCGGACATCGTAAAGGAGACGCACGAGGTCGGCGACATCGTCCATCACGATATCCCCGCCGTCGCCGCGCTGCTCAAAGCAAAGACGGCCGTCGCACTCGGCCTCGGGATCGACTTTTCCAGCGAATTCGCCGGCCGGTGGGATCCGCAATCGCCGGTCAAGATCATCGACATCGTGAAGATCGCAGGCAATCTGATCGACAATGCCTTCGACGAGGTCGTCAAAATGCCGGCCGGCCAGCGCCGCGTCGATGCGAGCTTCGGGCTTTACGACGGGTATCTGGAGCTGACCGTGTCCAATCCCGGCCCGCCGATCAGCGAAGCGGCCCGCGCGCGTTTGTTCGAGCCAGGTTTTTCGACCAAGCCGGGAGGCAATCGGGGGCTCGGGCTCCCGATCGTACAGGAGCGCGTCGCTCATTACGCAGGGACGCTAACGGTGCGTTCGGACGAGCAGCGCGGTACCGTGTTCCAGGTCCGTCTGCCGCAAAAAACCGCTCAGTTATCCTGAGCGGCTCGATCCTTGCAGATATGCGGTCGCGCACGCATGGCTCATGCGTCTTAGAACAGCAGCAGCCAGCATATGGAGAATAAGACGACATAGCTGGCGACGGACATGAGCACCGCGGCGAAGTTGTCCTTGCGGTCCACCTCGTGCAGCTCCAGCGCATGAATGACCAAGGTCAGCAGGCTAAGCAGCAACAGCCCGCCCGTCAGCGCGAGCGACAACTTGACCGACAGGAACGCCGCCAGCGCGGAGACGAGATAGCCCGCCCCGAACATCAGCTGCGAGCTTCCTTGATACGTGACGATCTCGATCCAGGAACGCTTGCGCCGGCCCAGCCGATTCCCTACGGCGGACAGGGATGCCGTTACGGCAAGCAAGGACAGCAATCCGAGCAGCAGCAGCTTGAATGCCAGCCCCGAGCTGAAGAGGCGGCTCACGAAGAGGACCGAGAAAAACGACATCGCATGCTCGATCCGGTTCTGAACCGCCAGCACCCAGACAAAAAATCCCGCGACGGACACCATAGCTCCGATCAAGCCAAGCGGCAGATCCTCTGCGCCGCGCAGCGCGAGCGCAGCCGACGGATTGCGCAGCAAGGCCAGCAACAGCCGCGGGTTCGCGGAAAAACGCTCCCGGCTCATTTTCGACAACCTCCCCGACATTCGACGCTCCAAAAACGTACTATTCCCCTCTTTCGACGCCGATCGCCAAATACCTTCCAATCTAGTTCCTACTTAGGAATAACTACGGCTGGCGTTGCTTATGGAGGCTTGGAAGTTCCCAGGTAAAAACAAATCGGGTAGGCCTGGCTTATGGAGGCTTGGGAGTTCCTAAGCAGAAACAACTTCGGCCGGTTTTGCGTAAGAAGGCTTGGATGTTCCTAAGCAGGAACAAGTCCAGCTGGCGTTGCGTATGAGGCGCCTCGGTGTTCCTAAGCAGGAACAATTCCGGCCGGTTTTGCGGTATGGAGGCATGGATGTCCCTAAGTAGGAACAACCTCGGCCAGTTATGCGCATGGTGCTCCTAGGTGTTCCTAAGTAGTAACCCAATTACGAGTTTGCAAAGCGCCTGCGGAATGGCAAGGACGGCCCACCATCCGAAGCAAAAAAGCGCTGGGCAGCGCCTCTTGCCCGAGCTAACCGCCAACAAAAAAAGAGGCTCTCCGCAGAGCCCCTTCATTAGTCCTCATGACCTCGCTACAGCCGGGACAAGGCTATTTCAGGACAGCCTCTCCCTACGCCTTTGCCAAGCTTCGTCCTGCGGCCGCTGCAGATCGGGCCAGCATCCGCTTCGCCTCATGCCTGCAGCTGCTTCAGCTGGAAGAACTCGCCGCCTTTCGCCATCAGCTCGTCATAGGTGCCGATCTCGGCGACTTGTCCGCGCTTCATGACGACGATGCGGTCGGCGTCCCGGATCGTGGACAACCGGTGCGCCACGATAAACGTCGTACGGTTTTGAATCAGCTTTTGCATCGCCTGCTGGACGTAGTACTCGGATTCGTTGTCGAGCGCCGAGGTCGCTTCGTCCAAAAGGATGATTTTCGGATCGCGTACGAGCGCGCGCGCGATAGCGATCCGCTGGCGCTGGCCGCCCGACAGCTTGCCGCCATGCTCGCCGACCGCCGTGTCGAGACCCTCCGGCAGCTGCGCGATAACGTCCTGAAGATAGGTCATCCGGATGACCTCCTCAAGCCGTTCCTCGCTGACCGATGGGAGTCCGTACGTGATGTTTTCGCGGATCGACCCGGAGAACAGCACCGTGCTCTGATGGACGACCGCGATGCGGGACCTGTAGGACGTCATATCGAGCTCGTCCATCGGCACGCCGTCGATCGCGACTTCGCCGAAAGTAGGCTTGCTGAAGCCGATCGCCAGGTTAAGCACGGTCGACTTGCCGGCGCCCGAAGCGCCGACGAGCGCGATGCATTCGCCGGCCTTCACCTGCAGATCGAAGCCGTTCAGCACGTGCCGATCCGAGTTCGGATAGCCGAAGTTCACGTTTCTAAAATCGAAATCGCCCTTAACTTCTTCCAGCTTGCGGTGTCCGCGATACTCCTCCGTGTCCTGCGAGAGCAAAATCTCAGTGACGGAATAGATCGACTCGAAGCCTTTGGCGATGTTCGGATAGATGTTGATCAGCTGCGTGATCGCGCCGAGAATCATGGCGAAGTACGATTGGTACAGCACGATGTCGCCCACCTGGATCTCTCCGCGGAACGCGAGCAGCACGGTAAACGCCAGACAGAGCACCTGAAACGTCTGGAACGTCACCCAGGCGGCCGAACCGAAGTAAGCTTCCACGATATCGAGCTTGTACCCTTTGGAACGCAGCTTGCTGAGCGTGTTGTCGATCTTGTTGATCTCCGTCTGCTGCAGTCCGTGCGCACGCGTGACGGGCATCATGCCGACCATTTCCGACACCTGTCCCGACATCGACTCGATCTGCTTGCGGAAGTCGCTGTTCGTGCGCTGGATTTTTTTGCGGAAAAAAGTCACCATCGCAACGCCCGCCGGAATCGTCAGCACGAAAAACAGCATGACCGTCCAGCTCTTCCCTGCCGTGATGACGACCGCCACGACGACGCTGACGATCGCGGGCAGCACCGACAGCATCATTTGCCGCGACAAAAACTCGATCGCTTCGACGTCGCGAAGCACCTTCGACTGCAGCCTGCCCGCGGCCAGCTCGCCGTGCGCGGACATCGACAGCCGCTGCAGCTTGCGGACGAGCGTGCTCCGCAGACTGGCTTCGACATAGCGGATCGCTTTGCTCATATAGCTGATATGAAGCACCTGAGTAGGTACGTTTTGTACGATAACGACGAACAGAATGCCGATATTCCACCAAAGCGAGCTCGTGCTGTACTTATCCGGTTTGGTCGCCATGTTGATCAGGTTAGCGGTGATGATCGGGAGCACGTAGACCGGAGAGTGCTTGATCAGGAAGTAGAATGCCGACCATAGCAGCTTGACCCAGTGGTCTTTATATAGTAGATACAGTATTCTCGAAGGACGGCGATCCGTCAACGCTTCGTTTTCGAACAGATGCTCCAGTCCGTACGAGGTCGGCTCCGACTTCGGGACGGCGGCGGTATTCATCGCGAACACTCCTTTGAACAAGCTGTTAACGCGTGTTCACAGAATTATTAACTTCCTCATTTTCAAGCATTCGGATCGATATGTAAACCTGGACAAACCGATAAAAACAAGCCCTAAGCGTACAATTGGAGTCCTCATACGTCTTGAAGCCCTTATAAGTACATGATTGCATCCGATTAAGCGGAATTGAAGCGATTTCCCTCGAAAATCGACAAGAAGAGCGCTCAGCCGATTCCGAGCGCCCGCAGCATGAGAAGCAAATTGTTGACGTATAATGAAGGCGCGAACCGCTGCGTCACGTAATGCCTGCCGATCGTTCTCATCTGCTCTCTGAACGGCGCGTCGCGGAGCAGGGCTTCGCCCAGGTCGGCCGCGATGCCGATGCCGTGCTGCGGATACAGCATGCCGGTCAGGCTATGTTCGATGAACGCTCTTACGCCGTCAGAATCCGCCGCAACGACGGGACAGCGGCAGAGCATCGCCTCGCCAACCGCGTAGCCGAATCCCTCCGCGATGGAGGTCGAGGCGAGAAAGCCGCCCGAATCGCCTATGATAGACAAATAATCGGACATGACGAGGTTCGGGACGTTGTAATGACGAACGACGCGATCAGCGAGTCCGAGCGCGCTCAGCTGATCCGCGAACGCCGCTTCTTCTTCAGGCTGGTTCAGCGTCGGATCTTCGAACATCCACAGATGCACGTCATGTCCCCGCCTGATCAACTCGGCACCGATTTGCAAATACGCTCGCCAGTTTTTATTGGGCTCGATCCGTCCGATCCAGCCGATGATCGGATTCGGATGAATCGGGACCTGATGGTAGCCGAACCGCTCCGTGTCGAGCAAATTGTCGAAAGAAAATTGCGTAAGGTCGCTGAACATGCCCTGGAACAGCTCGTGCAGATGCGAGGTTCGCGGATACAGGACGGCGCTCGCGAAGCTGCGAAGAAACGGCGCGGCTCCTAGCAGCGTCTCGCGCGCTTGCTCCTTGGAGCCGAGGCCCTGCGTTTCGTAAATGAGCGGCTTTGCGAACCCCAGGCTGCGGAAGCGTCCCAACGTCAGCGCGTCGGTGGAAACGAATACCGCGTCGTAACCACCGTATACCAGCAGATGCTTGATCTCGGAGTCATCGTTCGTAATAATTGTAGGAATGCCCGTCGTGTTGTTGCCCAGCCCCTCGCCTCTCCAAAAATACAGAAGGTGGCAATCGACGCCATGGCGGCGAAGATAATCGGCCCGCAAGCGATTTAACGTCTCCATGCCGCCGCTCGGCAAATAATAGGCGAATAGAAGCCTCAAGCGCACCGGCCTCCCCGTCGATCGCGAATGTCCATTCTGTCTTAGCGTATTCAGGGCGCGAAAGAATTGTATGGACCGGTGCGGGGAAACTTCGATAAGGTAAAACATTTGCTCAGGTTATAAAATGCCATATTAGATAAAGTAGTGCCCGCAGAAAGCTTTATTGCGAGGCCCCCATTCGCTTTTACTTATCAGTAAAATACGGATCAAAGGTGACATGTGAATGCAACATTGAACGACGCCATTATACTGGCTGATGACAAACATCGAGGACAATTCGATAAAGGCGGAATATTCTTCATCCGTTGAGGGTCATGCAAAGGCCCAATGCGAGGAGGAAAGAATCGTCGCAGTGCTTCATGATGTTGTCGAAGACACTGACGTAACATTAAACGAATTGCGCGTCATGGGATTCGATGAGCGCATCGTTATTGCAGTTGATTATTTGACCAAGAGAGACGGCCTTTCTTTCCTCCGCCTGAAAGCGGTGAAAAGAAGGCCGGTCCGCGTCTGAATCGCTCCGGATCAGATTTTCAGTTTCCCGAGCTTAATCAGCTTAACTACCGCTTGTAAACGATCCTTGATTTTACCGTTTTAATGCTAACTACGACCTGTCTTTCTAGCATGATCTTGAGATATAATTAGTGTAATGTTGAATAAAACGAGGTGAAGCCGATGAAATGGGGAGAGATTGCCCACCTGCATCCGAGTCGTTTTGTTTTAGTGGAAGCGATAAAAGCCAGTTCTAATGACCGCCTGCGACAATTGGAGGATATGGCGGTTATACAGGATTACGACAATCCGCAAGAAGCATGGAGCGGATACAAGCATTTTCACAAGCTGCATCCAACTCGCGAACTT
Organism: Cohnella sp. GCM10012308; assembly: GCF_042649185.1. Lineage (NCBI taxonomy): Bacteria > Bacillati > Bacillota > Bacilli > Caryophanales > Paenibacillaceae > Cohnella > Cohnella sp. GCM10012308. Next base: position 407,866 of record NZ_JBHRYU010000002.1, read on the forward strand.
TATGTATTCCATACCAGCCGCAACGATGTAGAGGTAGTTGAAGAGTTCTTTTCAGGCGTGCGTCACCACTTATGAAGATACATCTCCAGCATGGATTGCCGATTGTATCTTTGATCCTAACTCACAACAACCAATCTATTATTTTACAGAATGTCCTATTCGATACTGGCTGTGCAGCAACGGTATTTGATACCGATGCGCTTGCTCAGATTGGCATTTACATTGATTTTATCAATGGCAAAGCTAAGCGAATGTATGGAGTAGGAGGAACAAGCGAAATTTGCTATGTATGAATTGCTCTATGCACGAAATGGGTATAGGAATCTTAAAAACGCATGGTTACAATTAAACACAAGAGAAATGCAGGATGTGTTTCAAAACATATTACATTCGAAATGTGGTTTCGAAACGTCTTCTCGCCAATGAACAGCTGTCGGGCAATGTTGCGGGTCGTCTTGTCCTGTACCAATAGTACGAACGCTTTGCGTTCCCGATTGATCGCAGCGCGATACATTACGATGCCCTCGGCAAACCAAAAACCTTCTTTCCTCCGCCTGAAAGCGGTGAAAAGAAGGCCGGTCCGCGTCCGGATCGCTCCGGATCAGATTTTCAATTCCCCGAGCTTAATCAGCTCAACGACCGCTTGTGAACGACCCTTGACGTTCAGCTTTTGCATGACGTTCGAAATGTGGTTTCGAACCGTCTTCTCGCTAATGAACAGCTGTTGGGCAATGTCACGGGTCGTCTTGTCCTGTACCAATAGCTCGAACACTTCGCGTTCCCGATTGGTAAGAAGGAATTTGTTCTTGTGGTCGTTGCTTCTCAACGTATGTCACCCCTCCTTGCCCGGGATTCAGATGCTTGCAGGGTGAAGGGTACAGTCGATCTATCATATGAGGAGCGCCATTGGCTGGTGCGGTCAGTGCGTAAATTGGGCGCAAAAACTTGAGATTGATTTAAGTCCATGCAAACAGCCTGTCGCAACAATCGCGACAGGCTGTTTAATGTCCTTTTATCGGTTAGATGCTACACTACGGCCGGGAAACGTTGTTCATATGCGGGTGACGGGCGTTCATGCCGAATGCAGGGCCGCCGTTGACGCCGCCGATTGCGCTGTTGCCGTGGACGCCGTAGCCTTCTACATTGCCGGCGGCTGCGCCGTTGTCGGCCGCCCGGTTGCCATCTTCGGCCGTCGGGAAGATCCGGTTCACGACCGCGTTGAACTCCGTGAGGAGTCCCTGGATCGGATGCCCTTGTCGCACTTGCTCTGCGTAGCCGCGCATTCGATCGCCCCATTCTGGATTGGACGACACGTACACATGGTCCGTGGCCGGAGAGATCGTTTTGACTTCGTCGGCGATCTCGCCCTTCAGCTTGCTCGTGAGCTCGTGGTCTCCGTGTCCCTCGGACATGATCGCGACGTAAGCATTGCGATCGGAGCGGACGACGTAGGCCGATTGCACGTCGGACCGCGCGGCGAGTTTATCCGCGATCTTCTGGTCCATCTCCAGATGGCTGTTGCCATGAAGGCCGACCACATTGTTGTTCATACGCTGCGTGCCATGCATGCGGTTCATCTCGTTGCGTCCGTCGTCGGCGAACCGATCGCCTATGCTCTGTGATCTGATATTTGAGTTGCCGACCTCGCCTTGCTTGCTCCCGCATCCCGCCATCGTCAACGACGCCGTCAATACGAGCGCGGCCGCGGTTGCTTTTTGCCACATAAGCCCGACTCCCCTTTGTATTCGATATGGTTGAAATGCTGGATCAGACGGTGTTGCGCCAATTGTTAGAATGGCCAACGGGAGTAGGCGCTATGCGCTTTTTTCCACCCGTTAAGGCAACTTGCGCGAATCGTCGGTCTCGGCGGAACGGCGAATGCCGCGGATAACCGATGACAGCGTTCCAGCTGAAGGCGGCTCAAGCGTCGGCTAAGCTTCCCCCCGTGAACGAATGACGAACAGCGACAAAGCGGTTCACAGCACGGTCAGGGAAACGGTGACGCCGCAGGCGCGCAGAATTTGTTCGGTAAACTCGAAGACGAAGCGGTAGGCTTCCAAGGATAATTCCGCAGGGGTGAGCTTAAAAAAATGTTTCCCCTTTAAGGCGCAATAAAAAGCAGCCCGCCCTCAGGTGAGGACGGACTGCTTTTTCGTTTCATGGCTTGAGCATGACATCCATATAGTCGATTTCCGCAGAATTCGCACCCTTGGTAAACCGGATTTTATTGTGTCCCGCCGTCAAGGTTTTCTCGATTGCGGTCGTCCCCCAGTTCCCCCAATCGGAATATACAATGTTGACCGCCTGACTCGTTCCCCCGTTGACGGTCATATTGTAGGTCGCGATCGGTTGGCCGCTCGTTCCGTTGGCCGTTCTTGCCAATAGAATATAGGAACCGGCCGAGGCGACGGTGACGTCGAACTCCACGTAGCTGTTCGCATTAACGTTATTCGCAACCTTTTTGCGGCCCGAGGCCGTATCGTCCTGAACGCTTTTCGCCCCGTTCCCGAGCGCCGCCTCTTCGGCTTCGTATCTCATTCTCTCGGGCTCTCCCGAAGGCGTCCGGATCGGAAAGTTCGGCGAGAACGGAACGCCGAGGTTAGGCGTGTTGTCCGCGTTCCAGGTAAAAGGCTGCGCCCTTACGTTTCTCGTCCAGCCCGAGCCGGACCACCGTGCGGCGTGATAAACCAGCCAATCCTCGGTGCCGTCGGGCGACTTGGTGAAGCTATTGTGCCCCGGGCCCATGACGCCGCTCCCGCTGTTAAAGATCGACACGCTGCTCTTCGTCCAGGATGCCGCGGACAACAGATTGGACGAAGTGCTGGCCGTCAGCAGCCCCAAGTTGTAATTGTTGCTCCAGCTGCCGTCCGCCGAATATACGAGATTCACCTTATTCCCTTTGACGATCGGCTGCGGCGCTTCGTTTACATAAGGAAACTGAGTCTTCTCCCAACCGTAAGTGGGCGACGATAGTAATATTTTGGCGCTGGACAACGTGTAAGGATTGCTCATCGAAGCCACATAGATGTTCTGGCGATTCTGATACGGAGAATCCCATCCCGACCAGAACCAATAGAGCTGCCCCGCCAGATTCAGCACGGTGCCGTCGATCGCCCACAAATCCGTCGCGTCGGTTATTTTACCTTTATCGGTAAACGTCCCTTGGAACGGATCGGCGTTCGTATTCTCCAGCACGAACATACGATGGTTAAGATCCTTGTCATCGGCGCAGGTCGTCGCCGAATAATAGACATACCAGGCATTGTTCAAAAAATGAATTTCCGGCGCCCAGATCGACCGGCAGTTCGCCGCGTTCGGATTGTTGGCCGGCGGGGTCCAGATGACCTTTTTCTCGCCGGCTTCGATATCCGACAGCGCCTTGGATCTCCAGATCGTCACATTGTTGCCCGTCGTCTGGGTGTAATAATAGTAGCCGTCGGTATGTTTGTACATCCACGCATCGGCGCCATCCTGAGCGATCACGTTATGAAAATCGGATCGGGCAAGCTGCGGCGAACGCACCTCTACTTCCGATAGTTCCACAAGGCTGCTCTGGCCGCCTCCCGGAAACTTCAAGCGCAAATACCTTCCCGAGGCGTTCAAGGTATAAGTATACTTCGATGAATCGTAGCTCTGACCCTCGACCGGTACGTTCGTCGCGCTTAGAACGCTCGTCCAGGTCGTCTTATCGTTGCTCACCTCGAAAACGATGTTGGACGGCACGGTATATGCAGAGCCATACGGATGTTCCCGGAAGTACAAAGCCACATCCTGTATGGAAGTCTGTCTTCCCAGATCTACCTCCCAAAATGCGTTTGCCGCCCCCGTTGCGGTGGAGGCCCATGCGTTCTCCGCCGTTCTGCGGGAGTGCGTGCCGTCGTTCGCCTTCGCGGCCGGGTACATCGCCGAATATTCCGACGAAGCCGTCGCTTTTCTCTTGAATGCGGCATTCTGCGTCTGCCGCTCATGCTGAGGCAGCTTGCGGTTATAGATGCCGACCTCCGACAATTGCACCAGCGTACTCTGGCCGCCGTCCTCGAACAGCAAGCGGACATACCTGCCTAGCCCGTTTACGGAATAGGAATACGTAACGGACCCGTAGGACTGCCCGTTCACAGGAACGTTAGCGGATCTGGCCAGCAGCGTCGTCCAATTCGTATTGTCGTCGCTGGTCTGGATCGTAATCGTCTTTGGCGCCATATAGGCCGTATTCGCGGTAAATTCCCGGAATTTCACCTCGATGGTTTTGAACTTTTCCTGCTGTCCCAGATCGATCTTCCACCAACTGTTCAGATTCGTACCCGAGGCGGTGGACCACGCATTGTTCGGACTGGCGGTTCCGTGACTGTTCAGACCGTCATTCGCCTTGCCGGCAGCATAGGTTGCGTCAAATACCGAGGTGGCGGAAGCCGTCTTTCCGATCGCCAGATTAACGGCTGCCGGCGCCGCTTTTTCCTGAGCGATCTCTACCTCCGACAGCTCGATCAGCGAGTTTTGCCCGCCAGTCGGAAATTTCAGCTGCACGTATCTGGCTTCCGCCTGGAACGGATAGAGATACACTTCGGAAGCGTACGCCGAATTTTCCGGCGGGACATTCGTAGACTGATTCACGACCGTCGTCCAGTTGACGTTATCGTTGCTTATTTGCACCGTTACCGCGTTCGGAACCATGTATGCTTTCTTCTCGAATTCGCGATACTTGACGCGCACGCCCTCCATCTTCTGCTTTTTGCCCAGGTCCAGCTTCCACCAGGAATTCAGAGCGCCGCCGCTGGCGGTAGCCCATGCATTCTCTACAGTGTCGTTGCTGTTAATGCCGTCCACGGCTTTATTGGCCGCGTAGACCGCGCTGAACTGCGACGACGCGGTAGCGGTTTTCTTAAATCCCGGATTGGACACGATCGTGTCCCAGTATTTTTTGGCGCGCGCAAATTCTGTCGCGTCGTTCTTGTAGGCATCTGGATTCCACATCCAGTTCGCCATCGAGATCGCGTAGATTTTGTGCGGCGTCGTCGGCCTGAAAATATTTTCGAGGACGCCCTCGGACGTGTTCCGCGGCATATCGTTCCATACGTAGCTGCCCGGCAATGTCAGCGATTGCGCCGGAGGAACCATCGTTTTCGTCTTGAACGGCACTCTTTGATCCGTAAAGTAATAATTGTCGATCTCCCACTTCGGAACGTCCGGATCGGCAAAATTTAATCTGGTATCCGCCAGTTCATAGTCATTGTGCCAATAGAACGGAATTTTAAAAGGATTGCTCGTATAATTTCTCCAAGTGGATACGTGAGCCGGCGTTAATTCCGTCGAGAAAACATTATAACCGGTCCAAGCCGCCCCGATCTCCGGGATCAGTCCGTTCGTGAACGTATTCAAGTAAGTGCCGATATCGGACTCGGTCAGATTATACTTCTCAGGTGTCGTCAACAAGTAGAATCCCTCTTGGCCTGACAGGCTCTTTTGGATCTTATTGGCCAAATCGCGATGCTTTGCCGGATCCGGTGAGCCCTGATCGTCAAAAGCCAGCATGATCTTGGAAGCGCCTTCGTCCAATGACAATTTAAACAGGTCAAGCAGCTTGCCGAACTCTGCATCGGTCGGCATCCCGCCCGAATAGCCGGGATTCACCTCCTGCATGAACTGGATGATGCCTTTATCCCTTTCATAATTGCTGAATTCCTTGACCGCATTCACGTAGTCGGCGTTCGGATTTCTCCAGCCGTTCTCCAACAGATGGCTGTAGCACAAGCTGAAGACGTTGACCTTGAGCAAAGGAAGCATATGCATCCAGTCGCTGGCGTCCGAATAAGAAAATTCGCCTTCATTGTTCGGATGGAACTTTGTATTGATATCCTTGAAGATCCGCATATCCAAATCCGGATAGTCCCGGACCGATATGACCCGCAGCCGGGTTAAGGCGCCGCTCGAATCTACCACCTGGGCGAGGCTCGTCGAACCGTAATAGGCGCCGATCGCCTCGTAACCGGTGACCAGCACGATATGCCGGTTGCCGGCCAGCTCCCGCTCGATGGCGTAGCCCTCCTTTTGATCGGGAACGTCAATCGCGTGGCTGCCGTTAACGGCATTCGTACTTTTCGTTCCGATGGCGATGACCACCGAATAGGCCGAATTGGACTGATCGTCGTAGAGAATCGGGATTTGCTGTCCGTTTTTGCGGGCAATGACGCTTTGCAGCAAGTTTGCGCCTTCCTGTTCCGCCGCCGAAGCTTCCCTGCCGATCACGATCGCCGCTTTATAGGAGGTGCCGTCATGCAACGTCAGAAACTCGTCCGTATAGCTGACCTGCTGCGGCGTCGGAACGATCTTATCGATATCCGCGATCGTCGCATTGGCGCGTTCAGATGGACCAATAAAAAATCCGGGTGCCGCAATAGCTAGCGCAATCACCATTTTTAGCAGATGCGTCAGATAGCGTTTCATGAGACGGCCTCCTCTATTATTCTTTAAGCGAGCCCAGCATGGCGCCTTTGACAAAATATCTTTGCAGGAACGGGTAGACGATCAGAATCGGAACCGTGGCGAAAATAATAATGCCTGCGCTCATCATTTCCGGCGTCACGGGCATATTGAGTTCGAACTGAACCTCCCCCATAAAGTTGTTCAGCCCTTTCTTGGCGACCAGGTTTTGCAGCAGCACCTGTAAAGGGTAGAGTGTCTTGTCCCTGATGAACACAAGCGCCGAAAAATAAGTGTTCCATTGATAGACGGCATGGAATAGACCGATGGTGGCGATTACGGCCGTCGACAAGGGCAGCACGACACGGAAATAGATGCCCGCCTCGCCGCAGCCGTCCATCTTCGCCGCATCGAACAATTCGCCGGAAACGTTCCGGAAAAAAGTTCGCATGATGATCACGTAAAATGCGCTTGTCGCTCCCGGTATCATCAATGACCAAAGCGTATCGAGCATATGAAGCGATTTGACTAGCAGAAAACCCGGAATAAGCGGCGCGGGCAAAATAAAAGTAAGCACGATGAGCCGCATGATCCATGTACGGCCGGGCATGGTCGTTCTGGATAACGAATATGCGATCATGGACGTGAGCGCCAAGGTGATCAACGTACCGATGACGGTGATGTAGACGCTGACGCCCATCGCCCTCCACATCTCGTCCATCGAAATTATTTTTTTGTAAACGGCAAACTGCAATCCTTTCGGCCAGAAATAGACCAGCTTAGCCTGCGCATAAAGCGGGGAACTGAGGGAAACCGAAAGAATGTGTATTAACGGCGCCAGCATAATCAGGCTTAGCACGGTCAAAATGGCGATCAAAAACGATTGGAAGGCTGCTGGTTTACGCACGACTCCACCTCCGATGTTAGTAAAGGCTCTCTCCGGTTGTTTTACGACTGACCGCATTCAAACCGAATACAAGTACGATGCCGACCACGGCTTTAAATAAGGCAATCGCCGTCGTATAGCTGTACTGGCCGCCTACCAAACCGAAAGTATAAACATACGTATCGAACACCTCTCCCACGTCTCTCACGAGCGGATTGAGGAAAATCAGCACCTGCTCTACGTTCGCGTCCAAAATATGTCCGATCGAGAGAAGCAGCACGACAACCATCGTCGGCATCAAGAAGGGCAGCGTAATGCTCCGCATCTGCCTCCACCTGCCGGCGCCGTCGACCATGGCGGCTTCGTAGAGATTCGGATTGATGCCGGATAACGCCGCCAGATAGAGAATGGTGCCCCAACCGACTTCTTTCCAGATCCCGGTGGATATGAGCACGGCCATAAATGTGCTTTCTTGCGTCACGTAGTCGACCTTTGCCAAGCCCATTTTACTGGCTACCGTATTTATAATGCCTTCGTAGGAGAGCAGATTGATGAAGATGGAACCGACGATCACCCAGGATAAAAAATGCGGCATGTAGACGACGGTTTGGACGACTCTTTTGAACGCCATCGATCTCAATTCGTTCAGCAGCAGCGCTAAAACGATCGGTGCAGGGAAGCCGAACAGCAGCGAATAGAGGCCGAGTTTCACGGAATTGCGGAACACTTCATAAAAATCTTCGAATCCGAACATCCGCTCGAATTGAGCAAAGCCCACCCACGGGCTGTGTAAAATGCCTTTGAAGATGTTATAGTCCTGAAAGGCAATGACATTGCCAAGCAGCGGAACGTATTTGAACAGTAAAAAATAGAGCAATCCGGGCAAAGCGAACAAAATAAGAACGCTTTTGTCGCGTAACGCCAATCGCCTTTTCATAACATCACCTGCCGGTTCCTGTGGATGGTCGTCCGCGAACCGCGCTGCATGCATGAGGCATGCAGCGCAATCCGTAATGAACGTTATTTATGGAACGAATCGTACCACTGGGTCGCTTCTTCGATGGCTTTATCTCCGCCGCGTTTATGCCAATCCGCAACGAATTTGTCGAAGGCGTCGATCGGTTGATTTCCCGTCATGATCTTGGAGAACATCTCGACGAACATCGTTCCCCATGTCGAAATTTCCGGGTTGTTCTGGAAGGTGACCAGCGGCGGCATATACAGGCTGTCGTGCGGGAACGCGATATCCGCAGAGAGCTTATAGCCCTCGATAATCTTTTCCGATTCCGGCAACGTCTTCAATACCAGATCGTTGTTGAATCCGATCTCGCGGGGATTGATGGACAGCTGGAACATTTGAAATGCGTTTTTGTCCGCGTTAACGGGAGAAGAAACGTCATATTTGATTGCTCCGCCTTCTTCGGTATAGTTGGAGCCCTCGATCCCGTAAGCGAAAAACTTGTCGGCTTCCGGCGCGCTCCATGCCCAATCGAGATACTTGATGATTTCTTCGGGATTTTTAACCGTTTCAGGAATGACCCATACGAAATAAATGCCGTCGGACACGGCCCCCAAGCCTCTTTCGCCTCCATGCCCGGCAGGCGGAGCAATCATCGATATCTTGACCTTGTCAGGCTCGTTGACGAATTTCTTCGGCGCGTTGGCAGCGCTGAAGTCCGGCGTATATTGATAGACGGCGGCAGCGAAGCTTCCCGACTTGCCGTTATAAATATCCGCGCGGAAGTCCGCTTCCTTCTTCGTGAACAAATCGCGATTGACGTACCCTTTCTCGTAAAGCATCTTATAGAACGCGATGGCTTCCTTCATCTTGGGGCTGATCATATCCGGTACCAGCTTGCCGTCCTGCAAGTGCCATGTTCCGGGATCGACGCCGAACGTGCCGAAGAACATCGAGCTCCAGCCTACGCCTTCGAACATCGTATAGCCGTACTCGTCGTTCGGATCGCCGTTTCCGTTCACGTCCTGAACCTTAACCTGCTCGAAATAGTTGAGCCAATCGTCTATCGTTTCCGGTTGCTTCAGACCCAGCTTGTCGAGCCAATCCTGGCGTATAAATCCGATTCTGTCGTTTGCCGTTCCGACAAGCACCGGAATGCCGTAAATTTTTCCGTCCTTTTGAACGCGCGGGCTGTTCCATGCGGTTTCGGGTATCCGTTTTTTAAGGTTTGGGCCGTACTGATCGATCAAGGGCCCTAATTCTTTGAAGATTCCCTGCTGAACCGCATCCTTGTGAATGGTCGAATCGATGCTGGGCGTCCGGACCAAATCCGCCAGATCGCCGGAAGCGAAACGCAAGGAGAGTTGTTGATCGTAATCGGAATGTCCCAAAAAATCGAAGCTGAGATTATAACCCGACAGCTTATTTAATTCTTTAATATAGGGATCGTCTGCTTTTACCGTTTTGGCATACTCCGCTTCTGCATGGGAAAGAAGTACTTTAATCGATTTATTGCCGGAATCCGCATTTTTGGATCCGCTTTCATTTTTACCTTCGGCACTTGATTTTCCTTCACGATTAGGACTGCTCCCGCTTCCTTTGTTCTCCTGGCCGGAACACGCCGACAGCATGAGCGCGAGCGCGATGACGGAGACCCAGATTTTTTTCATTCGTGATACCCCTCTCGTCTAGTGTCGTTCATGATTTATGTTTGCAAGGCGGCCATCTGCCTGAGGTCGCGATCCTGCAGGGCATTTGGCCAATCCTATGAAACCGACGTTTTCAGAAATAAGATTGCATGACTTTGTCGATGCCGCTTGCAATGTCTTCCATATCCTTCTCGGATCCTAGAAGAACGTTTTGGTGCAGCCACAGCAGTTCATGTCCGGACGCTCTTTCCGCCACGGGGCAGCTATTCGTCTTCGCTTCCCCGACCAGCTCGCGAATTCGATCGATTACGGCAGCGTTCCGGTTTAGAGGAACGTAGCCGGCCGTAACCGGTATCCCCTCCGCAATCAATTTGCGGATAAAGTCTTCTTTTACGACCTTGTCCGTAACGGCTCTATCCAGTTTGAACATATAAAGGTGGTTCGCATGTTTGGTAATTCTACTGTCGTACTTCACGGGATGAATGCCCTCAATGAGGTGCAATCGTTCATCCAGATCGTTCGCCCTGCGCTGGCGAATCTCCATCTGTTCCTCTACTCGGCTCAACTGCGCAAGCGCCAGGGCGGCCTGCACCTCGGTGAACCTGAAGTTCCAGCCAATACGCTCGTGCTGATACCATCTGCCGTTGCGAACGCGACCGCAGTTATGAATCGACCAGACATGCTCGGCTAGCTCCTCGTCGTTACTAACGATGACGCCGCCCTCGCCGCTATTGAGATTTTTGCTGGCTTGGAGGCTGAAGGTACCCAGATCGCCTAGCGCGCCCACGCCCTGGTCCTCCCATTTGGCGCCTACCGCCTGTGCGGCATCTTCGATCAGACTCAGCTTGTGCGTCTCCGCAATTTGCCGCAGCCGGGTCATATTGGCCGGCGCGCCTGCGATATGAACGGCGATAATCGCTTTGGTGGCTGGCGTGATCGCCGCTTCGACCTTGTCCGGATCGATCAACATCGACTCATCCACATCCGCAAATACCGGAATCGCGCCGATCAGCAATGCCGCCGTAGCCGTAGCAATGAACGTATAGGGAGGCATGATGACCTCATCGCCCGCGTCTACGCCTGCAGCCAGCAGAGCGATGCTTATCGCGACTGTGCCGTTGTTGACTGTTATAGCGTATTTCGCATCCTGCAGACAGGCAAATTTTTCCTCAAACGATTTGATTTTATCCGGACTAACTCCGCCCCAATTCCCCGATCTGACGGTCTCCAGTAGAAGCTTCTCTTCCAGCTCCCCGAAGATCGGCCACTCGGGAAATGGATGCGTTCTTACCGGGCTCCCGCCATCGACTGCTAATGTTGACTTCTGCATGCCGTTAATCCTCCTAGGTAGGTTCGTTGATAATAGCCTTCAGTTGTTTTTTCACCGTTGCTTCGACAGTTTGATCGAATGGACCCGGAAGGCCGAAATAAGGGACGGATTCGATCGGCTCGTATCCGCCCTCCAGCAGCTGTTCGGCGGTTGTTACATAGCCGATCATTCCATTGCTGTAAGCCAGGGGAACCAGATCGGGGGAGCGGCTCTTCACAAACAAGCCGTAATCCGCGACCATCTCGCCGTTCATCGCGATGAACGTTAATCCGTCGGCTATCTTTAGCTTCGTTATTTCAAATAAGGCTTGCTCGCTCGGCTTGCGGGGCGGTGTCGATATCTCCGCAAAAGGGAGTCCGGTCACTGACCGTCTGCCTGCCAAAGCTGCGGGTTCCAGCCGTTCAAGTTGTCCGGCTAGAATCGCCTCCACATCGTCGGCCAATTTTTTCCAACGATGGAAATGGCATCCCGATCGTTTTCGGCAGCTGCCGGCCTAACGGGATTAATATCGCCGCAGCATCCTTGTAAATAAGCGCATACCGTCGAGGAATCGTGCCGGCTCTCCAACCTCTCCATGGCGTACCCGCAAAATTCAGCGGACACGGCATTGCGGGCGGATAGCGTTGGATGGCAAGCATAATGGGTCAGCACTCCCTTTTTCCTGCCTGCGGAAGTCGTAAAAACGAAAACTCTCAGTTCGGGATCGGTCAGGCCTTCCGCATTCGGAGCCAGCACGATCCTGTCCCTCTCTTTCTTCCTGCGATTCACGCTGATTCCGGAGCTGCCTTCGCCTCTATGTATACTCACGGGCTCGGCATCGCCTATTGCCTGTTCCACGCTCCGGATGACCGCTTGCTCCAAAAAAGAGAGGTAATCCGGAGCGGGCTCTCCTAACCCGACCGTTCGCGCTGAAACGGCCGGACCGGAATGTGTATGGGTAGCGTTTAAAATAATGGCATCTGCAGGAATTCCCCACTGCCGCTCGATGCATCTGCGCAGCCGCTCGGCCAGCTCATCCGACCAGAACAAAATATCGGCCGACACGAGCAGCGCCTGCAGCTTCGAGCGATCCGCCGCGTGCTGCCGGAAATAAAACGCCCGAACGTACAAGCGGCTGTCAACGGTCTCGAACTTTTGATTTTCCCGGACGGCAAATCCCGCAAGCGGCAATGGGAATGGCGGGGTGATGTCGATTTTGGCCGTACCGACAAGCAATGGAAGCGCCACAGAATCACTCCTTTCGATTTCTATGGTATAATACATTTCATTCAGGAATCGGTCATTTTTTATATTTTCCCGGTCAATAGAAAGAAAACGAATAGAAAATGAAGAAGAAAACGGGGGAAAACAACATGGTGAAGTTTCCGGAATATGAAGATGTTCTATCTTTATCCGGAGCCGTGAGCCGCAAGTTTTCTTGCGTGGTTACAACGCATACGCTTCAAAAGCATTACGCCTTGCATCACCACGACGTGCTCGAACTTGCCCTCGTCGTGAACGGAACCGGGACCGAGTTCATTAATGGAAGTCCGCATAAACTTCAACCAGGAACAGTCACTTTTTTACGGCCCCACGATATGCATGAAATATTCTGCGACGATGCGGGCGTGGAAGTGATCTGCTGCATGTTCGATATCAGCCTGCTGTTCGGTTCGACCATGGAGGCGGATTTCGGAACGATCATCCTGGGGACAAATGACGGATCGACATCCTATGTGGATCTTGAGCCTCAGCCCTACGCCGAAATGCGCAGCTGTCTTGAAAAAATGCGGCTAGAATACCTGGACGATAAACTGGCTAAAAACTCGTATATTCGCAGCAAGCTGATCGAGGCCTTGATTATCTATTTCCGCGCGCATCAAAAGAGCAATAACCTCCCTTCGCCTAGTTCCAATTATCGTACGAAAAAGCTGATATGGAATGTCATTCAATTCGTAAACACCCATTATATGGACGACCTATCCCTAGAAACGCTCTCCAGCCAATTCGATGCCAGCGTATCGGCTATCAGTCTTTCGTTCAAGGAAGTCATGGGAACGAATTTCCTCCATTATTTGCACAGCCTTCGGATCAGGAGAGCGACCGGCCTGCTTCTAAACACGAGCATGTCCGTTCTGGATATCTCCGTTGAGACCGGCTTTCAATCCTTCCGTACCTTTTCCCGGGTATTCGTAAAGTTCGAAGGGCTATCGCCTCGCGAATACCGTTTAAAAAATGCCCGAGGTGCGACAACCTTGCCTTCTATGCCTGACGCTACTAGGAATTAGGATTCGATGCACGCAAGTATTCGATTCGCTATTCTGACCGCCGAACAAGCTTCTTCCGCCGTTATAGGGAGCGGACCGTTCGTCTCGATGGCCCGGATAAAGCTCAGCAACTGGCAATAATAAGGATCTTCGAGCGACGACGCCTCGGGTATAACGACGCCCCGATCCGACGAATGCGCAAGAATTGCCTTTTTATCGATCGCAATGTTTTCTCGCGCGCTGTCGTAATAAAGCTCTCCCTGATCGCCCCTAATAACGAATTCGGCATGAAATGCGGACGAGCCCCAAACGGCCTTGAGGCTAATTTCAGTTCCGTTCGCGTAATAGAGCCGTGCCCATGCTTGCTCCATTCCCTCGCGAGTGATCATTTCCGCGCTTATATGCGCAATTTGGTCTCCTAGCAGCCACAGCACATAATCAATATCGTGAATCATCAGATCGAACACAATGCCGCCGCTTTTTCGCTTATCCAAAAACCAACTGTTCTCCGTCGGCATTAGGCTAGCTCTTGACGCACGCACATACTCGACCGATCCCGCCTTCCCTGCGTGGATGAGCGTTCGGGCATCTCTATATTCCGGAAAAAATCGGACCACATGCGCGACGCACAACCTGACCTTATTGTTTCGGCTTGCCTCTATGAGTTCCAAACAATCGGCTTCTGTAAGCGCAAGCGGTTTTTCGCAAATCACGTGTTTTCCGGCGTTCAGCGCCTGCAGCACGTATTCCTTATGCAAATAAGTCGGCAAAGTCACGCAGACGATATCCAGATCCGGGCGCGCGATCATCTCGCCGTAGGACTCGTGGACGCTAGCTTGTAGCAACTCAGCTAACCCGGCTGCCTTAGCCCGCTCGGGATGGCAGACTGCGGTCACCCGTACCCCATTCATCCTTACCAAACGATCGGCATAAACGCTTCCCATTGCGCCGCACCCGATTAAACCGATGTTCATCTCTTCCATCCTCCTCCTCTCGTTTCTATATTTTAAAGATCTCCGCCAAAAAGGACGGTCAAATTTGTTATGCAAGCAGTCAATTCTGATATTTTGAAAAGAGCGCCAAAAAGCGGGATGCCGCGGCTTCTGGAATCTAAGCCGCGGCATCCCGCTTATGATGTTGGGTCTTGGTTATTCGGACGCGCCCTGCCTCCGGGATCGTTATCTCGGCGTCAACCGGCGAAAATGCTCACGGGTGACGGTGCCGACCGGCGCCTCTCCCTTCGAAAACCGATGCAGCTCGTCGACGATAAAATCGCACAGGTCGCGTTTCAGAAGGCCGTGGAAGCCGCCGATATGCGGCAGGCACAACACGTTGTCCATGGTCAGCCACTCATGCTCCCGCGGCAGCGGCTCCGTCGCGTACACGTCGAGCGCCGCGAAAATGCGCCCGCCTTGCAGCTCGTCCGCAAGCGCTTGCTCCTGCACGATCGGTCCGCGCGCCGTGTTGACGAACAAGGACCCGTCGCGCAGGCGCGAGAGCTGCTCCGCGCCGATCATGCCTTCGGTCCGCGGCGTCCACGTATTGTGCAGCGAGACGATGTCGCTGCGCTCGAACAGCTCGTTTAGGCCGACGAGCTCCGCGCCCAGCGCGGCCGCCTCCTCCGGCGGACAATACCCGGAATGGATGAGCAGCCGGACGCCAAACGGCTTCAGCATGGCGATGACGTGCTTCGAGATCTCGCCGTAGCCGACGATCCCGACGGTTCTGCGGGTCACGCCGAGCACCGATTCGCGGTTGTTGTTACTCCACTGTCCCCGCTTCATTCTGGCGGCGTAGCCGGCATGATCCCATGCTCCTGCTAAAATGAGCGATACGGCAAGCTCGGCGGTCGAGCGCCCGAGTACCGAGTTGGCGCTTGTTACGACGATCGGCATATCGAAAACGTCCTCGCCGACGATCGAAGCGACGCTGCCGGCGCCATGGCCGATGAACTTCAACTTGCTCGCGCGCGCGAGCGCGTCCGGCGAGAAAAACGGCGAGCCCCACGACGTGATGCAGGCATCGTAATCGCCGATCCGCTCGGCGAGCGCAGCGCCGTCGAACGGCTGCCCCGGCGCGACGAAGTCGGCCTCCGAGAAGCTCGCCAGCTTGTCGCGGACCTCAGGCCGCCAGAACAGCTCGAGCAGCCCCGGATCCGCAATCGTTACTAACGTTTTCATTTTTGCACCCCTCAATTCTTCAATTTTTCTAATAACCCGCTCATCTTCGCTGCATAGTCGGGAAAAACCGTCTCGGGCTCCATGCCCGGCGCCTGCAGCTCCGGACGCCACTTGGTTTCCCACTCCAGCGAGTAGCTGCCCGCATAGCCCGCGCGCTCCAGCGTTGCCACGATGGAGGCGATCGGAACCTGTCCTTCTCCGATCCGCGTATACTTCCAGCTGCTGCGCAGCGGATCTTCGAACGGGACGCCGTCCTTGACATGGACATGGACGCACTGCGCCCCCAGCAGCGCCACCGTCTCCTCCGGCTGCTCGCCTTCCTCTAGCGGATGGATGATATCGTAGATAACGGCGCAGTTGTCGCGCCGGACGTCGTCCAACAGCTTGCGGAGCGAGCGGCCGGTGGCGAACTCATTGTGCGTCTCGATCCAGATCGGCACGCCAAGCGGAGCCGCGTCGTCGCAAGCGGACGCAATATGCGCGACTAGCGCCTCGTATGGAATGGCCGGCATGTCCTGGTCCCTGCGTTCGGCGAAATAACCGAGGAAAACGCGTACGCCCCCGGCCTCCAGGTCGTGCGCTAGCCGCACGGAGCGCCGCAAGTTTTCGAGCTGGGCCGCGTCTCCAGGAAGTCCGGTGAGACAAACGCCCGATGCGATATCTATCGCCCGAACGCCTGCCCGCCGGAAACTGCGAAGCGCCGACCTGCGCGTCTCCGCCTTCATCTCCGCAGATACTCCCCAGGGCGCGCCTTCCCTTAGCTCGAGACCGCCGAAGTCCCAGCGGACGGCCATTTCCAGCATATCGTCCAAAGTCCGTCCTTCGCAGGGGAGCGTGCTGAATGCCAATCGATTCATGCCGCACCTCTCTTTCGTTTCCGTCGCTTGCGATCGGTCATGTAGATTATGGCAGGGCCAGAAGGGCGTACGCCTTCCATTTTCCGCGCTTCTTTTGAACATTTCCGAGAATCCGTGTACGATAAAAAGAAGAGAACGAGACGCAGCGGAGGTTTTATGCCCGATTATCCGATTTACGGCTCCAAAGAAATGCTGGACGACGCGTTTCCCTTCAAGATCGAGATCCGGCGGCCGCAGACGATGAACGACGTCTTGCACGCCCACGAGCACCTTCAGCTGTGCTATATGCGTTCCGGCAGCTGTATCCACTGGGCGGGCGGACAGCGTCACGTGCTTGCCAAAGGCGATCTCTTCTCGATCCCTCCTTTTCAGGAGCACCGGCTGGAGCGGCGCGAAGGGATGGACTTCGTCATGTTCCAGGTCGACTTTATGCCCCATGCGATCCACGAGAGCCTGCGGGACCTGGCGAGCATCGAGACGTTCGTCGACTTCGCCTTTATCCGTCCGCTCCTCGCCGAGGCCGACCTGCTGCCCAAGATGACGCTCACGCTGCCCGCGCAGGCCGTCGTCGAGAGCTTGCTCGATGTCATTGCGGCCGAGTGGGAAGAAAAAGAGGAAGGCTACCGGCTGGCGATCCGTGCCGAGTTGCTGAAGCTGCTCGTGTTGACCTGCCGGCAGTACAAACGCTACTCGAGCGCCGACGGCTCGCGCGAGCGGCAGCAGGTCGTCTACCACCGCAAAGCTTTTTTCGAGACGATTGCCTATATGGAGTCGCATTACGACGAGGATCTTCATCTGGAGGACATGGCAGCCAGGGCGCTCATGGCGCCGTCGTACTTCAGCAATCTGCTCAAGCTTGTCAAAGGCAAATCGTACATCGAGCTGCTGTCCGCGCTGCGCATTCAGGCGGCCATGGAGCTCTTGTTGGGTACGGATCTCAGCGTGACCGAGATCGCGACGCGCGCGGGCTACAATCATATCAGTCATTTCAACCGAACCTTTAAAAAGCATACGGGGCTCACGCCGGGCGATTACCGCAAGCATCAAGCCTGATTCCGGCCGCCTGCGGCAGTCAGATCGTTCATGTTTTAGTGACATCCTTTATATTCGCGCCGATCTGCCGCTTCTATAATAGAAACGAAGCTTAAGCGAGCAGCGAAACCGGAGGATGCGGACGATGACAAAAATGAAGGTCGGATTGCAATTGTATACGCTAAGGGACGAGCTTGAGCGGGATTTCGAGGCGACGCTGCGGCGGGTCGCCGAGATCGGCTACGCGGGCGTCGAATTCGCGGGCTATTACGGCTACTGCCCCGAGCAGCTGCGCGAGCTGCTCGATCGGCTGTCGCTGCAGGCGGTCAGCACGCACGTGAACGTAAACCGGCTGCGCCATCATCTGGACGAGGAGCTTGTCATGAGCGAGGTTCTCGGCAACCGGTACGCCGTCTGTCCCGGGATCGCCGCATCGGAACGCATGCCCCTGCCGGAGGCTGCCGCCTTTTTCGAAGCTTGCGGCGAACGCTTCGCGGAGCAAGGGATCTCGTTCGGCTTTCACAACCATTGGATCGAATTTACGGACGCCTATGAGGACGAGCGCTGGTTCGACGCGTTGTTCGGCCGCACCTCCCCCGACTTCTTAAAGAGCGAGCTCGACGTATGCTGGGTCGCGCACGGCGGCTGCGATCCGGTCGCATATATTCGGAAATACGCGGGTCGCGTTCCCCTGATCCATGTGAAGGATATGCGCAAAGCCCCGAGCGGCGATGTGGAGACGGTCGAGCTCGGACGCGGCGGCATGGATCTGCCGGCCTTGCTCGCGGCGGCCGAGACAGCCGGCACCGAATGGCTCATCGTGGAGCAGGACGATTGCGCCGGTCCGGCGCTCGAGAGCGTACGCATCAGCAGGGAGTGGCTTCGCGAGCGCGGATATTAACAAAAATAGGCTGCCGGCCGCGGGCGTTTTTCACGCCGCGATACACCATTTAAGAGAGGAGATCCGCCATGTCGAACGATCAGCAGCTCCGCGCCGATCCGTTGTACGTCGGCATGGCG
Source organism: Cohnella sp. GCM10012308 (assembly GCF_042649185.1). NCBI lineage: Bacteria > Bacillati > Bacillota > Bacilli > Caryophanales > Paenibacillaceae > Cohnella > Cohnella sp. GCM10012308. The sequence continues at coordinate 426,441 of NZ_JBHRYU010000002.1, forward strand.
CATCATAAGAGACGCTCCCGTCATCCTTGCCAGCAGCTGGACACGTACGTAATCCGGCTTCAGACGAGCGGCAGCTGCGAGGCGCTGATCGACGGCGTTTTCACCGAAATTGTGCCCGGCGACCTGCTTCTGTTCAGGCCGGGGGATCCGTACGAGCTGATCCTGAGCGACAACAGCATCGATTATTACGCGATCTGCACGGGTTCATGGATGGATTGGTGGTGGGAGCGCTTCAGTCCGCCGAAAAAAACGGCCGTTCCGCTCGACGACGAGCTGCTGAGCTTATGGAGCCGACTTGAGCGGGAAACGCTGCGGTCGGGCAGCGCGCCGGGCGAGCTGAACGACTACCTGCTGCGCGCCTTCTGCCTGTCGCTGCAGCGGCTGTACGAGACGGCCGGTACGGAAAAGGCCTCTACTCCCGCTTATGTCGCTTACAGCATCAAACGTTTCATCGACCAACACGCGGCCGAGGCGCTGACGCTCGAGCAGATCGCAAGACACGCCGGGGTCAGCGTATCCCGCACCGTGTCGCTGTTCAAGCGCTGCTTTAACCAATCGATCATGAGCTACGCGATCGAAGTCCGGCTCGCGACTGCCTGCGAGCGCATCCGGCACACTTCCATGTCGCTCGATGCCGTCGCGGCGTCCTGCGGCTTCAACAGCTACACCTACTTTCATCGGCAATTCCGCATGCGGTACGGACTGTCCCCCCGCCAATACCGGGAGGAGCAGCAGAGGCGCGCGAGCCTTCCGAATACTTGAGCATTCATATGCCCCTTCTCGGCAATCGGCCGAGGGGGCTTTTTTTTTCGGCGCGGCTGTAAAGGCGATGCTTGCCTGGAACGTCGGAGATGCGTCGAATAGACGTTTAACGGACCAGAACGCAATCCACCACGGACACCAGAGCGAGCTCCGATTTACCTCAAATAACGGAACCACGGTCCGCCTAGCTTTCCCCCGACTTCCTGTGCCATACGCTACCTATCCGCCAGCCTGCCGCATGCGCCGACTCTACGAAAAGTCGCATACTTTCAGCAATCGGTCAGCTTCGGCTCACCCTCCCTTCAGCCAGCGTTCAAGCTCGATTCAGTTGGCTCCGCGATAATGAATCCCGTACAGCATACATCCTCTTCATACCGACAGGGAGTGGTCGCCATTAAACGCATGAAACGAAAAACCAAAATCATTGTATCCGTCGTCTTGGTCCTCGCGACGCTCGGAACCGTCACGTATAAGCTAGCCGACCGATATTTGATCGAGCACGTGGAGGTCCGGGTAGCGAGCGCGCAGACTTCGGCGGACGTATCAAACATGTCGGCCGGATCTAACGCGGGGACGACCTCGGACGACTCAACAGAAGGTTCGGCGACAGCCTCGTCATCAACGTCCGGCTCAGCGTCCGACTCGACGGCAGCCTCGACCGGCAGCGTTCAGTCCGACGACTGGAACTACGAGAGCGACAATGAAAAGATCAGCATCCAGAAGCTGCAGAAAGGCTCGGGCGACGACCTGATCACCTACTATGTCGCGGACGTAATCCTCAAAAACGGCACGAGCATCCAGACGGCGTTCGCCAAAGACGCCTTCGGCACGAATATTACGCAGAACACGTCCACCATCGCCGCCAACCACGGCGCCGTGTTCGCCATTAACGGCGATTACTACGGCTTCCGCAACGACGGCGTCGTCATTCGCAACGGCACGCTCTACCGGGACGAACCGGCGCGCGAAGGGTTGGCCCTGCTCTCGGACGGATCGATGAAGTCCTACGACGAGGAGGAGGAAACTTCGGCTTCCCTGCTGGCCGAGGGCGTGACCAACACCTTCTCGTTCGGCCCGACGCTCGTCCAGAACGGCGTCGCCGTAGACAACTTCGACAACGTCAAGATCGACACCAACTTCGGCAACCGCACGATCGACGGGGCCAATCCGCGGACGGGCATCGGCATGATCGCCCCCAACCACTATGTATTCGTCGTCGTGGACGGACGCTCGTCGGACAGCAGAGGCATGACGCTGAATGAATTCGCGGACCTGTTCGCCGAGCTCGGCGCGACCGAGGCTTACAACCTGGACGGCGGCGGCTCCTCTACGATGTATTTCAACGGCAAGGTCGTGAACGATCCGCAAGGCAAGGAAAAAGAACGAGGCGTAAGCGACATCATCTATCTGCCCGAATAAATAAGGGCTGACGACAATCTCGCCGAGGAGGCACGAATATGACGATTTTAATTCCGTCCTACGAACCGGACGAGCGGTTGCTGGGGTTGATTCACGATCTGCAGGAGGTTACGGATACGCCGATCCTGATCGTGGACGACGGCAGCGGAGACAAGTACAACGGCATTTTCCAATCGGCGAGAGCTGCCGGATGCACCGTCCTCTCTCATGACGGCAACAAAGGCAAGGGTACCGCGCTAAAAACCGGCTTCGACTATATCAAGCGCACGGGCGACACGGACGGCGTCGTTTGCGCGGACAGCGACGGACAGCATCTGCCCCACGATATTATGCGGATCGCGCAAACGGTCCGCACGCACCGGCGCCATATCGTGCTCGGCAGCCGGCGGTTCACCGGCAAAGTGCCCCTGCGCAGCCGCTTCGGCAACTCTGCCACCCGGATGGTGTTCGCATACGCGACGGGCGCCCCGATCCAGGACACGCAGACCGGGCTGCGGGGGTATTCGACCGACATGCTCGACTGGCTCTGCCGCGTTCCCGGCGAGCGGTTCGAATACGAGATGAACATGCTGCTCGCCTCCAAGCCTGCGGGTTATGCCACCGTCGAGGTGCCGATCGATACCGTTTACCTCGACGACAATAAATCCTCGCATTTCCGCCCGCTCGCCGACTCGGCACGCATTTACTTTCCGTTTCTCAAGTTCGGCGCATCGTCCGTGCTGTCTGCCGTGCTCGACTTCGTTCTGCTGTTCCTGCTGCAGTGGATGACGTCAAATCTGCTCGTCGCCGTCGTCGGCGCCCGTGTTGTCAGCTCCGCCTTCAACTATGCGATGAACCGTAAATACGTATTCAGCGGCAAGCATACCAATACGAGACGCTCGCTTCCCCGTTACTATGCGCTGGCGGTCACGATTCTTATTTTTAATTACGTGCTGCTGTATTCGTTCCACGAGACGATCGGCATCCCGCTTTTCGCCTCCAAGCTGCTGACTGAGGGCATGCTGTTCCTGTTCAGCTTCTGGTGGCAGCGAAGATTCGTCTATTAATCGGTCGCCTTAGGCGATGCTGTAGGCTTCTCGTGCTGGCGCCTCATCAGCATGAACTGCTTGGCCAAATATAGCGGCGTATAGGGCATATCATTGCGCAGCCAGGAGATGATCGTACCGATCAGGGCCGACGAGCCGTACCAGACGACGATATCTCGCTGGATCCCGAGAGCGGCGAGATTCGCCTCCCCTTCCGGGCTGTCGATCCGCTCCACGACCATATCGGTCAGCAGCTTCAAAAATTGCTCCGTAAATACCGTCGTACGCCTCGTGGTGAGGATAACCTTGTAAAACCGGAAGTGCTCGGCGATATGCTCCAGCAGATTGACCATCAGCGGCCATCCCTCTGCCTGAGCGGGTCTTTGCCGGGATGCGGGCGCTTGCAGGATCGCGCGCAGGTCCTCGATCATCTCGTCCGCCATTTTTTCCATCATGTCCGGAATGTCCCGGTAATGCAGGTAAAACGTCACCCGGTTGATCGTGGCGCGCTCGGCCAGGCGGTTCACCGAGATTTTCTCGACGTCCATCTCCTCCAGCAGCTCGACTAACGCATCCCGCAGCATGCGCCGCGTGCGAACGATGCGGGGGTCGGTGCGCGGCGTAACATGGCTCATATGAAGCCTCCTTATCAGGATCCGCTGACTGGACGACAGTTTCTCTTCGTTTTGTCTATCATATCGGACCTAAACGACGAGATTCCGTTTCCATGCGAGTTAATTTACAATCCATCGATTACTGTCGATTGCAAAGCTCGCAGATCCGGTTAAAATCTAATTTATGCCGTGTTAATTATATTACACTTTGTAAATTTAGTCCATCGCGGACTTGAGAGGATGGGGCAGTTGAGTAAAACCTTGGCTGGTGAAGGCGGTTCGATTAAAAAGGGGCCGATCCTGTTCATCATGATTCTGGGAGCCTTCCTTGCGACCTTGAATCAGACGATCATGAGCGTCGCTACGCCGGAGCTGATGAACGACTTCGGGATCTCGGCGACGACGGCACAGTGGCTGACGACCGGATACATGCTGGTCAACGGCGTGCTGATTCCGATTACCGCATTTTTGATGCAGCGGTTCACGACCCGGGAGCTGTTCCAGGCTTCCATGGTGATTTTCCTGGCAGGCACGATCGTGTCGGCTGTCGCCACCGGCTTCCCCGTATTGTTGGCGGGACGCCTCATTCAAGCGGCCGGCGCCGGTATTATTATGCCGCTGCTGATGAACGTCATCCTGACGCTGTTCCCGCCCAACAAGCGCGGCGCGGCGATGGGCATGGTCGGCTTCGCCATCATTTTCGCGCCGGCGATCGGTCCGACGCTTGCCGGATACGTCCTCGAGAATTTCCCTTGGGAAACGATGTTCTACGGCATGCTGCCTTTTGTCGTACTCGTCATCATTTTGGGCTTCGTTTATCTTCGCAATGTGTCGGAGCGGTCGTTCCCGAAAATCGATATCGTCAGCGTGCTCCTGTCCACGATCGGCTTCGGCGCCGTACTGTTCGGCTTTAGCCGGGCAGGCAGCCTGGGTTGGTCGAGCACGGAGGTCATTACGTATCTGATCGCGGGCGTCGTCTCGCTCGGTCTCTTTACCTGGCGTCAACTGGCGTCCAGCAACCCGCTGCTCGATCTTCGCGCTTTCAGGTACGATATGTTCACGCTGACGACGATCATCAATATTGCAGTCACGATGATGATGTACGCGGACATGATGCTGCTGCCGTTGTATCTGCAGAACGCACGGGGCTATACCGCGCTGGAGTCCGGTCTGCTGATGCTCCCCGGCTCGCTCCTGATGGGCTTCATGATGCCGATCACCGGCAAGCTGTTCGACCGGTTCGGCGCGAAGTGGCTGTCGGTCATCGGCATGGCCATCACGATCGGCACGACAATCGGCTTCATGAACTTGACCGACTCGACCAGCTATACGTATCTGGTGCTCATGTCGACAGGCCGCCGTATCGGTATGGCGATGTTCCTGATGCCGATCACGACGGCGGGTCTCAACCAGCTGCCGCCGCGGCTTGGCGCCCATGGCACGGCGATCTCCAATACGATTAAGCAGGTTGCCGGCGCAATCGGCACGTCGCTGCTGGTCACCGTCATGACGGACCGCACCAAGACGCACTACACGGAGATGGCTGCCGCCGGCGGCACAAACCAGGCGCATATGTCGATGGAAGCGATGATCCAGGGCATCAACGACGCGTACCTCGTTATCGTCGCGATCGGCGTCGCGGGCCTGCTGCTCTCGTTCTTCATCAAGCGCAAGGATCACCCGCACGAGGTCAAGGATCTCTCGGCGCGGACGGAAGTCAAAGCTCAGGAAGCTTGATCAGATGTGCAAGAAGCCGGTTCCCGCAGATGCGGGGCCGGCTTTTTGGCGTTTTTGAAGTCTGAGGGAAAACCGGCCAAAGTTGTTCCTGAGTAGGAACATCGAGGCGCCTCGTACGCAACGCCTGCCGGACTTGTTCCTACTTAGGAACACCCAGGCGCCTCGTACGCAACGCCTGCCGGACTTGTTCCTGAGTAGGAACACCGAGGCGCATCATGCATAAGGCTGCCGGACTTGTTCCTAATCGGGAACACCCAGGCGCCTCGTACGCAACGCCGGCCGAAG
>NZ_JBHRYU010000002.1:432378-527181 GCF_042649185.1 Cohnella sp. GCM10012308
GAAGTTGTTCCTGAGTAGGAACACCGAGGCGCATCATGCATAAGGCTGCCGGACTTGTTCCTAATCGGGAACACCCAGGCGCCTCGTACGCAACGCCGGCCGAAGTTGTTCCTGAGTAGGAACACCGAGGCGCATCATGCATAAGGCTGCCGGACTTGTTCCTAATCGGGAACACCCAGGCGCCTCGTACGCAACGCCAGCCGAAGTTGTTCCTGAGTAGGAACACCGAGACGCATCATGCACAAGGTTGGCCGGACTTGTTCCTAATCAAGAACACCAAGGCTCCTCATTCGCAAGGCTGCCGGATTTGTTCCTACTTAGGAACTCCCAGGCGCATCATACGCACGGCTTCTCACGGATGCTCGATCGCATGTCCTGGCAGAACTCATTTTTACTGAGGGACGCGGTTCCCAAAATTGGGCATTCCTCGCGAGCGCGAGTCATCATTTTTCCTTGGGCAGTTAAAACGGGTAGTAACTAGAATACGCTAGAATACTCGTCTTTTAGGCATCCGGCAAGGAGTCGATCCCATGGAAAATCACAAACCTAGAAAATCAACCTGGGGATGGTACGCGGTAAAAGTGTTGTACGAAGCCGTCATCACCGGTAACCCCGAGCCTGAAACAATAGATGAAAACTATTCCAATACGTATAAAACATTTGAAGAAATCCTCATTCTTGTTAAAGCGCAATCGCCTGACCAAGCGTATACAATCGCCGAAAGGAAAGCCAAGCAGAATGAAATGGATTATAAAAATCCATACGGCGAAACGGTCGACTGGAAATTCGTCCGGGCACTAGATTGTTTCATCTTATTTGATGAAAGCTTGCAATCGGGCACCGAGTTGTATTCGCGATCTCTACGCGTACCCAAGAATGTTCCTATCGAGACCGTCATCGCTCACTATTATCCGGAGACGGTGCACGAACATGTCGTCGATCACAACTTTATTCTGAGAAATAGCCTCTTCAATGCAAAGCCGAACTCCACTAGCTGACGACTTGCCGCGTGCCGCTCCACTTGTCGTGGAAAGGCACGCGCCGGCGGTCCAGGACGCAGCGGATCAAGTGGATGCCGAGCCAGACATTCATCGCGAACAGGCCGACGGCATACGGAATGAGGACGAGCGGCGAAAATTCGCGGACGGCGACGATCGGATAAGTCAGGTTAATGCCGCCGGCAAGCAGATACAGCAAGCCATACCGCACGATCAGCTCCCGCAGCGACACGCGCTCCCCCTGCCCGCGCACGCGAATGCGAACGACCCATTTGCCGGCCGTCCGACCGTTCGTCGCAAAAGGAACGGCGATAAAATAAACGATGACGACGAAGCCGAACACGTAAAGGATCGGCAAGCGCAGCAGCCCCAAAACGGCGCAAACCGGCAGCAGCATGCACCAATCGATCCCGGCGGCAATCGCTCTTCGGGTGTAGCTCACCCTTTTAAGCGATAGGTCGACCTCCGCGTCCAGCCGGTCGATTCGGGGCAAGCGGCTCGCGAACCATTGCGCCAATACATAGCCCACCATCCCCCCGACCGTATTCGTGATCAGATCGTCGACATCGAACAGCCGGTACGGATAATCGTAAATGCCGTAAATCCCCGTCACTTGCGTCGTCTCGAACAATAATGACAAGCCGAAGGACAGCAGCAGGCAGCGAATCCAATGCGCGCTGAAGTAATATCTGAGGAATAGTCCGAACGGAACCGTCAGCAGCACGTTAAACGCCACCTGCAGCACTGCCCGCTCGCCAAGCAGACGCAGGTACGTCGACGGGCGTTCGAGCGAGATACCAGTCTCCCGGACGATGTCGGTCAGGAAGTGGAACGGGATCCATTGGAAATAAGAGCCCGCATCCGGCGGCGCATTGTGAATCGACGACGGCAGCGGCAGCAAGATGAGAAAAACGGCGTTCAGCAAATACAGCAGCAGCAGGTACAAAATAAACGCCCGCAATTTGTGGACATAGCCATGGCGCCGGTACTGTACGACCAGGAACGGGACCGTGAAGATCGCGGCCGCAATCGGAAAACTCAGAAACGCATGAGAAATCGGAAACAAATAAGAGCCGATCATGAGCGAACACCTGCCATTTACATTTTCAGGCTTAACTATACCGCATTCCGAATTCGAACGCCCCCGCTTCAGGTCGATTGCAAAGAATCGAAATGATTCACGCGCTCGTCAAGGCTTGCTTGCTTAAGCGTTGCGAATAATCAGCAAACATGCCAATTTCATCCGTCTATGCCTAATGATAAGTTATTTTTGCGCCCATTAGACGACGAGCTAGAAAACAAGGCAGCGGCGACTCGCGCGAATAAGGAGGTGGCGGATGGAGACCCGGCGAACCCGATCGGATCTGATGTAACGGCAAACTTGGAAGCGTTATCAAAGCATTAACCAATCGAGGAGGGATACGATGAAAAAATTAGTATCGCTGATCGTGCTGCTGCTTCTGCTGACGGATGCAGGCGCAGCCTTCGCCGCGCCCAAGATCAATACGTTCGAACGGCCCGCCAGAGGCAGCGCTTATACGCTGAGCCAGTGGGCGCTCGACGGCTGGAACGCGCCATGGGACAACGGCATGAGCACGCGCACCTGGATCGACGGCTACAACTTCAACCACTCCGGCGGCCAGTCGCTGCGCGTCTTTTATCCGCAAGGCCAGATTGATCCGGCCAACTCGGGCGCGCAAGCGCCGTTCGAGGTGACGCCGGGAAGAGAGTACTATCTGTCTTACTGGGTTCGTTTCAGCAGCGATTACAGCTGGGGAACGACCGAGTTCGCCGGAAAGCTGGGGCTTGGTCTCGCGGGCGGCGCGGCATGCTCGGGCGGACAAACGTGCACGGGCTACAACGGCTTCAGCTCGCGCATGATCTGGCGCAGCGGCGGGCAAGCCGCCATCTACTACTATCACATGGACGATGCGGGTCAGTACGGCGACTACGCGGTGCTAAAAAACGCCAATGGCTCGGACATCTACTATCCGAAGGGCACCTGGGTGAATATCGTTCAGCGCCTTAAGGTGAACACGGTGACCGGCGGCAACGCCAATGCGGACGGCGAGATCCAGATTTGGTACAATGGCGTATCGGCGGCCAACATTACGGGTCTGCGCTTCGTGCGCAATACGGATCTGATCGACAAAGCGTACTTCTCCTCGTTCTTCGGCGGCGCGACGCCCTCGTTCGCACCCGCGAACGATTCGTACGTGTGGTACGACGACCTGAAGGTATCCACGAACCGGGCGGACATCTGCGAGCTCAGCACGGGGGGTTGCTTCACGCGCACGTTCCAGGCGGAGGACTATTCGTCGATGAGCGGCGTCATCAAGGAAACGACGCCGGATACCGGCGGCGGTCAAAACGTCGGCAGCATCGACAATCAGGACTGGATCGCGTTCAACAACGTGCAAATCCCGAAGACCGGCACCTATCTCGTGGAATATCGGGTCGCATCCCCTAACAACAACGGCAGGATCTCGCTCGATATTAATTCGGGCGCGACCGTGCTTGGCGAGATCGACGTGCCGAATACCGGCAGCTTCGCCAGCTACCGTACCGTCTCGCATGTCGTTCAGATCACCGCCGGCACCTACCAGTTCGGCCTCTATGCAATTACGGGCGGCTTCGATATCAACTGGTGGAAGATCACGCAGCTGTATTGACCGTTCTTATGTAAAGCAAGAGGAGACGGCGAATCGCCGTCTCCTCTTGTCAGCATGTCCCGCGTAGGGGTAGGCCGCCGGAATATACAAATCCTATTTTACGTTGCAAGCTACTTTATAAAATGTCTCAGCGTTCGTGCCGAATAAGGCATCGCGCTCTTCCTGCGTCCAGTCGTCCGGAACGAAATCGACGGCTGCCGCCAGTACATCATGATAAGAGGACGACTCCAGGCAAACCGGCCAATCGCTTCCGTACAGGACCCGCGCCGGACCGAACGCTTCCAGCACATGGCGGACATACGGACGAGCCTCCTCCAGCTTCCACTCGCGTCCGGGCTCCGCGGAGAAGCCGGATATTTTGGCATACATCCCGTCGTGGCCGGCTAATTCCGCGATGCGTTCGCTCCAGGGCAGCCAAGCGCCTCGATCGATTTCCGGCTTGGCCAGGTGGTCGATGACCGCGCGAAGCTTCGGAACGCGCTCGGCCAGTCGGATCAGGTCGGAGAGATGGCGCGGACGTGCCTGGAGGTCGATGGGAAAATCGGCATCCGCGAGCATCCGGATGTTCGCCACGACCGTATCCTGCAAGATCCAGCCGTCGGGAAGATCCTGGATCATCGGGCGAATGCCGACGAATGACGCGTGTTCCCGCAGCTTGACGAATTCCCGTTCCATCTGCGGATCCGTCAGGTCCAGCCACCCTACTACGCCGGCCAGCGTCGGCTCCGAATCGCTCAAGCGAAGCAAGTAGCGCGTCTCCTCCACCGAGGGGGCGGCTTGAACCGCGATCGTCGCATCGATTCCGCACTCGGACATCAACGGTACAAGCGTCTCCGGCCCGTAGTTCCGATATAAAATGCCTTTATCCGGCGTCAGCCACCCGTAATCCGTTCGCGCGATCGACCAATAGTGCTGATGGGCATCGATTCTCATGTCGTCCTCTCCTTTAGGAGAGAGTATAATGCAGGATCCGTACGCCCCGCCATGTACAAAATTCATTTTTACGACGACTCTCTCTCAATCTCGTCCATGCCGCCTGCAAACAACGTCCGCAAATCATACGTAACAAGCCGGCACCGGCTTAGTGTCGGAACCAGCTTGTCCGTAAAGCATTCGACGTGCATTTACTGGCAGTTCGAATCCTATGCCTGCCTTGCAGCCTTCAATTTGTCGAGCTCCGACTGAATCTCGTCCCGCTCCGACCATTCCGCCAGATTGACCGACGGACGGCCCGTGGACAGGCGGGCTTCGGCTCCCGCTTCCCATCGCATGACCTTTTGTTCGATGCGTCCGAACTCTCTGGAGATTTTGTCGGCATCGCCGTAAGGAACGGCTTTTACGGTCTCCCGGATCGCCGCCGCGGCGTTGGCGCGAGCCATCAGGAAGGAAAGCTTGTTGTTCAGCTCGCGATGCAGCTCCTGCAGCCGCTCGATCTCCTGGCGCAGATTCGCCGTTTGATTGCGGATGACGTCGCGCTGCTCGAGATAGGTCTGCAGCAGCTTCCCGTGATGCAGCTTCTCCTGCAGAGCCAGCGCCGCGATATCGTCCTGGCCGCGGTCCACGGCCAGCTCCGCTTGCCTCGCGCGCTTGTCCACGATCTGTCCCGTCTGCGCCACGAGCAGATCGTACTGCTGCTCGGCCGCTATTTGGGTCGCCAGCGCGTCTCGGGCGCGGTCGATCTGCTCTTCAAGCTGCCTGATATAGTGACGGGCCATGCTGATCGGATCCTCGATGCGGTCCAATACCCTGTTTACGTCAGCCGTTGCGATATCCTTCATTCTCGAGATAATTCCCATTTTATCGTTCCTCCTTATATTGGCTGCGTTCCCACTCGTCCAAAAATTGGCCGCGGCTAACGCTGGTTGTATACGACGACGATACAGCCTCTTGCACTGAGGCTTCGAAAGCTTCGTTTTTATTGATTCTGTGCGTCAGCCAGATGACAAGGGCGACGACGACGAGGCCCCAGAACGGCGTGAGCAGACTCATCAGAGAGACGGCCGCGATCAGGGCGCCTGCCCATCCGAGCAGTCCCTTCGCTTTGAAAAACACGACGGCGCCGAAGAACAGCATGACGATTCGCAAGACGGTCAACACGATCGGGAAGATGCCGACAGCTTGTTCGACCGGCGATGACGACTGCCAGCCGCGACGGCCGAATCCGTGGCCCCATGCCTGCTGATAAGCGACCGCCTCGTGATGGGGAATCCCGAGCAGCTTGGCCACAAGGATCAAGAACAGAACGACAAGCGAGCCGATGGCGATTCCCTTAAGTATTGAAGCGCGTTTCACGTTCTCACCTCCTTCTCTCACCGGTTGTTCCGGTAAGACAAGGATAGCCCGCCAGGCTGAAAGCCGCGTGAATGCCAACTGATGCTTGGTTGAATTCCTCCTGAAAATGCGCTTAATACCTTGCGTTGTTGCCGATGAGAGCAAGATCGAGACCGCCAGTCCATCCGCACGATACATTTCTCACGTTGCGCTGTGTTCGTAATTCCTGCAAAAATACATCTATTTCTGCCCTATCGGACGATTAACAGGCGGATAGCTGCTAAAAGGCATCTAATCTTCCCATTCAATCGAATTACCGGTACGTTTCTCGAATTTACCTGCATATTTGCATGCATTTCACCAAGCGTCGCTTTTCGGCAGAAAATACATGTACATATGCAGGTTTTTCGATCCGCACAACACACGCGCCCTGAGTTCAATTTCGATAACAGGCGATTCAGCAGCCCTGCTCCCGCAGATTTCCTCGAACGATCATTAGAAAAATACCGCCGGCAGCCCGATAAGGGTGCCAGCGGCATTGATAAGCATATTTACTGATGTGTATTAATGGCCTCGAGCAGCCGAATGACGACCGTCGCCGCCTCGGCGCGGGTCACGGTCCCGTCCGGCTCGAAGCGTCCGCCGGAACGGCCCTTCATCAGGCCATTCGACTGAACCGCGCGTACGGCGCCCGACGCCCAGGCTGGGATGCGCGCGTTGTCTGCGAAGCCGGGTGCGGCGATGTTAGGATCAGTGTTAACAGCCGCTGCGGTATCGCCCAGCGCTGCGGCGAGCATGACGGCGAGCTGCGCGCGGGTCAGCCCGGCGTTCGGGCGGAGCGTGCGATCCTCGTAGCCGTGCAGGATGCCGGCCTTAACCGCCTGCGCGACGGCCTCCGCGGCCCAGTCGCCGAGCTGGTCGCGGTCGGCGAAGTCCGGCACGTTATCCGCCTGTCCCTCGGGTTGCAGCGCGTTCATCAGCATGACGCTGAACTCCGCGCGGGTGACGCTTTGATTGGGCTTGAACGTGCCGTCCTCGTAGCCCTTGACGATACCGGCCTTCACTGCGGCCTGAATGTCGGCGCTCGCCCAATGCCCTTGCGTATCGGCGAATGCCGCGGCCGGCGACGCGCTCACGGCGAATACGGCGAACTTGGTGAGATGGTCGGACGCGACCTCGACGGAGGTGCCGCTTACCGTGCCGCCCATCTCGATCCATTGCTTTTTGGATTCGTCGTAATAATGAATGGAAGGCTTGCGGCCCTCTCCAATCTTGTCCGGATCGAACGTTAACCGGATCGTAATCGGCACCGCAAAGTTGCCCGGCTCGCTCTTGTCGATCTCGTAGATCGGACTCGCCGGGCGATCGCCATTCTTCAGCAGCTGCGCGACGACGGCAGCATCGTCCAGCTTGACGATCTTGTAAGTCACAGGCCGGCTCAACGCGCCAACTGGCACGGATACGGTAACTTCCTGGCCAAGCGATAACGAGGCGGTCTCGCCGGGCTGCACCTGCTTTTCCGCTTGCTTGGCCGGCGTTGGTGTCGGCGAAGGCGAAGCTACATAAGTCGGCGTCGGCGTTGGCGACGGCGAAGCGGATGGCTCAGGCTCGTCTTCCGCCTGAACGCTCGCCATAACGAAGCCGTTGTCCGACTTGAAGGCGATCTCCTCGCCGTTCCAGCGGACCTTGGTCGCTCCGGGCGCGTACGCGACGGCCGTCAGGCTGTCGAACGCGCCCTCGTCACCGGCGGCGAGATCCAATACGCCGCCCGAGAAGCTCGCCTCCGGCCGCACCTGAACCGCGGTCCCTTCCTTCCCGTCGACAAAGTAATATTGCAGCGCGCCGGCCGTCTCGGCATTCGCATTATAATAGAAGACTTGCTCGCGTCCGTCCTTCAGCTTCACCTCGATCCGTCCGTCCTCCGTCTTGCCGACGGACGCGATCGCGCTCTCGCCGGCATACGGCTCCAGCACGCTGACGAACTGCGCGCTCTTCGCCTGGACGCGGTTCACCAGCGTCGGCGTATACACGTCGGTCGCGTTGCCCGGTCCCGGCGCTTCGCCCACGATCATCTGCGTCGGCGCGGACGGCGTGCCGGTCAGGCTGAACAGCTTTAACCCGTTGCCGGACGGCAGCTTCCATGCGCCCTCCCACTCGCCGGATACGTTCTGAGACTTGCCGTTTCGGAAAAAGGAGTACGCATCCTTGGTGCCGAGCGGCTCCGCATAAGGCGTCATCGTCTGGTCCGCCTGGAAGTCGCCCATGCCGTGCAGCACCCAATCGTACTGGCGCTCCGTGCCTGAGGCGACGCTGAACAGATCGATCAGGTAGTCCTTCGTCACCGCGACGGTGCGCTCGTACCGGTCCATGCCCGCGTATGCTTTGCTCGATGTATTGGTCATGATGCCGAGCGGCCCCGACTGCAGGAACAGCTTCGTCGGCTCGTACGTCTCCGCGCCGTTTACGGTCGGAATCTGCTGCGTATCCCCGTCGACCAGCACCGTATTGTGCGCGAACGACTTTTTATAATAGGACTCGTACATCGAATTGCTGTAAGGCGGAATGCCGAGATCCGGCGCGAGACGCTCGCCTTGGCCGAAGATCTCGAGATGCAGTTTGTCCGGGTGGCCGTGGTAGCCGCCGTGCAGGCCGTAGTCGACGAGCGCATACAGTTGGCCCTCGCCTTCCCCTGCGCGCAGCACCGAGTGGCCGAGTCCGGTGAAGTTCATGCTCTCCGCCGACAGCGAGCCGCCGCTTGGGATAACCTCCGCCCCATAGAAGACTGCCTGCTCGCCCGCAATGCCCGAAGAGGTATTGCCCGGCACGACAAATCCGCCTCTGACGCGGCCTTTATCTACATAAAGCTTGTTCAGCAACGCGCCGTAGACCGGATCGCCATAGTGCGCATAGACGGCCTCGTAGTCCATCGGCACGACGCGTCCCGGCGCCGCCAGGCTCGTCGGATATTTGCCGGAGTCGTTGCCATTAATGATGCCGAGATCCGGAAACGCGTACTGCAGCGTCGCGTCGTACATTTTCTTGAAGTTCGGATTGGCGAACAGATCGTAGCCCATGCCGAGCAACGCCTGCGCGTGGTCGAACAGCGCAGACTGCGCGTAGAAGTGGTACCCGATCGCGCCCTCGTACCAGAAGCCGTCGGACAGCACGCTGTTATTCATCTGGAAGTTGAAGCCGCTGCGGCCGTCGACCGAGAAGTCCATCAGCGTCTTGTCCTCCAGAATCGCCCCGATCGTGCCGATCGCCGCGTTGTGCCACGTCTGCCAGTTAGACTTGCCCACATCGTAGCCCTGCAGCGTCTTCGCCGACGGCGCGAACAGGTTCTGCTCGATGTCGTATTTCTCGGCGGCGGTCAGCAGGCCGCTCGGTTCGATGAGATCGTAGGCATGCGCCAGCTCGATGATCTGGACGGCCTCGTCGAGCGACTGATAATAGATTCTGCCGTTCAGCGGCTGCAGCGGATAGCTCGGGTACAACGCCGCATAATGCGTCAGAATCTCCTTGGCCTTCGCCGCGTATTTCGTCTCGCCGGTCAGCGCGTAGACGAGCGCGAGATTGCGCGCGGCCTCGATGTTCACCGTGTGGGCGGTAAAGCGCCAGGCGGCATCCAGGTCATCGCCCGTAAGCCAGCTGCCGTCGGTCGGACATTGATGCTCGTGCGGCTTATCGTAGTCGAAGACGAGCGGCGTGTCCCCGCACACGTACAGCGTGCTTTCGCCGCCGGGCTTGGACGGGTAATACACCGTTTTATCGACCCATTCGTCCGCCTTGAGCCGGATCGCGGCCAGATAATCCGCCGCCCAGCCATACTTCTGAATCTTGGCCTTCGCCTCGGCGAGCTGATCCCCGGAGAGCATCACATAAGGATGCTGCTTGGTCGCCGTTCGCGGCGCGCCTACTTTCAGACTCAGCTCGATCGTCGTATCCTTGCCGCCCGCGATCGGATGGACGTTCAGCACCGCCTTGACCGCACTGCCCGCCTGCGCGGCGGCCGGCACGGTCGCCAACACGTCGACGTCGGTCTCGGCGCCGTTCGCCACGACGGCGGTCTCTGCCGGGAACGTCGTCCCGTAGCCCGCGCCCATCGGCGTCTTCAGCGACAGCGCATAAGCCGTATCGGCGCCGCCGATGTTTTTCAGCGTAAAGGCGTAGTGAACCTCGCTGCCCGGCAGCGCGCTCTTGTCGATCTGCCGGATCGACGGCTCGACCGCGTTTTTGGTGAGCGCCATCCCGTCGAAGTACAGCTTGTCGTCCGGACTCGACACCGGGTCCGAATCGTACCAGCGCGGATGGAGAATGACCTTGCGGATATTCTCAAGCTTCGCGCCGCCGTTGGAGTTGAGGAACTTGTTAAACGGCAGCTCGATCTTCTTCCAGCCCTGCCAGTCGACGAAAAACGAGCTCATGAAATATTCGTTGCCCGGATTCGCGTCGTCCGGCGTGCTGATAATGACGTATATTTTTTTGTTGGACGCGCGGTCCGAATACAGCCAGAACTCGAGCTGGTCGTTCGACTGCCATGGCGCATTCGTAATGTCCGTGACATCGATCGGCGAAGTCGGATCTGTCCACTTGCCGGAGAAATTGCCCAACACGGCGGGCGAAGCAGACGGTGTCGTATTCGTCCACCCCGCGAACGTCTCCGTGTTGCCGATCTGCAGGCTCGAGCTGCTCGACAGATCGATGTCGTACGCATAGCTCATCTCTTCGCTGACCTTCCCGTCGAACTCCGCCTTCGCCGCGATCGTCTGGGATCGGTCGACGAGCAGCGGCGCCGTATACGGCTTGAAGGCCGCATCCACGCCTTCGATTTTGTAAAAGATCTCGGCACCTTCGGTCGCCGAACTCAGCGATATCGTCTTGGCCTCGGCGTACGTGCCGGCTGCCGGGCTAGCCGTTACGTTTTCCACGAAGTCGCGGTAGACGAACGTGTAATTGTAAGTCGTCTCTGCGCTATCCGTTCCCGCCAGGGACGACTTGACGACAAGCGTCGTATCCTCGGTCAGCACGAGCGGCGCGCTATAGCGCTGGAACTCGCTGTCGATGCCGACCCGCTTGTAGTACACGCCCGCAAGCGCCGAGGGCTTCGTCGCGCTGGACAAGGTCACCGTCGTCTTGTTGACGTACTCGCCCGACGGCTTGTCCGCGACGGCCGGATACACCTCGCCGGTCCCCGTCAGGCGGAAGTCGTCGAGATACATGCTGAGCGACGGATCGAGCGTCGTGCCCGAGACGCCGGCCTGGTCGAGCCGGACGTAATCGAGCGGTCCCCACGCCTTGACGCTTGCCGAGCTCGTCTGCGTCCTGACGGCGGACAGCGGGATCTCGACCTCCTTCCACCCCTTCCAATCGAGCGGCAAGCGGTAGTAGTAATACTCGCTGTCTCCCTTCATGAAAAACCGGAGCTGGATCGGCTTGTCCGCCTGATCGCCCGTCCGCGCCTTCACGTTGTACGCCCAGAACTTGAGCGTACTATAGCCGTTCAGATCGACGCTCGGCGCGACCTTCGGATAGATCAGCGCCGCGCCCGCGATGTACGCAGTCGGATTCGCGGCGTCGACGTTGATCGCGAGCAGCCACTTTTTGGAGCCCGTTCCTTCCTTGATATAGGCGGGATCGGCGTTCGGGACGAGCGCCACGCCTGCCGTGCCGACCGTGTCGCCGGCCACGTTGGCCGTCGAATCCATGGCGTTTAGCTGCTGCGCGTAGGGGACGACCAAGGGCGAGTCGGCCCCGCCGGCCGCCTCCGCCGCGTTCGGCGGCAGCGCCGCGAGCGCGCTCGTGACGAGCAGGAGCGCGGCCATCGCGGCCGCCAGCTTCTTTTTCAACCTGAGAAGGGACATATTTAGCCTTCCTTTCGCGCCTCTGGGTATGGCAAAGCCCCGCCGATTCGACCAACGGGGCTTGCGATGTTTCCGTTTGCTGCTTTTTACGCGTGCTGTTTGTTACGCAAACTGCTCCCTTGCTTGCTTGCTCACTTGCTTGCTCCCTTGCTTACTTCACGGCCGCTTTGGCGCGCTCGTCCGCTTTTTTGTAAATCTCCAAAATCTCTTCGTAGCCGAGCTTCTTCTGCTCTTCGACGAACTTATCCCACGTATCGAAGCTGCGGGTGCCCATGATGAACTTCGCGAAGTTCTCGTCGCGGTGGCTGTTGAGCGAGTCGCCCTTCGTGCTCAGCACCTGCTGCTCCTCCGGCGTAAACGGCGGCGTCGACGTCTTGTCGTTGTCGTATTGCGGCGCCTGCTCGTAAGCGGACTTCAGCTCCGGCGAGGAGACCGAGATGTGGGCGTTAAAGTCGAACCAGGTGTACGTGCCGTCGGTCGACAGACCCGTCTTCTTGCGCAGATCCGAGATGTCCGTGTACTTCTCGATAAAGCTGTCGCCGCTGACGGTGTCGCCTTCCTTGCCCCAGCTCACCAGCTTGTGTCCTTCCTCGGAGTAGAAGAAGTCGATGAACTTGACGATGTCCTTGATTTTCTTGGACTTGGAGGAGATCATGAAGCCTTCCTCCGTTACGGCCGTGAACGCGTTCTTCTGCAGACCGCTCGGACCCGCGGGCGGCGCCATGAAGTTCATGGAGAAGTCCGGATTGTCCTTGCGCAGCGCGCTGTTGTAGAAGTCGATCCGCCCGATGTAGTCGAGCGTGACGAACGCGCGGTTCGTGGACACGATGTCCTGCCACATTTTCGTATCGATCGTCAGGAAGTCCTTCGGAATGAGTCCCTCTTTATAGAACTTGTTAAAATAAACGAGCATCTCCTTGTAAGCCGGCTCTACCGGCGCGTACTTCCACTCGCCCGTGCCGTCCAAATAGGCGCTCGCCTTCTGGGCGTCGACCGGCGCCGACACGCCGAAGCCCGCCGCGAAGTCCTCGAAGTAGCGCAGCCCGTTGCGCACCGTGAGCGGATAGCTGTCCGGGTATTCCGCTTTCAGCTTTTTCAGCGTCTCGTACAGCTCGTCCCACGTCTTGGGCGTCGACAGGTTCAGCTTCTTGAAGACGTCCTCGCGGTACATCCAGGTGCGGCGGTTGGATTCGCCGAGCCCCTGGTTCGGGAATTCGTACATCTTGCCGTCGGAGGACAGCATGTTCTGCGTCTCGGCCGGGTACTTCTCCATCCAGGCTTTGAAATTCGGCATGTCGTCGACGTAGTCGAGGATGTTGACGAGCGCGCCCTGCTGGCCAAACTTGTCGGCAAGGCGCTTCTCCTGCGTCCACATGATGTCGGGCATGTCGCCGCCGGCGATGGCCAGGCTGATCGCGTCCTCGAGCAGATTGCCCGCGGGCAGCTGGATGTCCAGCGTGACTCCGGTCTTCTCCTTGATATAGGACCAGATCTTCCAGTTCGCGTCGTACGGCCAGCTTGGATTGCTGTAGTCCAGGAACGTGAACGTTTGCGGCGTTAGCGCCGTCGGCGCGGCGGATGCGCTGGCTCCGTTGCTTGCGGAAGCCGTGGCCGAGGCGGACGGCGACGGACTCGCGCCTTCGTTGTTTTTCGAGCACGCGCCGAGCACGACGCTCGCCCCCATGACCGCGGATAATACGACAGCTGTCTTTTTGTTCATTGTTGCCCCTCGCTTTCTGTTTTCCGATCGAATTTTCCCATGTCTGTATGTTAACCTTTGACCGACCCGATGAGAGCCCCCTTGGCGAAATACTTCTGGAGGAACGGGTAGATCAAGAGGATGGGAACCGTGGTCACGATAATCGTGGCGTACTTGAGCGCTTCGTCGACGATCATGCTGTCGCCGCCGATGTTGCCCGCGCCGCCCGCGCCTCCCGAGCCTTGCAGCACCATGTTGCGGACGATGACCTGCAGCGGGAAGAGGTCGGCATCGCGCAGATAGAGCAGCGCGGAGAAAAAGTTGTTCCAGATGGCGACGCCGTAGAAGAGGCCGATCGTCGCTAGAATCGCTTTGGACAGCGGAAGCACGAGCCGGAAAAAGATGCCGATATCGGTCAAGCCGTCGATCTTGCCGGATTCCTCCACCTCTTGGGGCATGCCGGTGAAAAACGTGCGCATGACGATCAGGTTCCACGTGCTGACGGCGCCCGGCAGCACCATCGCCCAGATCGTATCGATGAGATGATAGCTTTTGACGACGAGGAAGGTCGGGATCATGCCGCCGCTGAAGAACAAGGTGATGACGACCATGACCATGAAGCCGCTGCGGAACAGCATGTCCCGCTTGGAGAGCGAGTAAGCCCCCGCCGCGCTGACGATCAGCGAGATGGCCGTGCCAAGCGCCGTATAGATGATCGTATTGACGTAGGCGCGTCCGATCTCCGGATTGTCGAAGACGGCCGCGTACGTGTTCAGGTTGAATTCCTTGGGCCAGAAGAACACTTCGCCCTTCAGCACCGGCACGGTGCCGCTGAGCGAGACCGCGATCATATAGATGAACGGATACAGCGCAGACGCGGCGACGGCGAATAGCACGACATACAAAATGACATCGAATAGCCCGAATTTAGGCTTCATGACGCGTTCGCTCCTTTCCTCACCATAGGCTCGTCTCGCTCGTCTTGCGGCTGATCCAGTTCGCCGTGAGGATGAAGAGCAGGTTGACCACGCTCGTGAACAGGTCGATCGCAGTGCCGTAGCTGTAGTTCATCGCCTGGATCCCCGTCCGGAACACGTACGTGCTGAGCACGTCCGCCGTCGAATAGATAGAAGGATTCAGCATAAGCAGTACCTTTTCGAAGCCGATGTCGAGGACGTGACCGATGTTCAGGATAAACAGGATGACGATCGCCGGCATGATGCCAGGCAGCGTGACGTGGCGAAGCTGGTGCCAACGGCTGGCGCCGTCCACGGTCGCCGCTTCGTAGAGCTGCGGATCGATGGCGCTGAGCGCCGCCAGATAGATGATCGTTTCCCAGCCGATATGCTGCCAGATCTCCGACAAGATGTAGAGCGTGCGAAAATAGTTCTCGTTTTGCATGAAGTTGACGGAGCTGTAGCCCATCCATTCGATCACGTGGTTGACGAGGCCGCTCGTCGGAGACAGGAAGAGGAACATCATGCTCACGACGACGACGTTCGAGATAAAGTGAGGCAGGTAGCTGATCGACTGCACCAGCCGTTTGACGATGCCCTTCCTGACTTCGTTAAGCATCAGCGCCAGAATGATCGGGGCCGGGAACCCGAAGACGACCTTGTAAACGCCGAGCAGCACGGTGTTCTTCAGCAGCTTGGGGAAGTCCGGACTGTGAAAAAACATCGAATAATACTTGAGCCCCACCCAGTCGCTGTGCCAGATTCCCTTGAACGGGTTGTAATCCTTGAACGAGATGAGGATGCCGAACATCGGCACGTACTTGAACAGAATGTAGTAGACGAGCGCCGGCAAAAAGAGCAGCAGCAGGTACTTGCTTCTATTGAATCTCAATCGGAATAACGCCACTTGCGACCCTCCAGTCTGAAGCGATGTGTCTATGCCGCCTAGCTTAATGAATGTTCCGAAGGCGGGGCAATGATGCGATCTGCGGAAACCTCGCATTTCTTCGGTTTTCGGTACGTTCGCGAAGTTTTTTAACGTTCGACGGCCGTTTCCGCCCCTCGTTCATGCGAGCGGTACAGACTCTCTACGACTGCCACGACGCTGCGGGAGTAAGCCATCGAGCATTCGGGCTCGCGGTTGTCGCGAATCGCGCCGATCAGGTCCTCGAACTGGCGGACGAACGGGTCCGGCTGCGGCGGCACGTTCACTTGCTCATAATCGCCTCCGTCGCTTACCCAGAGCCCTCTACCCGTCAGCAGCTTCATGCAGCCGCCCGTGAACCGGAATTCCGTCTCGTCGACGACGGCGCCCGGGTAGCCCGATTGCGACAGCGTCGCGGGTATGCCCGATTCGGTCACGAGCAAGGCCGAGCCGCCCCCTTCGATATCCCCTCTCATATCCGCATAGCGGATGCTTGCCGTCACTCTCGCGATTCTCTCGCCAGTCATCCATAAGATCTTGTCGATCGAATGCGAACCCAGATTCGTCAGGATGCCTCCGCCGGCCTTGTCTTTCTCGAAAAACCATGCCGGCCTGGTTGGCGTGTCGTACCGTTGGTGGCGCCTGTCGTTAATCATCGTCAGTCGTCCGAGCCGGCCGCCGTCGATCCAGGCCTTGGCCGCGAGATTGGCCGCGTCGTAATGCTGCGTGTGGCCGACCATCAGCTTGACCCCGCCGGCGTACACGGCTTCGATGATCTCGTCGCATTCGCTCACGCTCATCGCCATCGGCTTCTCGAGCATGATATGGCAGCCTCGGGCGGCGGCGAAGCACGCGGCTTCCCTGTGCAAAAAATGAGGCAGGGTGACGACCGCGATATCCGGCCGTTCTTTTTCGATCATTTCTTTGTAGTCCGCGTAGGACGGGATGCCGTGCTCTGCCGCCAAGGCGTTCGCCCGATCCAGGGCAATGTCAGCGACCGCGCAGGGCGCGAGGTCATCTCTGCCCAGCATCGCCTTCAGATGCGAGCCTGCGATGATGCCGGCTCCGATCACGGCCACGCGATATCCCATTTGTAAGACCGCCTCCTCCATTCGAATGCGGTCATCATAGCAAGCGCGGCGAGGGGCTCGCCATCAGGGAATCTTACGGTTCTTGTCGAATCTTAAAAAGAAGGGCGTATTTGCGGTTGATCGTAAGAAAGGATAAGTTTCCGAAGCGATGAGTATTGAGAGTAAAGCTGACACGGGGCTATACTCAGTTTTATGTAAAGCTCGATCGACGAAATTGTTAAAAAGGAGTAATCGGATGAAATGGACGGCGCGATTCCGGGGGACGGCCAAAAATCAGATGTCTCTTTTCTACACCTTGTTCGGCAGCTTCATCGCGATCATTCTCCTTCTGGTCTCCATCAATTGGGTTGCCTTCACGTTTTTCAGGCAAAACATCCGGGACGAGATCATCCTGAACAGCAGCCTAAATCTGAACGCGACGGCCGCCAATTACGAGAAACATATCAAGCTGGTTCGCAGCTTTATGCTCGGCTATCTATTCGACAACGACACGGAAATCTTGAAGCGCGGCGATCCGATGAGGCGGTACGACGTCGTCGTCGACGTGCAGAAGTCGCTGGCGCACGATTTGAACAACACCTCGCTCTACCTGGACAATATCGTCTATTACTTCCGCGGCGACGACTTCATAATCGACCGGGACGGCACGCGCGACGCGGATACGATGTTTTCGAAGTTTTATTATGAATCGGCGTATACGGCCGATTTTTGGCGGCACGAGATGGACCGCGAGGTTAGCTTCAAAGTGTATCCCGCCGCTTCGTTCGCCTCCGTCACGCCCTTCGAGCGCAAGCCGCTCGGGACGCTGATGCCGATTCTGGTCAAAAACGGCTACGATCGCGACTTCGCCTTCATCGCTTTCCTGAACGGCGACCGCATCTATACGGCTTTTCACCAGGCCAAGCCGAGCAGCACGTTTTTTATCGTCGACGCCGCGGGGCAAGCGCTCTATTCTTCCGACGACAGTGTCGCGCTTCCGACGGAGATCGCCGGGAAGACCGGGAAGGGCTATGTAAAAATCGACAACAGCTACTACTTCTATCGGACCGGCGGGGAGACCGGGTTTACGTACTTTGAGATGGTGCCCGACAAAGGACTGGCCGCGCAGCTTCGCCGGCTGAACCTGATCATGCTGGCGCTGCTCGTCCTGTCGGTGCTGATCGGCCTTGCTGTGTCGTATTGGTTCTCCAAGCGGTTCCACAATCCGCTTGCGAACATGATCCGCTCCGTGCAGTCCCTGCGCGCGGTCGGCGTCCCCGCGGGCGAGGGGAGCCGGATCAAGGAATTCAACCTGCTGCACGACACGTTAAGCGACCTGTCGCGCTCCAACCGAGAATATCATGAAGACCTGCTCGCCAAAAACAACCTGCTGCAGCAGTTCGCTTATATGAAGAAGCTGAAAAAGATTCACGGCGGCGTCGATCAGCTGCCGGTGACCGTCGACTCGGACGCGCATTACCGGCTCGTGCTGTCGCAGATCGAATTCAAGGAGCGCTTCGCCAAGGAGATCGCGAACGCGCCCCTACGCGCCTTCAACATGTACAAAGAGCTGATTGACGCGCATTTCTCCAGCCGGTACGACGATTCCCTCACCTTCCAGCTGGAGAAGGATCAGGTGCTGACGATCCTGTTTGTCAAAAACGATCGCGGCGCGAGCCTGCAAGGCGAAAATATGGACGAACTGGTCCGCATGCTGGGTACGGACATCCCGTACTGCAACTTCACGATCGCGATCAGCCCGGTCCGCAGCCACTCCGCCGACTTCGCGGAGACGTACCAGGACGTCCTCGATCTGGTCAAGCAGCGCAGGCTCGGCGAGGACGTGCAGGTCATCGGCGAATGGATCCCGCAGCCTTCGCTTATGATACCGGCGCCTTCCGAGGAGCAGGAGCTTACGGCCAACCTGCAGGCCGGCTGCGACGAGGTGACGGTGCCGCTCGTGAACCAGCTGCTCGACCAGCTCGCGCGGGCGGGCGCGCTCGCCCATCAATTTCAGGACTTCGCCAAGGACGTGGTCAATCGCACGATCAAAATTTTGTACGCGCAAAATATATCGTTCACGACCTTCGCCGAAGGCGGATCGCCCTACGATCAATTGAAAAGCTGCTACACGCTGGAGCAATACAAGGCGTTCTTCGGGAAGTTCCTCGCGAAGTCGGCCGAAGCCGTGCGCGCGAAGAAATCCGAGACCGATATCATCACGAAGTTCGTCATGGAATACGTCGAGGAGCATTTCGGCGACGATCTCTCGCTCGACGCGATCGCGGGCAAGCTGGGCATTACGGGACCTTATTTGTCCACCTACTTCAAGGAAAAAACGGGCACGAATCTCAGCGATTACATTCTGAGCGTGCGCATCAACAAAGCGAGCCAGATGCTGCGGGATACCGACCTGCTCATCCAGGAGATCGCTTCGCTCGTCGGCTATTACACTGTCGCCTCGTTCAACCGCGTCTTCAAGCGGTACACGGGCCTGACGCCGAGCGAGTTCAGGAGAAGTCATAATCAGTAAGAGACGGAGCTGAAAGAGACGGAGCTGACGCAGCCCCGTCCATCAAGGAGGTAAATGTATATTGATCGCTACGCTGCCGTTGGCCAAACAGCTCGAGACGTTCGAGGCCCTTCGTTTTACGCCGGAGCCCGGCCATCCGTTCACGTTGTATTTATCCGCGCCGGATGCGCGTCTTGCGGATGCCGTCCGAGCGTTGTTCCCCGGTATCAAGCTGCTGGAAACTCAGAGGCAGCCTCAGGCGGCAAGGTCCGATTCGGATTCGGAGGAAACGACGGGCTACGCCGCTTATTGGGGTCCGCCCGCCGGTTTAGGCGCCGGACTGGAGATCCCGGACGTCGCCAGACTGCCGTCCCAAGGGTACCGGCTGACGCTGGCGGGACCTGCCGCCGCGCTTGGCGCGAACGACGCGGCCGGCTTGTTCTACGGCCTGCAGACGCTTAGGCAGCTGCTGGATCTCGGCGATCCGCTGCCGGCCTTGACGATTGCCGACTGGCCGGATACGCCGCTGCGCTGCATGAACTACGACCTGCGCCAGACCTTTTCCAAGCCCGAGCTGCTGGTCTCGTACGTCGATGCGTTTGCCGCGTTCAAAACCAATGCGCTGCTGATCGAATACGAGGACAAATTCCCGTTCGCGCGGCATGCCGAATTCAGGCACCCCGCGCACGCGCTCACCGATGCCGAGCTGGACGGACTGCTTGATGCCGCGGCGCGCAACTTCATCGAAGTGATCCCGCTGCAGCAGACGTTCGGGCACTTGGAATACATCCTCGGGCGCGACGCGTACAGGCATCTGCGGGAGACCGCGTCGTCCACCGGCGAGCTGTGCCCGAGCCATCCGGACGCCTTCGGGCTGGTCGCCGGACTGCTTGAGGAGATAGCCGCGCGTCATCCAAATTCCCGTTACCTGCATCTGGGCTGCGACGAGGTATACAGCCTGTGCGAATGTCCGATCTGCCGGGAGAAATACGGCGGTTCGCGGAATCTGGCCTTTCTGGACTTCGTGAACAAGCTGATTGATTATACGTGCGGCTTGGGCAAAAAGCCGATCATCTGGCAGGACATCCTCGCCGACTGCTCCGACGAGGAGCTCGGAATGCTCGACCCGCGCGTCGCCGTCATGATCTGGCACTATAACGGCAAAAATATCGACCGCGTCGCCGGCTCGCTTGCTCCTCGTCTGCAAGCGAGGGGCATCGAGGTTATGGGCGCTCCTTCGGTCCGCTGCTTCGACCGCAAGGACGACCAGAACTACCCGCTCGTCCGCGAGCGGATGAGCAACGTCGACCAATGGGCGGCTGCGGCGGAGGGATACGGCCTGAGCGGGCTCGTAGGCACGAACTGGACGGCCGTCTTTAGCCTGGGCGTGCCGTACGGCGTGTTCGAGACGACCTGGTACACGATGGCGTACTTCGCGGATGCGGCCTGGCACCGGGAGCGACCGGCGGACGACCGGTTCATCGACCGCTTTTTGCAGACCTTTCACGGCATCGCGCCGGATACGGCGGAACGTCTGCTCGGGAGCTACGACGACGAGGACTACTATGCGTCGATGCCCAAGCTGCTGGGCGCGGTCGCCAAGCACGAGGACACGTCGCGCCTCATCGCCGCGATGATCGACTACGAGACGGCTGCCGACCGGTCGCGGACGATCCACAAATACGCGTACAGGCGGGAGCTCTATCCGGACAGCGAAGCCGAAGGGCGGTCGCTCGCGAACAACTGCCGGATCACCCGAGCGGGGCTCGACAAGGTCCGGCCGCGCATGGAGGCAGCGCTCCGAACGTTCCAGCCGGCCGATATGGCGGAGCACTACATGCGCTCGCGGTTTTATTTACACGATTACCTGGACGGGCATTTGTATAAGGAGCTCGGGCTGGCCGGGCGAGAAGGCGAGTAGTTGAGAGGCGGCCGCCGGTTGACAGAGTGGGAGCTTTATGGCAGGCACCAAAATAAACGTCAGGGCAGGCAATGGCCCTGACGTTTTTTGGGGTCTGCGTCGCCGGCGGAGAGTTGCGGACAGACGATCCACTATCTATCTAAATTCGCCCATTTTATCGTCCCCGCGGACCCAGGATCCGCTATTCGTCGCTCTAAAGACGCCAACGCCACGCTTTTTGACAAATAACGGCTCCTCGGTCCGCAACCTCCGCTCAGCGTACGCAATCCTCAACAATAGCGGCCCCTGTGTCCGTAGGCCGCTCCCACGACGTTATAGCTGGAGTTACTGGCGGTGGTGTCACTGGTGGCGGTGTTACGAACGGCGTGCTGCTGGCATAACGGGCGTATAGCGTGGAGACAGCGGTGTTTGTCACCGCCGGTCCCGCTCCCGCCTAAGCCTCGCCGAGCTCTTTATCGTACTTGGCATACGTTTTCCACACCTCGTAACCGAGCTTGCCGTAGAAGTCGACGAACGGCGTCGTGTCGATAACGATCCGCCGCACGCCGCGCGCCGTCAGGAAGTGGATGGCGGCCTGGACGATCGAGATGCCGTACCGGTGTCCTCTGCACGTCTCGTCGATCCCCAGCGGGCCGATGCCGCCGAGCTCGTCCCCGAACAGCGGCGCCCAGTACACATTTTGCGCCAGCAGCGGCGAAGCCGCGTCGTTCATCCGGCAGAAGCCGACGATTGCGCCCTCCATCTCGAGCACAACGTACTCGCGCCCAGTACCGCCCCGCTCCCAATAGTCGCGGTGCTGCAAATCCCAGGTTCCCGGGAAGCACCGCGCCATAAATGCCGTCAACGCCTCACGGTCCGCCGGCTCCGCGACCCTCGCCGCCGCGCCGCCGCCGAATTCGGGCATGCCGATGCGCTCGTCCGGGCCGTACGACTTGATCAGGTCGTAGACGTCTTCCCGGTAAACGTAGCCCCTGCGCTCGAACCATTGCCGCGTCGCTGCCAACTCTTTGGGTATGCCCGGGAACAGCCGGCGGTGCAGATCGTTGCCCAGCACGACGCGCGCCGCGCCGGCGTTGCGCAAGGCGTCCTCGGCCAGGCGAAGCAGCTCGCTACCCAACCCCTGCCCCCGGTGGTCCGAATCGACCAGCAGCGCCTGAATCCATCCGGCGTCGCGCCGAAGGCCAAAGCGGCCGTCGTCCTCGCCTGGCATTTTAGAGATGGCTAGGCCAATAATCGCACCGGTCTTGGAATCGCGCGCAACCCACGATCCCTTATGCAGCAGCCGGCTGTCCTCAAGCGCATTCTGCGCCAGCAGCCTCGGCCGCATCGGGAACGCTGCGCCCAGCTCCTTGTTCCACAACGCCACCGAGCTCTCCGCGTGCTTCTCCCCGAACCTTTCGAATCTCATCGCGTTCCATGCCTCCTGCATTCCTTGTTGAGCTTGCCTACTAGACAATGTAGCCGAAGCGGAAGACCGGGCAAATAGGCAGATCTTACGATTGTTGTTATCTGATAAGATTCGCACGAAAAAAAGGAGGCGCACGACGATCAAGTCGCTACCTCCCCTTCCTGTAATACATCGGCGCGCGACCCGTGACCAGCTTGAATACGCGTCCGAAATGCGCGACGGAACTGAAGCCCGCCTTTCTCGCAATCTGGTTGACCTTAAGCGAGGTCTGCTCCAGCAGCTTCTTCGCTTCCTTGACCCGGACGCTGTTCATGTACTCCACGAAGGTGAAGCCCGTCGCTTCCTTGAAGGAACGGCTTAGATAATAGGGGCTGACGAAAAATCGCTCGGACAGCAGCCGCAGCGACAGCGGCTCCGCGTAATGCTCGTTGATATGCCGGACGACTTCCGATATCCGCGCATGCATCGGACTCGGGTCGGCGCCGCGCGCATCGTCACCCTGCCCCGCCAACCTGAAGCACGTCACGAGCAGCTGCATCGCGAGCGTCTGCGCGTAGATCTCGAACCCGGGCTCGCGCCCCTGCACCTCCCGCACGATTCGGCGCGCGAGGGCGTCGAGGTCCCGCCGATCGGACAACGAAGCCCCCGAGACGACCGCGAATTCCCGACCGGACAGCGCCTTCAGCATATCCGCGCAGGCGCCGTTCACCGCGATCATGTCCTCCCCGCGCAGATTCACGACGAGCCGCTCGTGCTCGGGCATGTCCGTATCGGTGGTCCGGTGCACGACGTTCGGCGCGATAACGACGATGTCGCCTTCATCGATGACGATCGTCCGGTCCTGGATAAAAAACCGCCGCCGGCCCGACATCAAATAAAAAATCTCGTACGTGCCGTGAAAGTGACGAACCGGCATATGATGCCGCGGCGCCTTCCGATGGGAAACCGTAAAAGTACCTTCCGCATTGTCGTACCGGATTTCCTCCACCGCCGGCCCCCTCCTCGCATGCCCTTTTACCGCAAGATATAAGAAGAATTCCGCCTAAATCGCAAAATATGAGCATTTATCGCTGCTACTATAGGTTTATAACAAAAAGGAGGAATGCGCAATATGGAACAGCCGCAAACGGCAACCTCAGAACGGGCCCGGGCCCGGGACACCTACACCCCGATTCGATGGGCGGAACTGGCCTGCGAGGCGCTGATGACCAAGTTCGAGCCCGAGCAGCTCCCTCCGGACCGGTTCCACTATCATCAGGGCGTCTTCCTGTCCGGAATGGAAAAGTGCTGGCGGGAAACCGGGAACCCCGAATACTTGTCCTATATCAAGCGTTGGGTGGACAGCCAAGTACGCGAGGACGGCAGCATCCGAAAGATTAACTTAGAGGAGCTCGACGACATTCAACCAGGCGTGCTCCTGTTCAACCTTTACGCGCAAACGGGAGACGAGCGCTACAAGAAGGCGCTGCACGCACTTGTGCCGCTCATTAAAACGTGGAAGACGAATGCTTCGGGCGGCTTGTGGCACAAGGACCACTGCCCGAATCAAATGTGGCTCGACAGCTTGTACATGGGCGGTCCGATCGCCGTACAATACGGCCGGACGTTCGGCGACGATACGTACTTCGACCTGATGGCGCATCAGGCGCTGCTCATGGCCGAGCATACGACGGATCCCGTCACCGGCTTGATGTACCACGGCTGGGACGAGACCCGGACCGCCGAGTGGGCGGACCCGAAGACCGGTCTCGCATCGGAGTTCTGGGGACGCGCCATCGGCTGGTACCCGGTCGCTCTGCTGGAGATGTTCGAGCACATGCCCGCGGATCACAGGGACATCCCGAAGCTGACAGCCATTTTGCAAAATCTGCTCGTTGCGCTTACAAACTACCAGGATCCCGCGACCGGCCGCTGGTACCAAGTCGTGGACAAGACGGACCGGCCCGACAACTGGCTGGAAAACTCCTGCACCTCTCTTTATGTTCATGCGATTGCCAAAGCGGTGCGCATGGGTTATCTGGACGCGAAGTATATGGACAACGCCTGGAAGGGCTATCAAGGCGTCATCGATACGCTGACGTTCGACGATCGAGGCCATATCGTCATCGGCGGCATCTGCATCGGCACGGGCATCGGCGACTACGCCCACTATATCGCGCGCCCGACCAGCGAGAACGACCTGCACGGCGCCGGCGCCTTTATTCTGATGTGCGCGGAGATGAGCCTGCATCCCCTAGCCGTTTGACTCTCCGAAAAAAAACCGCCCGGACCGCAGGCATCCCAGCCGGCGGAGGGCGGTATTTCGGATGACGATATGTCCGAGGCTGTGTTCGCTCGAGACGAGTTAGGGACAGACGATTCGTTATTTCTCTCAATTCGCACGTTTTTCAAGCTCCGCGGACTCAGAATTCGCTATTCGTCTCTCCCCACACCTCGAAGGCTCTCTTTTTCGCAAATAGCGTCCCCTCGGTCCGCAGCATCCGCCTCAAGCGCGCAAGCCTCCAAAATAACGGCTGCTGAGTCCATTCATTGCTTCCGCGACGTCACAGTTGCGCACATGGCAGACAGACAGTCTCTGGCACGATTGCCCTTATTGTGCGGTTGCCGCCAAGTTCATTATTGGCTTACGACAAGTACGTCGCTTGGCTGGATGCCCGTGCTTTGGATCCGCAAGATCTCCGCGTCCGTCAGGATGCGTCCGACCAGAATGAACGAGGACGTTACGTCGTTGAAATTGAACCTGCCCAGGTTCGCTACGCTCTGGCTGCCGCGGAACACGCGGAACGAGCCTCGAAAGTTCACTTGAGAAAACAGGACAAGCGTGACTTGGGTACCCAACAAGACATTGCGAAGCCTGAAGCTTGATAAAATGTTGTTGAAACGAAACGCCCCGAGATCCCGCACCGCTATGCCTCCGCGCCTGAAGACGAGACGGCGGCCCGTAAAATTGATTCCGGACCAGAGCGCGAGACGAATATTCCGGTTTGCCATTTTCGATCCCTTCCTTGTCAGAGGATACAACATCGTATGCCATCGACAAAAAACGGAATAAGACAAATCGAGCAGTGAAAAAGCTTGTTTTCAATAACAGTGTGCATCACGCGTCAGAACCCGCATGTCCCGCTGCGAGTCTCCGTGCGCGATATTCCGACGCAGGTACGCCCTCGAGCTCGCGAAAAACGCGGTTGAACTGCTTCGCGTTTTCAAAGCCGACGCGCTGGCCGATCTCGACTATCTTGTCGTCCGTCCGCGCCAGCAGCGCCTTCGCCTTCTCGATCCGCACGGCCTTTACGTACGATACGAAACTCTGACCCGTGAATTCCTTGAACAGCTCGCTGAAGTACGAGTAATTAAGGGACACGTGATTGGACACCGTGGCCATGTTCAGATCCTCCGCATAATGATCCTCGATATACGCGACGGCCTTACGCATCTCCCGATGGTCCCCGAGCGCCGAGCGAACCGTACGTACGTAATCGTCGAGCCGGAACAAAAGGTTTTCCGCCTCGTGAAAATATTCGTGTATGTCCGAGAAATGATAGATGCTGCCGACCCGCTTATACAGACGCAATATTTCCAGGGATTCCTCGCCGTACGTGCGGAACACGCCGTCGAACACCATCTCGTTCATTCGCTTGCTGAGACGCTCGAGATAGTCCAGCGATACCTCCGTTGTCTTCTTCAAGTCGAAAAGGCGCACCAGAATCGCCTTCATCTCCGACTCGCGGTCCGTCCCCAGCATGTTAGCGAGCCTGCGGATGTCGTCGACCGGCACCTCAAGCGCATCCTCCCTGTTCATCACGCTCTCGTAGCGGATGATCGAGGAGCTGCAGCGCGGCATAAGCAGGCTGTAACCCGCGGCGCGCCGGGCTTCCGCGTAGCCCGTACGGATATCCGCGAGCTTCTCCTTTTGGCGGCTGAGCCCGATATGATAGGCGGAGGACACGCTCTTATCCTTTAAATACAGCATCAGCCGGTCGAACAGCGCTGCCTCGTCCGTCAATACGATCAAATAGCCGTCCTGATCCTCCAGATAAAACGAAGCGCGACCTTCGGGGCTCCGCGCGAGAAACTCCTGCGCCAGCACGTTCTGTCGGCTGTCGCCGGCGAACTTGAGCGCGCCGACCCGATAGGCCGGCTCGAGACGCTGCAGACCCGCGGACCGGCAGCGCTCCGCCGCCTCATCCGGATCGACGGCAGGGTGCACGAATATATAATTCAGCTGGGCCGCCCGCAGTTCTTCCCTTACCCGGCCGGCTTCGTCAAGCCGGCTCTCCGCGTCTTCGGCGCGGTTCAGCTCCTCTTCCACCCGGTCCAAAATGCCGTACATCTCCTCCCGGACGATCGGCTTCAGCAAATATTCCCGCACATGGAATTTGATCGCTTCCTTGGCATAATGAAAGTCGTCATGGCCGCTCAGGATGATGACGGCGGTTTTCGGCGACAGCTCCGCCGCATGCCGGATGAGGGTCAAGCCGTCCATCTCGGGCATGCGGATGTCCGTGATCAGAATGTCGATCCGCCTGCTCCCGATGACGGCCAGCGCCTCCGCTCCGTCGACGGCCAGCGACACGTCATACCGCTCCCGGTACTGGCGCTCGATCATAGCCTTCAATCCTGCGCGTATGTTTTTCTCGTCGTCGACGATCAGCAGCGTTCGCATCAGCCGGCGCCTCCCGTCAATATAAAATAAGGAATCCGAAGGATTACCCGCGTATAGACGCCTTCCTCGCTCTCCACCGTCAATCCGTACGCTTTGCCATAATAGAGCTGAATGCGCTGATTCACGTTGCGCAGCCCGATGCCTCCGCCTTCCTGCCCGGTATCCGCCCTCGGCGCGGCCCCGACGGGGGACTCCGTCGCCTCAAGGGATATCGACCGGTTGAGCTGCGCGACCCGGTCGGCCGGCATGCCGCAGCCGTCGTCGCGGACGGCGAGCAGGAGCGTCCCTTCGCGCGCTTCCGTCTCGATGCGGATCGTCAGCTCCCGCATCGTCGACGCGCGCAATCCGTGCTTGACAGCATTCTCCACGATCGGCTGCAGCGACATCTTCAGCAGCTCCTGGTCCAGCAGCGAGGACGGAATGTCGAGGACGAGGCGGATTTTGTTCTCGTACCGGATATTCATGATGGCGATATAGTTGGTAATGTGCGCCGCCTCGTCGCGAAGCCTGACGTATTCGCTCGTCCACTTGAGATTGTAGCGCATCAGTCCGCCGAGCGAGGTGAGGGCATCGGAGATCGGGTACTGTCCCTCTACCTCGGCCATCATCTTTATATTTTCCAGCGTATTGTAGAGAAAGTGGGAGTCGATCTGGTTTTTCAGCGACCGCAGCTCGGTCTCCTTGGACGCCGCCTTTTTGTTCACCGCGTCCGCGATGAGCTCGTTGATCTTGCGCAGCATCTTGCGGAAATGATGGGCCAGCTCGCCCACCTCGCCGCCGCCTCTGACCGTCAGATCGAACCCGAAATCGCCCTTGCGCGCCTTCTTCATCGAATCGGCCAGAATGTGCAGCTTTTTTAAAATAAACGAATTGAGCACGTAAGTCGCGATACCGAGAATCGCGATCAGGATGACGTTGACCGCGATGATGCGGTCCCGCATCTGCCTGGCGCCGTCGAGTACATGTTGAAGCGAGACGATGTTCACCATCCGGGCGCCCAGCGGCTCGATCTCGCGGGATACGGCCAGGAAAGGCTTGCCGCCAAGCGTCAGACGGAAGCTCGCGGACGACTCGCGGCCCGCCGGAGTCAGCGCTTCAGCCAGCGCCTCCGGCGTTATGCCCGTCGACGCCAGCAGCTTCTGCTGACGATTGAAGAACAGATTGCCCTGCGCGTCGGAGATGACGAGCTGGGAAACGTCGTCCTCGCCGCTGCCGAACGTCTTGGGAAAAAAGCTCGCCATCGGCATATCGACCTCGAGAATGCCGGCATGGACGCCCAGCGGGTACATGATCTCCTTCAGAAAGGCGACCTTCGGCAGTCCGGCATTCGACTCGTTCTCGAATATCAGCTTGAACGGATCCGGGTCGCTTGGCGCAAGGCTCCACTCGGTCCGGTCCTGCGAAGCGGTCAGACGGCCGAACCAGGGCTCCGACGCCATCCGCGACTCGTCCGCGAACGCCGGATAGATCTCGTTAATCCGCTTGTTGTCGAAGAAAATGCGAATATGCGTAATATTCGGGTTGTTGTATTGAAGCCGGCCGATCGCCGGGACGACGGTCGTGCTGAAGGCGATCAGCTCGGCGGTGTCCGGGTCCGTCGTCCGGGAAATGTAATCGAGCACTTCCTGGTCCGCCAAGCTGAGGTCGGCCGCGCGCCGGATCGTCTCGATGTTGTTGTCGATGTTCAGCCGTTCGATCTCGAGCGTATTTTCGTTTTTCCGCTCCATATCCTTGACCGCGCTTCCCGCGAACTGCTGAAACAGCAGCAGCGAGATCAGGACGCTCGGGATGAGCAGGATGAGCACGTACGAGAGAATCAGCCGCTTCTGCAGCGACCACTGCTCCTGCCGTTCGATCAGCCTTCGTATCGTTTTTTTCCACAATGTCCGCATCCGCATGCCGTCACTTCCGTTTGCCGTCGTATTCGTCGCTTCGCCAGAAAACTCCAAAAGGACATGCCGTCCCGGAAGGGACGACAGTCCTTGGTCAAAGCCTTACTTCATGAAATCCGCAAGCTTCTTGACGTTCTCTTCGAACTTCTTCTGGCGGAACGCCTGCATGGCGTCATAGCCGGCCTTGGCGCGGTCGTCCTTGAATTGCTGCAGCGTCTTGTCAAAATCCGCGTCGGACTTGGACAGCAGCAGCTTCGGCAGCGCCTTGCTCCAGAGCGTGTCGATCTTCGTCTTGGTGATGCCTTCGGGAGACGTGGCCGGCGGATCGATCAGATCGTACTGCGAATAGCTGACCGTCTTGCCGCGGGTCCAGTCCTCCATCTGCTTGGTCGGTTCGACGCTCGGCGGCGCCCATTGCAGGTTCATGTTCGTATCCATCAGCATCCAGAAGGTGTACGACGAGCCATACTTTTTGTCGAAAGAAGTGCGGTCGGACTGCATCAGCTGCAGCGCTTCCGGCTTGAATTGATCCTTACCGTCGATCGTATCATACGAGAAGCCCTTCTCGCCAAGGTACAGATCCTTCTGCCCTTCCTCGCTGATCAGGTAGCTGAGGAATTTGATGGCGCGCGCTTTGTCCTTGACGTCCTTGGAGATAAGCGTGACCGTCCATCCCGAGATCGAAGGTCCTGCGAGCTTGGGCGGATCCTGGTTCGCGTTGGCCGGACCGTCGACGGCGATGTAGACGGAGTTCGGATCCTTGGCGTACAGCACGTTCTCCTGAGCGGCCAGGTCGGAGCGCTGGTAGATCATCGCAAAGTAGCGGCCCTGCGCGATCTTCTCCTCCATTTGGGTGCGCTTGTCGATGAAAATATCCTTCGCAAGCAGGCCGTCCTGGTTCGCCTGGCGGAATACCTTAAGCCAATTCACGTACGCCTCGTTGTCGACGAGCGCGTATTTGTCGTTCAGCTTGCCGTCCACGTCGCGCGGGATCGCCAGGAAATCGGCCAGGTAATCCTCGAGCGAGTAGTTGCCCGTCGGCGTGAATTCGTGCAGGCCGAGCGGAATGAGCGGCTGGCCGTTCACGTCGGGGAACTTCTCCTTCGCCGCCTTGAGCGCGGCGAGGAAGCCTTCCGGCGTCCGCATATCCGGCTTGCCCAGCGCCTCGTACATGTCCTTGCGGACGAGGAACGTCTGGTTGGACGTAAAATTCGTGCCGTACGTCTCGTAGTCCTTGGGCGAGGACGACGCGTTCGGGTATCCGTAGACGTTGCCGTCCGGCTGGGTGTACCAGCTCAGCTTCGCGGGGTCGGCGACCTTGAAGAAATAAGGATCGTATTCCTTGGCCAGCTCGTTAAGCGGCAGCACGAGCCCGCCCTCCTGCATTTTCTTCACGGCGTCCTCGTACCAGCCGAGCGTGATGAAGTCCGGCAGCTTGCCCGAGGCGATCATCGTGTTCATCTTCTCGTTCTCGTTGCCCGCCGGGACGATGAAGTTGATGTTGACGCCCGTCTTCTTCGTGACGTACTGGGAGGTCGGATCGACGCCCCACTTGTTCGGGAACCAGGAGAAGTTCAGGTACCAGTCGAACGTGATCGGCTTGGCGGCGTCGGCCTGCCAGCCGGGCGCGTCGGCGGAAGCTTCGCCGCTGCTCTCCGCGCTCGCGGATGAGGTCGCCGAAGCCGAAGGCGAGCTGGCGGAGGGGCTGGCGCTGCTTGAAGCGGTGGCGCTCGAGCTCGACTGGGTCTCGTTGTTGCTGCCGCCGGCGCAGGCAGACAGCGAGAAGGTCAGCGCGAGCAGCAGCGTGGAAGCAATCGTTTTGTTGGATACGCGTTTGTTCATGTTCGTTCCCCTTTGCTTATCTGATTGACAGTCTTTATGTGGTCAGTCGTGGTTGCCCGTATGGAACGGAAATGAATGCAGGATCATCGGATCCGCGTCAGCCCTTGATCGATCCGATCATAAGCCCCTTCACGAAGTACCGCTGCAGAAACGGATACGCGAGCACGATCGGCAGCGTCGTGACGACCATCGTCGCCATTTTAACCGAGTTGGACGTGACGGACTTCGTGATGCCGCCTGCCGCCGCCGTGACCATCTGGCTCGTATCGTTCTGCGCGACGACGCGGTAGAGAAACGTCTGGATCGGCTGCAGCTCGGTATTCTGCGTGATGTAGATGACGCCCGCAAAGTAGTCGTTCCACTGCCACACGCCGTGGAAGAGGGCGATCGTCGCGACGACCGGCAGCGAGACCGGGATGACGACCCGGAGGAACAGCACCAGGTCGTTGGCGCCGTCGATCTTGGCGGCCTCCTCGAGGCCTTGCGGCAGCTCGCGGAAAAACGAGACGAAAATGATCAGGTCGAAGAAGCTGAACATGGCCGGGATAATGTAGACAAAGAAATTGTCCAACAACTGCAAATCGCGGATAAGCAGAAATGTCGGGATGAGCCCGCCGTTGAAGATCATCGTGACCGTGCCGAGGATCATGTACAGATTGCGGCCGATCAGCTCCCGCCGGGAGAACGCGTAAGCGACCATTGCCGTGAAAAACACGTGCAGGACGGTGCCGACGAGCGTCTTGGCGACCGTGATCCCCATCGCCGTTACGATGCCGGGATTGTCGACGACCGCCGCGTAGTTGTCCAGGGTGAACACCCGTGGCAGCCAGTAGATACCGCCGCGCATGGCGTCCTGCCCGCTGTTCAGCGAGTTGACGAGCACGTACCAGACGGGATAGAGCGTCAAAAAGCAGATGACGAGCATCAGCAGGACGTTAACACCGTCGAAGACGGCCTCGCCTCTCGTTTTTCGTTTTAATGCGAACATCGGATTCCCTCCCTTCGGGTCAGAACAGCGTGGATTGATTCATGCGCTTCAGGATGCCGTTCGCGCCGAGCAGCAGTCCGAGCGTGATGACCGACTTGATCAGGCCGACGGCGGTCGCGTACGAATAGCGGGATTGGGAGATGCCCGTCTGATACACGAAGATGTCGATGACGTTGCTCGTACTGTCGTTGAGCGCATTGCGCATGACGAAGATCTGATCGAAGTTGGAGGTCAGAAGACCGCTGACCGCCAGAATGAACAGGATGGAGATCGTGCCGGCGATGCCGGGCAGCGTCACGTACCGCATTTTCTGGAAGCGTCCGGCGCCGTCGATCGTCGCCGCTTCGTACATTTCCGGGGATACGCTCGCCATGGCCGCCAGATAAATGATCGCCGACCAGCCCAGCTCCTTCCATATGTCCGAGGAGACCACTATCGTCCAGAAGTAGCCCGGACTGGCCAGATAATCGACCGGATTGCGGATGAGCCCGAGCGCCTGCAGAAACTTGTTGATGACGCCCACGTCCGACAGCCAGGTCGTCAGAATGCCGCCCAAGATGACCCATGACAGGAAGTGCGGCAAGTATGAGATCGTCTGCACCGCTTTTTTGAACCGGACTGACCTGAGCTCGTTCAGGAAAAGAGCGAACAGAATCGGCAGCGGGAAGCCGACGATCAGCTTGAGCAAGCTGATGCCGATCGTGTTGCGGATGACGCCTGGCAGCTGATCGTCCGAGAAAAATTCCCGGAAATGCGTCAGGCCCACCCAAGGCGCCTCGCCGACCGACTTGATGATGTTGTACTCCTTGAACGCGATGATAAGGCCGTACATTGGGATGTAGTTGAACACGAGCATCCAGGCTACGCCCAGCAAGGCCATCGCTTGGAGGTAGCGCTGGGCGAGCAGCTTCCTGGCCCATCCGGCCGCGCCGCCTTTGCGCGCGCGCACCGGCGTTCGCTGCGCTTCGAGCGCCTCCGCCCGGGCATCCATACGATCGACCTCCCGTCTTTTTACATGTAAGTGTTTTCATCTGTTTGTATTGTACGATCCCTCCCGTATTGTTGGGTAGGCTCGATATTTCGTATCGCGTCTCCGTTTTTCGGAAGTTGGTCCGGGGTGGGGGATGCTGGACGCAGTCAAGCGCAGTCCGTCGCAGTTCTTTGGTTCCTTGGCGGTGCGATTTATCTAAGTAGCTCGACATTATACGAAATGCTTCGATACGCGTTCACAAATCCGTAATACGTTACCCATTGTGCAACATTGCACTTTGGGCAATAATATACGTAAGAAGGCCATTTGCCCGCACTTTGCTTTTCATCCTGAATCGAGGTGTAACAATAAGAACGATATGATGATCAAACAAAACCTACGCGACCTGAAAAAAGAAGCGACAGCCCACGCGCTGGCGGATGCGGCCTACGAGCTCGCGCTGGAACGGGGGCTCGACGGCTTCGTGGTGGACGACATTGCGCAGCGTGCAGGCTATTCCAGAAGAACGTTCGCCAACCATTTTTCTTGCAAGGAAGAAGCCGTGGTTATGGCGACGCTCACCTTCAAGGAAAAGCACGAGCCGGAAAAGCTGCTGGCCAGCATCCCCGAAGGCGCTCACCCGCTCGATACGATGTACCATTTGCTGAAAATGCGGCTGACGGCCGAGCTGTTCCGCAAGATGCGCACCCTGGTCGCCATGTCCAAGCATTCGCCGACGCTCGAGCCGTACATTCTCATTCTGTTACGCAAGCTGCAGTTCGAAGCGCAGTCGATCTTGAGCGAGCTGTCGGGCGGACGTTACCCCGAGGGCTACGCCCATCTGCTGGCCGGCGCGACCTACGGCGTCATGCTACCGCTCATCGACGGCAGTCTTAACGTACTTCTGCCCGGCGAACCGGCGGTAGAATCCGCTGAAGCAATGAGTTTCGAGCAATACCTGGATACGGCTTTCAACCATTTGCGCAAGGGCTTCTAATTTAGATTTTCGCACAGATCCGTATATATAAAGGAGAGAATCCCCCGTTATGTCGACATTCCTGTACAAAGTAGGCAAGACCGCTTACGGCAAGCCGTGGCCGTTCATCGCCGGCTGGATCGTCATTCTCGCCGTCGTCCTCGCCATGCTCGGCGTGAACGGCATCCACGTCAGCTCCGAGATGAAGATCGAGGGCACGGAGTCGCAAAAGGTGCTGGACCAGCTGGCCGAGGAGCTGCCGGCAGCATCCGGCGGCCAGGCCAGCATCGTATTCACCGCGCCGAAGGGCGAACGCCTCGATACCGCCGAGCGCGGTGCATTGATTCAAAAAGCCGTCAACGACGTCTACACGAACTCGTACGTTATAAATCCGGCGGAGCTGGCCCAACAGGCAGCTGCTGGCGCTTCGGCCGATGTAAACCAGGCGAGCGGTGAAGCAGGCGGTCAGACGGAAGGCTCGGCAGCAGCCGGCGCGTCCCAGGATAGCGGGGCCGGCCAAGCCGCAGCCGCCGCAGCGCCTTACGGGCCGATGATGCTCGACGGCGCGCCGGTGCCCGGCGTCCTGATCGCCGCCGACGGCAGCGTCGCGCTGTTCCAGTTCCAATTCACCGTGCAGCAGACTTCGCTGCCCGAAGAAGTGCCTGATCAAATCATCGAAGCCGCGGAGAGCGTCCAGCAGAACGGCTCCGGCATCACCGCGCTGCCGAGCGACTCGCTGAAGAGCAAGCCGGCGATCGGCTCCACCGAGGCGGTCGGCATCGTCGTCGCGGCCGTCGTGCTGCTGATGACCCTCGGCTCGGTCGTCGCCGCCGGGCTGCCGCTCCTGATCGCCATCCTCGGAGTCGGCATCAGCGTCGGCGCAGCCTTCGCGCTCTCCAAATTCATCACGATGACCGACATTACGCCGGTGCTCGCGTTGATGGTCGGACTCGCGGTCGGGATCGACTATGCGCTGTTTATCGTCAACCGGCAGCGCCGCATGATTCTCGACCAGGGACTCAGCGCGCGCGAAGCCGCCAGCCGGGCGATCGGCACGGCCGGCAGCGCCGTTTTCTTCGCCGGACTGACCGTCATTATCGCGCTCTGCGGCATGCTCGTCATCGGCATCACGTTCCTGTCGGCCATGGCGTTGGTCGCCGCGGCGACCGTCCTCGTCAACGTGCTGATCGCCCTGACCCTGCTGCCTGCGCTGCTTGGCCTGATCGGCGAACGCATATGCTCTGCGAAGGCGCGCGCTAAAAAGATGACGGCGGCGACCGAAAAGCATGGATTCGCGCATGCCTGGGTCAAAGGCATCGTCAAGGTACGCTGGCTCGTCGTGGTCATCGTCATCGTCGTGCTCGGCTTCGCAGCCATTCCGGTCGCCGAGATGAAGATGGGGATTCCGTCCGGCGCGACGGCGAACCTGGACACGGGCGCGCGTCAGAGCTACGACGCCATCTCGGCAGGCTTCGGTGAAGGCTACAACGGCCCGCTTCTGCTGGTCGCCGAGCCGCGCGCGGCGTCGGGCAGGATCACGATGGAGACGCTGGGCGCGATTGTCCAAGGCCTCCAGAAGCAAGAAGGCGTCGCGATCGTCTCGCCGATGGGCGTGAACGAAGCAGGCAACATCGGCATCATCAGCCTGATCCCGACGACCGGTCCGACGGACGACGCGACCAAGGATCTCGTACAGGCGCTCCGCGCCAAGGATTCTCAGATTGCGCAGACTAACGACGTCAAGATCGGCGTCACGGGCTTTACCGCCATCAACATCGACATGTCCGCCAAGCTGGCGGAGGCTTTCCCCGTCTACATCGTCATCATCGTGATCTTGTCGCTGATCATCCTGCTGCTCGTCTTCCGGTCGATCATCGTGCCGATCAAGGCGACGGTCGGCTTCCTGCTCAGCGTACTCGCTACGTTCGGGATCACGACGGCCGTCTACCAATGGGGCTGGCTCCACTCGATTTTCGGCTTCGATACAGGCGGACCGCTGCTCAGCTTCATGCCGATCCTGGTCACCGGCATTCTGTACGGGCTGGCCATGGACTATCAGGTATTCCTCGTCAGCTCGATGCGCGAATCCTATGTGCACGGTCATAAAGGGATCTCCAGCGTGGTGCACGGCTACGAGCAGGCAAGCCGCGTCGTCGTGGCAGCCGCCGTCATCATGGTCTCCGTATTCGCCGGCTTTATATTCGCGCCAGACATCATGATCAAGCAGATCGGCTTCGCTCTTGCGGTCGGCATCCTGGTCGACGCCTTTATCGTCCGCATGGCGCTCGTCCCGGCGGTTATGGCGATCTTCGGCAACGCCGCTTGGCGCCTGCCCAAGTGGCTCGACCGCATCCTGCCGAACCTGGACGTCGAAGGCGACAAGCTGCTCGCGCAGCTCAAAGTCCGGGGAGAAAACTGATTATCGGTTAGGACAATCATTGGGACGAAGCAGAGGAATTTCCTGCTTCGTCCCGTTTTCTTTTTTGGTTTGCGGCCACTATTTTGAGCAGATTATGGGCAAGGCAAAGCCGGGACCTCGGCGTTAATTGCGGCTGAAGAGGCGCAGAACAGCGTTACATAACGGGACTTCGGCGATAATAGCAATCGCGGCGAAGAAACGCCTTACAGCGTTACTTTGAGAAATTGGCGAAAATCACGGGAAAAGTGGCGCTATAAAACGTTACATAGCTGACTCCCGGCACCAACAGTGGCGAAGTGACGTTACACAGCGTTTCTTTGCAGAACCGTGGCACCAACCGAGCTGAAGCACACTTTTAAGACGTTCCTTTTGTGCCCTTTATTTTCATGGACGCTTCCAGCATAGATCGCCTTCGCAATCGGAAACCTATTTAGGCTGTCTCATTTTACAACCGGGAGGTGCGACAAATGCCGAACAACAAGCAAAACAACACGACCCGCAAGGGCGCAAACGTTCAAGCGAACAACATTCCGTCTTCGACGCAAAGCGATACGGAATTCGCGTCCGAGCAGTCCCAAGGCACGGGTTCCGTGACGAAGCTGCCTAGCCGCAAAGGCTAAAGCAAACGCGCTTCGGCACCGTCGCCGCCTTGATCGGCAGTCCCGGGGCGGTGCGATGCTGTACTTGCTTGCCCTCCCGAATAAGCAAAAAAATACGATTTACCGCGCAAATAGGGCTGTCCCGACCGGGACAGCCCTATCGTTCGCTTGCCCGCCGTGCATAATTTCCCTTCTCAGCATCCAGAATATAAAGGTTCCATATTTACCCTGCCGAGGGAGGTATGATCCGTGGTCCAGTACAGCCGCTATCAATTGTCCGCCTTGATCATCCTCTTTCAGATCGGCAGCTCATCCTTGTTCCTGCTGGCCAGCGACGCCAAGCGCGATGCCTGGATCGCAACGCTTTTTGCCATGCTCGTCGGCTTCGGGCTGCTCGCGCTAGTTACCTTGACGATTCAGAAGCTCGCGCCCCGCCAGAACCTCATCGATATTTTGCTTGCTTATTTCGGACGGTATGCGGGCACGGCGCTCTCCATCTCCTACGTCCTCTATTTCAGCTACAAATCTATCCGGAATTTCCGCGAATTCAGCGATTTGACGATCGTTTATTTGCTGCCGCAAACCCCGCTTATCATCGTCTTGCTCTTATTGATTCTCTTGTCCGCTTACGCGGTTTATCAGGGCCTTGAGGTTTTTTTCCGTCTAGCGGAAGTTCTGCTGCCCGTCGTCCTGCTCGTCTATGGTTTGCTCATCTTCTTGCTGATCGGCGGAGATATCGTTCATCTCGACCGGCTGCTACCGGTGATGGAGGGCGGCGTCCGGCCGGTATTCGACGCCGCGATTCCCGAGGTAATCTCTTTTCCGTTCGGGGAAATGGTCGTTTTTTTGATGCTCTGGCCCTATTGCAACGACCGCAAAATGCTCAGCCGCGTCACCATGATCAGCTACTTGTTCGCCGGCTTCTTTATCGTCGTTACCAATATGGCCATCATCGGCAGTCTCGGTCCCGTGTCGCAGATCAGCTCCATTCCGTTCATGATGGGCACGAGCTTTATCCAGATTGCGAGCATCATCGAGCGGATGGATCCCTTCGTGGCGCTCCTCCTGTTCACGGGCGTATTCATAAAGCAGACGACTTACTTTTTGGCCGCTACGCTAGCCGCGTCCCGTCTGCTTAACTTGAGGCACCGCGCGATGATTCTGCCGGTCGGTCTGGCGATCTTCGGCGGCTCTCTTCTGTTCCGCAGTCAAATGGCGCAGGTGTGGATCGGTTTTAAATATAATTTGAAGTATCATTTCCCTATTTTTCAAATCGCCATTCCGTTGCTCCTTCTCCTGGTCATGCTGACTAAAAACCGAAGATTGAAGGTGCGCGCGTGACCGAGCGACATTCAACCCCGATTTCCGAATCGTCGGCCGCCGCGCGCGAATGGATCATGAACGAGCTTGGCCACGGCTCGGATATCGTGAGTCGCGCTTTTGCGTGCGGCGCCGACGAGCGGCCCCTCGTGATGATGGTCTATATCGAAGGACTGATCGATCCGATGGCCGTCAACGGGCGGATCGTCGACCGCATTCTGGACGCGTCACATTCGCTCGGCGAAGCGGCTTCCGCGCAAGAACGCTTACGGCTGCTCAAAGAAAAAGTATTGGCCGTCGCCGGCATCGCGGAAGTACGAACGGGCGAAGAACTCCTCAAGGCGCTTCTCGAAGGCCGGACGGTCGTGCTTGCCGAGGGGAGCCAGATCGCCGTCTGCGCGAACACGTCGGGTGGCGAGCATCGCAGCGTAGAAGAACCAAGCTCCCAGACCGTCATCCGCGGTCCGAAGGAAGGATTTACGGAGAGCATCAGGACGAACGCTTCGCTCATCCGAAGAAAGATCAAGTCGCCGAAGCTCCGAATCGATCACAAAAGCATCGGCACGATGACGCAAACGCAAATTGCCGTCGTCTACCTGAAAGGCATTGCCAACCAAAAAATCGTGGACGAAATTCACGAACGCCTCGACGGGATCGATACCGACAGCATCCTGGAGAGCGGTTATATCGAAGAATTCATCCAGGACCGAACGTTTACGCCCTTTCCGACGCTGCAAAATCTGGAGCGCCCCGACGCGATCGTCGGCGGGATCCTGGAAGGACAGATCGCGATCATCGTGGACGGTACGCCCTTCGTGCTCCTCGCGCCGGTCACGTTCAACCGCTTTTTTCAATCGAGCGAAGACTATTATCAGCGCTTTGACATCGCTTCCTTCTTGCGGCTCATCCGGTACGGTTCATTTCTCGTGTCCATGCTGCTCCCTTCGCTGTATATCGCGATCACGACGTTCCATCAGGAGATGATCCCGACGACGCTGCTCGTCAGCCTGGCCGCGCAGCGGGAGGGAACGCCGTTCCCGGCGATCGTGGAAGCCTTTATCATGGAAATCACTTTCGAGGTGCTC
Organism: Cohnella sp. GCM10012308; assembly: GCF_042649185.1. Classification (NCBI taxonomy): domain Bacteria; kingdom Bacillati; phylum Bacillota; class Bacilli; order Caryophanales; family Paenibacillaceae; genus Cohnella; species Cohnella sp. GCM10012308. The sequence goes on from NZ_JBHRYU010000002.1 coordinate 471,426, forward strand.
CGCGAAGCGGGGGTTCGCATGCCTAGAGCGATGGGGTCGGCGATCTCGATCGTCGGCGCCCTCGTGCTCGGCCAAGCCGCCGTGCAGGCGGGACTCGTATCGGCGGCGATGGTCATCGTCGTCTCCTTCACGGCCATCGCGAACTTCGTCATTCCGTCGATCAACATGGCGACGGCCTCCCGGCTGATCCGATTCGGCATGATGATATTGGGCGGCACCTTCGGCCTGTTCGGCGTCATGACGGGACTGATGTTTTTGCTGATCCACATGGTCAGCCTGCGGTCGTTCGGCATTCCGTTCATGCTGCCGCTGTCCCCGCTCTCGATCGCCAACCTAAAGGATGTATTCATCCGCTTGCCGTGGTGGGCGCTCTCGACCAGGCCGCGGCTGATCGCGGATCCGAAGGCGAACGTCCGGCAAGGAAAAAATCAGAAACCTGCGCCGCCTTCGTCGCCATCCGGAGAAAGGAACGACGAATGAAAGAGAAAATCACGTCCTTTCAAGCGTCGGCGGTTATCATGTTTACGATCGCTCCTACGGGGATTTTGCTGGTTCCCGGCGCGGTCGCGGCATTCGCGAAGCAAAACGCCTGGCAGTCGGTGGCGCTCGGCACGCTCCTCGGGTTCGGAATCGCCGCGCTGATCGGTTATATCTGCAACCAAAATCCCGGGCTGCCGCTGATGGATTGGCTGGAAAAACGATTCGGACGATGGGCCTGCATCGTGATCGGCCTGCTTCTGGCCCGCTACTATATTACGGCCTCCGTCATCACCCTAAGCGAATTTTCGAACTTCATCTCCGATGAAGTGCTGCATCGCACGCCGCAATGGCTGACGATGACAATTATCATACTGGTCGTGGTTTACGCGGTCGGCCAAGGCATCGAGACAATCGTGAGAGTCAATATGATCACTTTTCTTTTCTCGGTCCTGCTGATCGCCGCAGGCTCGCTCCTGATCGCGGAAAACATGCACGCGAAGCAGCTGCTTCCGCTGTGGGAAGGCTCCTTCGCGCCCGTTCTGAAGGGCAGCCTCCTGCCTGCCAGCTGGCTGTCGGAGGTCGCCGTTCTGCTGCTCCTGGCGCCTTATCTCAATAAAAAGAAAAGCGCGATCAGTACGGGAATCGCGGGCGTGGCGTTAGCCGGCGCGGCGATCTGCGTCACCGTGGCCGTCTCGATCGCGACATTCGGCCCGCACCTCGTTCCGCTCATTACCTATCCCGGATTTTTCATCGTGAGCGTCGTCGAGATCGGCAGCCTGCTCGAGCGTCTCGAGATCGTGTTCATCTCGATATGGCTGCTGACGATGTATCTAAAACTCTCGGTTCTCGTGTTCGGAGCTGCGCAGTGTCTGACGCAAACCTTTCGTATTCGCAACGAACGGCCGTTTTTGTTGGCGCTGGGATTGTTTGTCATGCTGAACGCGCTGTGCTCGTGGGGCAATGCCGCGGATTTTTATTCTTTCACGGTCAATACCGGATTTCTGGACCTGCTCTTCAGCAATGTGCTGCTGCCGGCGCTCATTGCGGTCGGCTTGCTGGTCACGGCCAAAGGAACGAAGGGGCGACGGGCCTATGATCCGAACGATTCGTAGCGGCAGCTTGGCAGCCGCTTGCCTGTCCCTCGTCATCTTGCTGTCGGGCTGCTGGGACCGGACCGAGCTCAACGAGCTCGCCATTACTTCGGCCACGAGCTTCGACAAGACGGATACAGGGTGGACAGTCACCTATCAGGTCATCATCCCGTCCGCGATTTCCTCCGGCTATGGCGGCGGCGCGGCAGGCAGCGGCGGCGCGCCTACCACGGTGTATACGACGTCCGGCAAAACGATCAGGGAGGCGGTGTCCCGCAGCGTCCTGGAAAGTCCGCGGCAGCTGTACTTCGCGCATAACCGCGTGTTGGTCGTGAGCGACAGAGCGGCCCGCTCCGGCATGAACGCCATATTGGACGTATACTTCCGGCAGCCGGAAGCGCGGGAGACGGTCAATATCCTGATCGCGGAAGGCGATCCTTCGCGAATGCTTCGTCAATTGTTCGCCATGGAGCGCATCAGCGGAGAAGGCCTGCAGGCGCTGATCGCGAAGGAAAGCAGGATCGATTCGATACTGCCTGCGGTCAAAGTGTACGAGTTCGCGATGAATATTGTAGGAGACGCGCGAAGCGGCGTACTGCCCGAAATTTACATCGGCGGATCGCCGGACGTGAACGGGACGGATCAGTTGGCGGAGACCAATCTGGCGTCGAGGCTCAAGCTGGGACGGCTGGCCTTGTTCAAGGCCGATCGGATGGTCGGCTGGCTAAGCCAACGCGAAGCGCTTGGCGTCGCCTTTCTAGCTAACCGCGTCAAGTTCGCCACCTTCTCTTTTCCTTGCGGCGACCGGAATAACCAGAGCCAGCTGGGAACCTTCCGGATCACCAAATCTTCGACGAAGCTTACGCCCAGGCTTGACGGCGACCGGCTGACCATGGACGTCCGCATTCGGACCGAAGGCGCGCTAGAGGAGATGAACTGCGCGCTCGACCTGCTGGAGCCCAGCGTCCTTCATCAATTGGAAGCCCGGTTAAAAGAAGAGGTCGATCGTATCGTCGACGACGCCCTGGCTGCCGTCAAAGCGCAAAAAACCGACGTTCTCGGCTTCGCCGACGCCGTCCATCGGCACGATCCGAAATCCTGGGAGCGGCTGAAGAAAAACTGGGACGGGCAGTTTGCGAAGATCGTCGTGAAGACCGACGCCAAGGTGAAGATCGAGCGGGTCGGCGTCAGCACCAAATCGTTTAAAAAGCTCGAGGAGAAAAATACCGAATGAAGCATATCCTGCTCGTCGGACTTGCTGCCGCCGGCTTGGCGCTGTTCGCCTATGTCGGGTGCAGGGCGATGCTCGCGCACGGCAGAAGAAGCGAATCGGCCGGCTTCCTCGCGCTGATCGCCTGGAGTGCTTTTATGGGCTTAGCCAAACTGAACGAGTGGCCCAGCCTGACGTTGATCAGTATACAGCAGTCCGTGCTCAACCCGGCCGGCGATTGGCTGCTGCATCTGATCCATTACCGCTAAAGGCGGCCCTATCGGAAAAAGCCGGGATCATTCGCCTCCCGGCCCGTGCATATCGAACATGTCGAATTCTCTTATTCCTCCGCTTTACTCCGCAGCGCTCCGGTCAAAATCCGCGACGATCAGCATATCAATGCCGCGCGCGCGGCGAAGCATAAAGTGGACGACCGTCTCCTTAAGCAGCGAATACCAAAGCGGTCTGCGCGATTGGCCGACGATGAGCAGCGTTGCGTTCAACTCGTTCATCCGCTGCAGCAGCGCTTCGCCGATCCGCGTGCGGCCGCCGAGTGGAGCGACTTCCATCCTGCCTCCCAGCCGTTCGCAGAGCTGGCGCAGCGTATCCAAGCGTCTGGCGGTGTCGCCGCTCGCCTCTGCGCCCCGCTGCACGTAGTGCACATGCCACTCTGCCTTAAGGCGGTGCGCGATGCGGAAGCCGCGGCGAATGAGCCGCTCGGCTCGCGGACCTGCGTCTACGCACACGAAGATCATCTCCTGCCGCCGCCATTGACCGCGAAGCGACGTATTGCGGTCCCAAGCCTCCAGACGTTCGTCCACGTCGTCCGCCAGCTCCCGGAGCGCAAGCTCCCTTAACGCGATCAGATTGCCGATTTTGAAAAAGGATCCGAGCGCTTGATCGACCTTTTCCGCCGCATAGATTTTCCCCTCGCGCATGCGCTGCTGGAGCATCTGAGGGGTAACGTCGATCAGCTCCACCTCGTCCGCCAGCCGCAGGATCGCATCCGGGACCGTCTCCCGCACGCGAACGCCCGTCAATTGCTTCACCGCGTCGTTCAGACTCTCCAAATGCTGCACGTTTACGGTGGAAATGACGGAAATGCCGCTGTCCAGCAGGCGGATGACGTCTTCGTACCTCTTTTTGTCCCGGCTTCCCGGCACGTTCGTATGCGCCAGCTCGTCGACAAGGACGACCTCGGGCCTGCGCGCGACGATCGCGTCCGTATCCATCTCCTCCAGCCTGGCCGACTGATAAGGGATGACGGCTCTTGGCACGACAGGCAAAGCGCCGACCTGCTCCGCCGTTTCCTTCCTCCCGTGCGTCTCCAGGAGGCCGATGACGACATCGATCCCTTTGCCGAGCAAGCTATTGCCTTCCTGCAGCATTTTGAACGTTTTGCCGACGCCCGGAGCCGCTCCGATATAGACCTTAAAGGTGCCCCGACGGATCGTTTCGATCTTTTTCTCGATCTCTCCCGTGCTGAGACGGCGATATCGCTCCGCGGCCGCCTTGGGCTTGGGCTTGATCGGCAGGATGCGCTCGCCCGTCTGCTCCGCGCGATCCGCCATAATGAACACGTCGATGTTTTTCGTTTTCCGCAGCACCCGGTTGGCGATGGAGCCCTGCCATTTTTCCTGCCAGCGGTTTTTATCGGAATGCCCCATTACGATTCGCGTGACGTTGTTCTCGGTCGCATAACGCACGAGCAGCGACGGAAGCTTGCGCCTGCCGGGAAGCGGCAGCTCCTCGAACTTGGCATCCACCTTCTGGGCAAGCTTTTGAATGGACCGTTTGAAAACCTGCTGGTTCTTGGTCAGCGTCAGCCCGGGACGTACGAACGTCACGACGATCAGATCCCCGTTCAACCGTCTGGCGATCTGCTGCCCTCTGCGTACGTGCAGCGAGCCGTTCCAGTGATATTGCGCGGACACGAGGATACGCTCCGCGGCGCCGGAAGGGCCGACGAGCCCCAGCGACTCGCGATGCTTTTCTAACGAATCGTTGACGCCCTCCGCCATCAGCCGCAGCGAGATTTCACGCAGCACGCCGAGGTTGCCGCGCCGGCACATCGCCGGATGCCGCTCGTTCCCCAGAAGGCCTTCGTCGATCCGCTTCAGGATCGTCTCCGGAGATACGTCGATCAGCCTGACTTCGTCCGCCAGCTCCAGCGTGTCAGAAGGCACCGTCTCCTCCGCCCGTATGCCGGTCAGCTTATAGACGATCTCGTCTTCTCCCTCCAGCTCGTATACGTCGATCGTCGTAATGACGCTGACGCCGTGATCCATCAGGTAGCGAATGTCCTCCAGCCGCGTCCGGAACTTCGCTCCCTCGCGGTTGCGGTGGGCGAGGCCGTCTACGAGTACCACCTCCGGATTGCGGGCGAGCAGCGCGTCCAGCGGCAGATCCTTCTGCTCCTTGCCCTCCTTCCACCAATGAATGCTGGGCACGCGCTCGAGCGCAAGCGTTTGCTGCACCGTTTCCGCACGCTGCATCGTCGTGACCGCGCAGATCACCACGTCGATCCCCTGCTGCCTCAGCAGATTGCCTTCGCGCAGCATATGATACGTTTTGCCCGATCCGCTGACCGCGCCGATGATGACCTTCAAGCGTCCGCGATGCAGCTTCGATATCGAGTATAAAATCTCCTCCGGCGTTTTGCGCCGATACTCCGTCATCCGCTCCCCTCCTCCCGCCGCGGCTGCAGCGCCTGACGTTCCAGAAACTGTTCGATCACGACATTAAACGAATCCGGCTGGCACAGGCTGCTCGGTTCGTTCGCATCGGGGATGATCGCCAGCCTGGCTTGCGGCAGGTGGGCGACGACCTCCTTCATGCGTTCGACGCCAAACGCCGTGTAGTCGCCGACGACGCCCAATGCAGGCCGGGTAATTTCGGTTAGATGAGCCGAGTAATCGATGCGCCTGGTTGCCAGACGCTGCCGGTACAGCTCTCGCGGTCTCCGCTCCAGCACATTTCGCCGGAGCTCGCTGTATGCGAGCCCCCACCGGCGGTATGCGAGGCGCAGCGAGGGGAGCAGCAGCTCGCCCGGCGCGTAATAGTCCACCCAGCTCAGATACGCCGCAGCCAGCTGAAGCTTGCCCATAAGCGTGGATGCTTCGCTGCGGCAGAAGCTGTCGGCGATGACGATCGCCTTGACCCGCTCCGGGTACTGCGCCGCGATCTGCTGGACGATCAAGCCGCCGTAAGCGATGCCGACGAACACCGCCTCGCGGATATGGAGCGCGTTCAGCAGCATAATCAGATCCAGGGACTGCGTATCGATAATGTCGTCCGGAGACTGCCGCAATTCACCCGAGCGGCCGTTACCGCGCAGATCGCAGGCGATCACCTGATAACGGTCTGAAAAGTAATCGAGCTGGGGCTTGAACATGCGATGCGTCCAGCCATGCCCGTGAATGAACAAAAGAGCGGTTCCGCTTCCTTGCGTCTCATAGTAGAGCGACGTTCCGTTAAGCTTGACTACCGGCAAAAGGATACACCTCGTTTATATGCGAAAAATGCGATAAGGACCACAGAGACGGATAGGCAACCGCCCCGTCCGCCATAACAAGCGCGGACAGGGCTCTGAACGACTTTTATTTGCCCAGCTTTTCCTTCAGGGCGAGATTGAGCTTTAGCACGTTCACCCGCTTGTCGCCGAAAACGCCCAGGTCGCGGTCTTCGGTGTAGGCGTCTACCAGCGACGTCAGCTCGGCCGCGGACATGCCGGTCAGCTTGGCGATCCTCGGAATTTGCACAAGCGCGGACTGCGGCGTAATATGCGGATCGAGTCCCGAGCCCGAATTGGTGATAAGCGCGATCGGCAGACGATCGACCGGCACGTCCGGATTATCCTGCTGCCACTTCGCGATCGTTTCCTTGGTGCGTGCGAGCAAGTCCGGATTGGAAGGCCCGTAGTTATTCGAACCTGAAGCCTCCGCTTTATAGTCGATGCTGGAGACGCGACCCTGGAAAAAGCTTGGATCCGTAAACGACTGCCCGATCAGCTCGGAGCCTACAACGTTGCCGCCCTTGTCCTTGAGCAGGCTGCCGTTCGCCTGGCGGGGGAAAAGCAGCTGCGCGAGCCCCGTGCTGACAAGCGGGTAGACGATACCGCACAAAATAATGAACAGCAGACTGATGCGAACCGCAATCCAGAGCATCGATCCGCCCTGACGCACGCCCTCGTCGTCCTGCCCGTCCTGTACAAGCGTACTCATAGCCGGTTCCTTCTTTCTTTTTTAAATAGCGTCCGATAAATAGATGCTTGATAAATAGATACCTGCAAAATCAAAGCCAAGCGCTGTCGCGCGATCAGATCCATACATGGACGAGCATATCGATCAGCTTGATGCCGACGAATGGCGCCGCGATCCCGCCGAGGCCGTAGACGAGCAGATTGCGGCTGAGGAGGCGCGAAGCGCTCATCGGCCGGTAAGCGACGCCTCTCATCGCCAGCGGAATGAGCAGCGGAATGATGATGGCGTTGAACACCAAAGCCGATAAAATAGCCGACAGCGGCGAACCGAGCTGCATGACGTTCAAGGCGTCCATCTGCGGAATCGCCAGCATGAACATGGCGGGGATAATCGCAAAGTACTTGGCGATATCGTTGGCGATGCTGAAGGTCGTCAAGGCGCCGCGGGTCATGAGCAGCTGCTTGCCGATCGCGACCACCTCGATGATCTTGGACGGATCCGAGTCGAGGTCGACCATGTTGGCAGCTTCTTTGGCAGCCGTCGTGCCGCTGTTCATCGCAAGCCCGACGTCCGCTTGCGCGAGCGCCGGCGCGTCATTGGTCCCGTCCCCGGTCATGGCGACCAGTTTGCCGTCGGCTTGCTCGCGCCGAATGACCGCGATCTTGTCCTCCGGCTTGCTCTCCGCGATAAAGTCGTCCACGCCCGCTTCTCTCGCGATCGTCGCCGCCGTCAGCGGGTTGTCGCCCGTGCACATGATCGTCTTGATGCCCATCGCGCGCAGCTGGTCGAACCGCTCCTTCATCCCCGGCTTCACCGTATCCTTGAGATAGATGACGCCGAATACCTGCTTGTCGACGGCCACGGCCAGCGGTGTGCCGCCCTCCGAGGCGATCCGGTCCGCTTGCTTGCTAAGATCCTCGGGAATGGCGCCGCCCTGTGCCGCCACCCATTTGCGGATCGCGTCGACGGCGCCTTTGCGGACCTGGCGTCCGTCCGGCAGATCGATACCGCTCATCCGCGTTTCCGCCTTGAATTCCACGAAGCCGCCGCCTTCGCCAATCGCAGCGTCGAACGTTTTTTCGTTTTTCTTCATCCATTCCAGCACGGAGCGGCCTTCCGGCGTCTCATCCTGGAGCGAAGCGATCGCCGCCCAGGCGGCCGTCTCCTCGATGCGGGCATCGCCAACGGCTACGATGTCGCTCGCCATCCGGTTGCCGAAGGTGATCGTGCCGGTCTTGTCGAGGATCATCGTGTTGATGTCGCCCGCGGCCTCGACCGCCTTGCCCGACATCGCGAGCACGTTGAACTGCGTCACCCGGTCCATGCCGGCGATGCCGATCGCCGAGAGCAGCCCGCCGATCGTCGTCGGGATCAGACAGACCAGCAGCGCGATCAGCACGGGCACCTCAAGCTTGACGTCCACATAGGATGCGATCGGTCCGAGCGTGACGACGACGATCAGGAAGATGATCGTCAGGCTGATGAGCAGCGTGTTAAGCGCGATCTCGTTGGGCGTCTTCTGCCGCTTGGCGCCTTCGACCAGCGCGATCATCCGGTCGATGAACGTCTCGCCCGGATCGCTCGTAATCCGGACCTTGATCCGGTCGCTGACGACGCGCGTGCCGCCCGTGACCGAGTTGAAGTCCCCGCCCGCCTCCTTGATGACAGGCGCGGATTCGCCGGTGATCGCGGACTCGTCGACGGATGCCAGCCCCTCGATCACTTCGCCGTCCCCGGGCACCATCTCTCCCTGCGAGACGACGACGATATCTCCCTTGCGAAGCTCGGTCGAGGGCACGGTTTTCACGCCGCCGCCTACGACTTTATTGGCCGTAATTTCTTTTTTCGTCCGCTTCAGCGTATCGGCCTGCGCCTTGCCCCTGCCCTCCGCCAGCGCCTCGGCAAAGTTGGCGAACAGCACCGTAAACAGCAGGATCAGGAATACCGCCAGATTGAAGCCGATCCGGTCCTTCGCATCGAAGTAACCGGGAAACAGCGTCATGAGCAGCACGATTACCGTGCCGACCTCGACCACGAACATGACCGGATTTTTCATCATGACCGCCGGATTCAGCTTGATCGCGCTCGCCTTCAGAGCGTCTGCGACCAATGGTCCGGAAAACATGCTTTTTTTGCGTTTATCGTTCATGGCAGCTTCACTCCATCTCTTCATTAGCGAATCGTCAGATGCTCCGCGACGGGTCCGAGTACGATCGCGGGCAGGAAGGTCAGCGCGCCGATCAGAATGACCGTCCCGATCAGCAGGAAGGTGAACAGCGCGTTATCCGTGCGGAACGTACCGATCGTCTCGGGCACCCATTGCTTGCGCGTCATCGAGCCGGCGACGGCCAGCAGCGCGATCATCGAAACATAGCGTCCGAAAAACATAACGAGGCCTGTCGTAATATTCCAGAACGGCGTATTGTCCGTGAGGCCTTCGAAGCCTGAGCCATTGTTGGCGGCCGACGACGTATATTCGTACAGCACCTGCGAGATGCCGTGAAAACCGGGATTCGATATCGATCCCTTGCCCAGATCGCTCAGGAAGGCGATCGCCGTCGGCGCCAATATAATGAACGGATGCGCCAGTATCGCGACCGCGATCAGCTTCATCTCGCGCGGCTCGATCTTGCGTCCGAGGAACTCCGGCGTCCGGCCGACCATCAGCCCGCAGATGAATACGGCGAGCATCGCGTACATCAGCATATTGACGAGACCGACGCCTTTGCCGCCGAACACGACGTTCAGCATCATCTCGGAGAGCGGCACCAGGCCGCCGAGCGGGGTCAGCGTATCGTGCATATTGTTGACCGTGCCCGTCGTCGCCGCCGTCGTCACCGTCGTGAACAGCGCGGACTGGGCGATGCCGAAGCGCACTTCCTTCCCTTCCATGCTGCCCTGGGAAACGTCGATGCCAAGCGCTTCAAGCGCGGGATTGCCGCTCTTCTCCGCCGTATAAGCGACCGTCAGAAACACGAGGAACAGCGCCATCATCGCCGAGAAAATGACCCAGCCGTGCTTGCGGCTCTTGGCGAACCGGCCGTACATAAAAGGCAGCGAGGCAGGCAGCGCCCACATCGACAGAATCTCGATCACGTTGGTCAGCGCGCTTGGATTCTCGAACGGATGCGCGGAGTTTGCGCCGAAAAAGCCGCCGCCGTTCGTGCCCAGATGCTTGATCGCCTCCAGCGAGGCGACCGGCCCGATCGCAATCTGCTGCGAGGCGCCCTGCAGCGTCGTTACCGACAGCGTCGGGTCCAACGTCTGCGGCACTTGCAACGCCACCAATACGAGCGTGACGAGGATGGCAAGCGGGAAAAAAATCCGGGTGTGCGATTTGACGAAGTCCTCGAAGAAGTTGCCCAGCGTCCTGCCTTTGCTCGTAATGCCTCTGACGAACGCCACCGCCACCGAGAACCCGGTCGCCGCGGACGTGAACATCATCATCATGATGACCGCCATCTGCGAAAAGTAGCTTAAGCCCGTCTCGCCGCTGTAATGCTGCAGGTTCGTATTCGTAATGAAGCTGATGACCGTATTGAGGACCAGCGTCGGCTCCATGTCGCCGATGCCGTTCGGATTGAAAGGCAGTCCGCTCTGTATCCGCAGCAGGATGTAGCTGACCGCCACGAGCACGAAGTTGGTCGCAACGAAGCTGATCGCGTACCGCTTCCAGCTCATCCCCGGGCGGACTTTAAGTCCGACGATCGCAAAGATCGGCTTCTCTGCCCAGCCGAACAGTCTGTCGGTCCGATTGGGGGCATTGGAGAAGACGTGGAAAACGTAATTTCCGAGCGGCTTGGCGATCAGCACGAGAATGCCGATAACGATGACGATTTGCAAGAGATCCATGGCCTTTCCTCCTTGGGCTAAAGCGACTCAAATAAGCGTATCGTTAAAATTTCTCCGGGTGCAGCAAGGCGTACACCAGGTAGATCAGCAGCAGGCCGGTGAAAATCAGCACGATCGTCATGCGCGCTCGCCTCCCGCATCGTCGATCGATTTGTCGCACCAGATTACGAATCCGGCAACAAGCGCAAAGGCGGCGAGTAACGTCAAAGTCATCCAAATATCGAGCAAGGTCATACACTCCTTTTTGAAAATCACTCAAGCAGACGGCTGAGCAAAAATCCGACTTCCCCGGTTTGCGTGCGCACCACGTAGGTCGCGCCCAGCTTTTTGTAAATGACTTCCGGATGCCTGGCATGCGTAACGACAGTAATCGCAAGACACGAGCACCCGGCCGCCCATTGCAAATACCGGCAGGTCAGCGGCAGACTGGCTTCAAAAATGAACACCCGGCCGATCGGAAATGCGGGCGCGGCGGCGTTATCTTTTATAGAGGAAGTATTTACATGCACAACTTCGCTTACTCCGATCTTCCTCAACGCTTTTTCTTCTCTGACGTTGTTCGCGAGCGCGGCCACAGGCAGCTTTTTGTACAGCGCCTGGCGAATGAAGTCTCTCCCCGCCGCATGCGACGCAGCCACCAAGATACGACGTTGTTCCATAAGCTCCCCCTCCGAATGTAGGAAGAAGGCAACAAAAAAGAAGCCCGGCAAAGGAGGAACCTTTCCCGCGGCTTCCTGATCAAGACCGTCGTCTTGGATCGCGCGCGACAAGTGTTGCCTCTCCGATACGCTTGCGAGGTTAGCTGTCGGATTCGGGCGCGAGAGCCGCCCTACGCCGGGCACCGTCATGTGCCAGGCGATTCACCCCGTGGAGCCGATGATGGCTCCGATTGGTTCCCCCGTTCCTGCTCGTTCCAGGATTCAGCGTTTAACGATTTTGTTCATGCCTTTCGTTCAAGCGATTTGTCATGACTTTTGTTCAAACAGTCTCTTAATCCCTTCCTTCATCGAACTGTCTGGCCGGCGCCAATTTGCTTGCAAGGCATCGTTCTGCACGTATCTTAAGCCCGGCTTGCAACGCTGTAAAGGAACCCAACTAGGGTATAGGCCGATATTCAATAAAATCCGTTCATTTTGGAAATAAATTAAGTTCCATACTTCCGTTTACTCTCGAATACTTAATATTATTAAGATTATGAGTGATTTTTATAGTATTTTTACACCCTTTTACGGTTTATTTTCTCCGCTTTTTACAGTAATCTTAAGGAAATCGAGACCGAAAATACGAGCGGGCGGGAAGTGGAAGTTGTTGCGGAACCTGCAAGCTTTATGGGCATCTTGGCGGCCTTATGCAAGCATCACCCTCCTGGTCGCGCTCATGACGGTCGTCATGCATCTGCTCGGCCTTGCGTTCGATCTGGTGAATATTGCGCTGATCTATTTATTCCCGATCCTCGTCAGCGCGGTCTGGTGGGGCCTTCGCCCCGCGGTCTACGCGGCCGTACTCGCGATCGTCGCGCTGGATTTCTTTTTTGTTCCGCCGACGCTCAGCTTCTCGGTCGCGGACTTGCGTTACGTGGTTTCGTTCGTCGTTTATGTGGCCGTCGCCGCCCTCACCGCCAGCCTGGCCTCCAGGCTCAAGCAGCAGTTGCTCTATTCCAAGCAAAGAGAGGCGCAGACGACGGCGCTATACACGCTGAGCAGGCAGATGAACGCGATCACTGACGTGAATGTGCTGCTCGATAACGTCTCGCTTCAAGCGGCGCGATCGATGGGCAGCGAGATCGCCATTTATATGCCGGACGCCAAGGGCAATCTGGCGCTGAGCCACCGCTCCGCCGCGGATAGCGATTGGGGACGAGGCGAAGCGGAAAAAGCGACCGCCAAACTGGCCTTCGATCACGGCGAAGCGGTCGGCTATGGCTCGAGTACGCTGCGGGACGCGCCCGGCTGTTATTTGCCGCTGCGGACCGAGGACCGCGTATACGGCGTGCTCGCGCTTAATCTGAAGGAACGGAAAAACCTCTTTACCGCAGGGCAGCGGCAAATGCTCGAGGCGCTTGGCGGACTGGCCGCCAGCGCCGTCGCCCGCGCGAAGCTGGCCGAGGAGGCCAAGATCGCGCATCTGACGGCGGAATCCGAGCGTCTGCGCACGGCGATCCTGGACTCCGTCTCTCATGAGCTGCGGACGCCGCTTGCGGCGATCATCGGCTCCGCCACCGTGCTGGCGTCGGATGACGAACTGTTTACCTCCGAGGACCGCAAGGAGCTGTCGATCAATATTCGCGACGGCGCGCTGCGGATGAACAGGTTGGTTAAAAATTTGCTCAGCATGGTGCAGTTGGAGAGCGGCATGCTGCGTCTGCGGAAAAACTGGTGCGACGTGGAGGATCTGATCGGAGTGACGCTGTCTCAAGTGCAGGATTACAAGGAGCATCGCAAGCTGCGGGTACGGCTGCCCGATGAAGTCCCCCTTGTGTCTGGCGACGAGGTGCTGCTGGAGCAGATGCTGGCGAACGTCGTCGGCAATGCGATCAAGTACAGCCCGGACTACAGCGAGATCGACATTGAGGTATCGTTCGACCCGGACACGCTGGTCATTGCCGTGGCCGATCAGGGAACCGGACTTGCGGAGGAGGAATACGCGCGGATATTCGATAAGTTTTATCGCGCCGATGCCACGAGGCAAGTGACGGGCACGGGATTAGGGCTCGCGATTTGCAAAGGAATCGCGGAGCTGCACGGCGGTACGATCTCGGGAAGGCGCAACGAGCCGCAAGGCACGGTCATGACGATCGCGCTTCCGCTGAACACGCCGGATCAGCAGCAGAGCGGCAAGATCGATGAAAGGCATAGAGAACAGAGGACGGAGAACGATGGCGATGAATGAGCAAGGCGCACGGATCTTGATCGTGGACGACGAGCCTCAAATTCGCAAGCTGCTTCGCGTGACTTTGCAGGCTTATCGGTTCGTCATGCACGAAGCGGCGACAGGCGAGGAAGGACTGCAGCAGGCAGCACTCGTGCGGCCGGATTTGATCCTGCTCGACCTCGGGCTGCCGGATCTGTCCGGCCTGGAGGTGCTGAGCCGCATCCGGGAATGGTCGCTGGCGCCGATCATCGTCCTGACGGCCAGGGATCGGGAGGAAGACAAGATCGTGGCGCTAGACGGTGGCGCGGACGATTACGTGACCAAGCCGTTCAGCATGGGCGAGCTCGTCGCCCGCATCCGGGTGGCGCTGCGGCATGCGGCGGCCCACTCGGTTAACGAGCCGGTCCTGACGTTCGGCGCGCTGACCATCGATCTGATTCATCGCGTCGTCGAATTGAACGGAGAGCGGGTCAAGCTGACGCCGACCGAGTACGACCTGCTCAAGCTGCTGGCCGTGAGCGCCGGCAAAGTCGTCACCCAGCGTCAGCTGCTGCAGCAGGTGTGGGGCGATCAGCACGGCGAGTCCGACAGCCACTACCTGCGGGTGTATATCGGCCACCTGCGCAAAAAGCTGGAGACCGATTCGACGCAGCCTCAGTTTATATTGACGGAGCCTGGCGTCGGCTATCGGTTTCGTTCGCGGGACTGATATCGGATTTGACTCGCGGGGCTGACTTGCGGGAATGACTTGCGGGATTGACTTACGGGATTGACTTGCGGGATTAACTTCGGGAGTTGACCGAACAAATGCAAATGCAAGAGACGACGAGATTTATCGCAAAAAGAGTCGTTTTTCGAGCCTAGTTTTACTGCGGCCGAAAAATTTGCCTTTATGAAGAGCCTATCCGCCATCGCTGCATTTTACAGATCGCGAGGATCGGCCTATCATAAATGGCAAGCCGTCGCGGCTCGAAGGGAGAGATACCGTATCATGCAAGTGCAAGCCATCGAACCGCCGGCCGCTCCGGCAAGACCCCCGCAAGTCGTTCAGATCAGAAAGCTGGAACTCTTCATCGTGCCTCTCGCCGAAAATGAGCGTGTCTGCTTCGAAGTTCATTTACTTTTATCCACGAATACCGGGCCGCTTACGAGCGAATGGGTGCTCGAAGCGTGCGATAAGCCGTCCGATTGGGTGATCTGGTCCTATGGCTTTCGGAAGATGCTGAATGCCAAACAGCCTTGCGATGCATACGAGCTGGCGCGGAGATGTGGCGGAAACAGCGTATATTCGCACCTGGCACGAGCGGCGCTGCAGCAGTTGATCGGCAAGGAACAACTCGTTCGTGCGGATCGCCGGACAAGCCTGATGGAGCGGGCGTCCCAGTATGTTTGTTTGTTTTAGCGGGCGGCGCTTCGGTTTCTGGCTTACGCAATCGTACTTTACATAAATTGCGTCTCTCTCTCGTTGCGCCGTCAGCCGCCGGATTGCTCACATAATAATAGCCGGCGTTAGCGTCCTGTCGCGATTATCGGCACCTTTCTGGGGGTGGCGGAGGCGACGATCGTGCCTTTTGGCGCTTATCGATACCTTTATGAGCGACTCGGGCGCGGCGATCTGCCTTTTGGCGCTTATCCGGTTTTTCCGTGTAACTCATTCTCGGGAGGCGGTTTCTGCTCGAGTTGCACGGTTTTTCCGTGTAACTCACTCTCGGGAGGCGGTTTCTACTGGAGTTGCACGGTTTTTCCGTGTAACTCGCTCTTGGGAGGCGGCTTCTGCTGGAGTTGCACGGTTTTTCCGTGTAACTCGCTCTTTGAAGGCGGATTGCCGCAGTTCCTTTCTCCCCAACATCCGAGCGTCTCCGGCCATCCTGTTAAAACAGGCCCCGATCGCAGCCGATCGAGGCCTCCATCTTGCGGAACGTACTACAACGTCCCTTCCAAGCGCACCAACTGCGAAGATACGGTAAACGACCTTTCGCCGTCCGTTCCGACGATGTTCATGTAGTAAAGCTGCGTTCCGGGTGGAAGCTCGGCACGAACAGTGCCGCTTAACTCGTCGACGACTGCCGGAACGGTGAGCCACGGCGTGGTCGCCCGGCAAGCGCCGTCTTCGCCGTCGGCGGCGTAGGACGGCCCGGCCTCCGAACAGCGGACATATGCCTCCGTAACCACGACTCCTTCAGGCGCCTTAAACGCCAACTCGATGCCATGGCCTGCCGATGCCGTCGGCTGGCGAACGATCCGGATGAGCCCCGGGCCGCCCTTCGTCACGCCGTCCGCAAACCGGTAAATTTCCGAAGGCGCCCAGCCCTCGGCATGTCCGTGCCCCATATCGGGCAGCAGACACAGGCTCCCCCCGGTCGCGGCGGCGGACTTGCTCGTGGCGTCCGGGGAAAAAGCGTAGTCGAGGTCGCCGTTAAGCCAAAGCGTGGGCATCTTCACGGCATCGAAATAGACGGATGGATCCCACAGCGAAGCGATGGGAGCCGGCGCCATTTTCGATCTGAAGTCGCCTTGAGACTCCTGCAAATAACCCGAGCCGTATACCGGGACGGCAAAGGCGAACCGTTCGTCCTGCCCGATCGAGAGACTGGCGATAAATCCACCCCAGGAAATGCCGACGATCCCGATCTTGCCGCTGTCGATCCTGTCGTCGCCGCGAAGGATCGTGCCCGCGAGCAGCGCCTTGGCGACGGCAAAGTACATCCACTGCTCCGACAAAGGCCGGTCGATCGTCGAGAATGTCGGATCGCCTTTGGGACCGGCCAATTCGGGATCGTCCCGCTCGTAATCCCAGCTCCCCGGCGCAATCGGCTTGTTTCCTTCCGTATCGATGGCGATGGCCGCATAGCCGAGGGCGCGCCATTTGTCCGCCCATTCGGCGAACGCCGTGCCCAGACCGCCGTGAACGAGCACGACGGCAGGCACTGGCGACGCGGGGGATGCTTCTGCGGGAACGCTCATATAGGCGAATACCCGCGTCGGCTGGCCGAGGTAATCAAGGCCCCGGAAATACAAGGCCTTGACGATGTCCCCCGAAGCGGATAGGTAATCCAACTCCGGGCAAGGGGCGACGGCGGGCATACGGTAGACGGGCGAATCCAGATCGAACAGCCGCTTCCCGCCTGCAAGCGAACCACGCGAATCAAACGAATCACGCAGATCACGCAGATCACGCAAATCACTCGAATCACTCGAATCACCCAGATCACTCGAATCACGCAACTCACGCGAATCATAGTACGCACTCATTCGAAAATTTTGACCTCCCTGATTTGCGACGTTCCGTTCCAGCCGCTCGCGATGTCCAGCTTCACGTATCTGGCGCTCGCGGCGGGAAACGTGTAGGTCGTATCGTTCTCGCCGTTGTTTTTCGCGATGTACACGGTCGTCCAGCTGATGCCGTCGGCGGACACCTGAACGCTGAAATCCGCCGGCCCCAGCTTTTGCGCGAACGCGCTGTTGCGGGCGAATACCTCGACGGCTCCCACGCTTTTGACGGCGCCCAGGTCGAATCGAATCCAGTTCGGCGCAGCGCCGACGCTCGCCCACATGTTGCTATCGGAATCGACAATGCCGTCCATCGCCTTTCCCGCCTCGTAGCCCGCTCCCTCCGACGATGCGATGGCCGCCGCGATCGGCAGCTCCGTCAACGCTTGGCGGAACGCGAGCTCCTTGATCGCAACCTGATCGCCATACCCTTCCGTAATGCTCAGCCGGATATAACGCCCGCTCGCCGGCGTCCAGGAATAGCTGCCGAAGCGGTTGCCTTGATCGGCCACGGCGAGCACGGGCGCGCTCCAGGTCGTCCCGTCCGAAGATACCTGAACCGTAAACGCCTTCGGTCCGGCGCCGCGCCACTGGATATCGTCCACCGCCAGCCACGAATCGGATGCCCCGTCCACCGCCTGAAAATAAACCTTCGTGCCGATATAGGCGGATACGTCCCATGTCTCCGTCACGAACGAATCGTCCTGCGGCGGCTTGGCGCTGAACAGAATGGCGTCGTCCGAGGCTCTGCGCAAATAGTAAAAGTTCTGGTCGTTCGTGCCAGTCGGGCCGTCGTAGCCGGCCTTGCGGAAAGAAAACGTCCCGCTCTCAAGCGTAAAGCGCTCGCTCGTCAGCGTCCCCGTCGGCGTATTGCCGTTCAAATAAGAGGCCGCGTAACGCGATCCGCGGAACCCGCTCACGCTTCCGTTCGGATCGTACAGCAGCGGGAACGAGCCGAAGGCCGTGCCGGTCGTCGTCCACCCTGCCCAAGTGCCGATCTCGAAGTCGAAGTTGTTCAGCAGCTGCAGGTCGTCGAACGCGATCCAGCCGGCGCTGCCGTCCGAGGCGTCGGTATCCTCCACTTTGAAGTAGACTTCCTCGCCGATGTACGCGGACACATCCCAATAAGTCGTCGTGAAATGATCGCTTTGCGGCGGCTTGCCTACGATGAGCGGCGTATTGTCCGAAGCGCGCATCAGCCAGTAGTAATTCTGGTTGTTGCTGCCGCCCGGTCCGTCGTATCCCGCGCCGCGGAACGACAGGATCGGCTTGTCGACGACGAAGCTTCGGCTGGTCAAGATCCCCGTTGCGGTGCTGCCTGCGGCATGCGTCGAAGCGAAGTATTTGCCGTTGTAGCCGGGCACGGACGCCACGCTCTTGCCCCAGGGACGCGTCGGATCCGTCTTCTGATAGGTCGGCGACAACCCGAAGCCCGTTCCGGTAACGGTCCAGCCGGCGTAGGTGCCGCGTTCGAATCCAAGATCGGCGCTATACTGGACGTCGTCGATTCCGAGCCAGGCATCGGCGCCTCCGCCGTTTCCGTCCACGACCTGCATATACACGCTCGTCCCCATGTAAGCCGATACGTCCCAGGTTACCAGCTTGAAGCTGCCGCTTTGCGGCGGCTTGGCCGTAAGCAGGATGGCGTCGTCGGACGCTCTTCGCAGATAGACGAAGTTCTTGCCTTCGGCGCCGCTCGTTCCGTCGAACCCCGCCATGCGGAAGGTCAGCAGCTCCTTTTTGGGTATGAACGGGCGCGAGGTAAGCGTGCCTGTTGCAGCCTGTCCCCCGAGCAGCGAATCTGCCCAATAAACGCCCCGCCAGCCCGTCGCCAGCCCGCCGTGATCCGCGCTCGAAGGCGCCGATCCGAAGGCCGCGCCGGAAGCGCTCCAGCCTGCAAAGGTGCCCTGCTCGAACGAGAAGTCTGCGACTGCGCCCTTGTCCTTGTAATTGCTGAGAGAGACGCTGTCGAAGCCGATCCAGCCGTACGCGGCATCGACGTCGGCATCCGTCGCTTCCAGATATGCCTCCGTTCCGATCCATGCCTGTACGTCGAGCTGCCGCGTCACGAGCGCGTCGCTTTGCGGCGGCCGAACGACATAGAGCGGCGTGTTGTCGGAAGCGCGCTTGATCATAATGTAATTTTGCTGGTTCGTGCCTGCCGGGCCGTCGTAGCCGGCGATACGAAGACTTAATAAGTCTTTGTCGATCATAAAGTTCGGACTCCGTAGCTTGCCCGTGATCGAGTCGTCGCCCCATTTCGAATCGGCCCAGAACTTGCCTTTGACGTTCGTCACAAGGCCGCCGTGCGTCCCCGAGCTTGGAGCCGTGCCGAACGCGGCGCCGGTGACGGTCCAGCCGTCGTATCGCCCGTCCTCGAACGAGAACAGCTCATTCTCGTCGGCATCGGCGTACGGATACAGCTCCATGCCGGCAACCGGGTACACTTTACCGAGATCAACGGTCAGCACTTGCGGATTCGCCGCCGACGCGCCTCCGCCCAGCCAGTAGCCCGAGTCCTCCTTCAGTCCGTCGGCTACCCTATCCGGCGTATAGGGCTTCTCGGACATGCCGGCAGTTACGCCAGCAATCGGCAAATACCCGTAAGGCAGCGCCTGCAGCGTCAGCGGCTGCGACGAAAAAGCGGTAAACGTCACCAATTTCTGCGGCGTATTAAACGAGGTCTCCCGAATGGTGCCTCCGCTGACATGGTTCCACGGCGTTGTGACATCCAACGTCACCGCCTGACCGTTCAGACCGGCGCCGGTCTTGATCGTCATCGTCTGCCCGTTCCCCTGGTACTGGGGATCGGCGACCTCCCCGTTGGCGGAATATTGGCCGCCAGCCATGTACTTCGGATCGGCGACGACGACGACCTTGCTGTCGTCCAGCTTGTTCGTTCCCATATAGGCCGCGTGGAAGCGATCGCCGTCATACGCCACTTCCCGCACGATTCCCGCATGATCGGCGAAGTCGTGCAAGATTTTGCCCATAAACTCATCGTGGAACAGCTCGCTGTCGCTGACGGGAATCGTGCTGAACAGCACCTTGCCGGCGCCGTAGTCGTATTCCGCCATGATCGTACGGCCGCTGCCGTCGACCAGCACGGGCGTCGCCCCGCTGACGAGCGAGGTGAACGCCTGCGCCTGGCTGACGTCTTCCACGGCAAACGTGGCCGTCTCTCCCGGCTTCAGCGAAGTCAGCCAGTCCGGCTTGTTAGCCGCCACGCTTGCCGTGCGGCTCGCGGTCGTCGTCGCAGCGGCGCCCCCGGACAATCCCATCATCCAGTCGGACACGTTCGTCCCGCCGGAGATGGAGCGGGTCGACAGGTTCAGCTTGTAGTTGAAGCTGTCCTTGCCGAAGCCGACGATGGCGCCGCCGCCGTGAATCCAGCTGAGGAGGTTGCCCTGCGCCGTATCGGAAGTGAGCGTCAGGCTGGCATTGGCCGTCACCAGCAGCTTGTAGTTCGACAGCGCGCCGTCCTCGATCAGAAAATCGTCGACGATGTCCGGACTGTCGATGTAATGGGACCAGCTGGCGAACGGACGGACGTTAAAGCCGACGCCGTGATCCTTGTCGTAAATATTCATATAGTCGTCATAGCGGTAGCCTTTGCGGTAATTGCTGGAGTAAAAAGAATTATAGACGGCGACGTCGCTCTGCGCCGGCAGCGGGTCGACCGCCAGCAGCCGCTTCGTTTTCTCGGCGAACTGGTTAAGTTCTTGCGTCGGCGTATAGCTGGCCGAAGGATCCCAGCCGGTCGTATGCGGCGCGCCGACCCAGCCGCTGCCGATAAAATCCTCGGCCAGATTGCTGTTGTTGAACGTGCCGATGCCCTTCGACATGAGCCCGAACATCGTGTCGTCGCTGATCTCGGCCGATTCATAGTTCGCGTTGTCCATCGCGGTATCGTAGCCGTAGAATCGGGCGGCGGCGGCCAACGCCGCGGAGCCGAACACTTCGTCGGACGAGCTTCCCGCCAGGACGAACGGCTTGTAATCGCCGAACGCTCTCGCGACCAGCCCCACGCTGGCCTGGCTCTCCATCGGACTGAACAGATTCGTGCCGTCGATCTCGACGGACAGCGGCTTGTCCGTGACGGACCTGACGTCCGAAGCCGTCTGCTGCGCGAATTGAACGATATAGTCGCGGAGCCAGAACATGAGATCCGACCAGCTCTGACGGGCATCGTAGGCGCCGGTCATGCCGGTCCTCAGCGGCAGCGGCGGCTGAACGCCGCTCCATGACGCATAGGCGGTTCCCCATGCCGAATTCAGCGCGGCGAGGCTGGCGTAGTGCGTCTGCAGCCACTCCCGGAATCGTGCTTTGGCGTTGTCGTCGTAGACGTACAAGGACGGATTCACGATATCGCCGCCGAAGATTTCCATGCCGCCGAAAAATCCCGGACCCGTAAGCAAATGAGACCTGACATACGGATTGTCCGCGAAGTGTGCGGCGACTTTTTTAACGAAGGCTTTGGATAACGTCAAGTAATCGCTTGCAAAAGGATTGCCCCGGATCGAGGTGTCGAACGCATTGCCGTGCTCGTCCACCATCGGATCGCTTAATTGCGGCCATGCGGTCGTGGTGAGACCGATATTCTGGCCGAAAGCCATGTCGAAGCCGTGGCTGGCGAACCGCCCGACCGTCTCGTCCGCCTTCGCCCAGTCATAGTTGGCATCGACGTCCGGATCGCCGCCGTTCGGAAGAATCTGCGCCGCGTAATCGGGCGCATACCCGCCCAAGGCCATGTTGACCAGCTGTACGTTCGCCTTTTTTAACGCGTCGAAGCCGGCCTCGGTGAGCCTGGAGAAGTCGTAAGGATCGCCAGCGGCCAACGTGCCTACGCGATAAGGGTAAATTTCCGAAAACAGATAAGCCTCCCGAATTTGCATCTTGCCGCCAAAGCCCGCCGTCGCCTTGATCCGGATATATTGGGCTTTGAGCGGCGTCCAGCTGCTGTAGGTCCGCTTGTCGGCCGTTAAATGAACCGTACGCTGGACCGTATACGAGACGCCGTCCGCCGACGTCTCGACCGTAAAGTCCTTCGGCCCGCTGCCGATTTCGGGGAAAATCTCGATCGCGCCGGCATATTTCAGGCTGCCGAGGTCAAAAGAAATCCACTGCGGGCTTGCGGCCGAAGGAGCGGCATTCGCCGCCCATCGATTTGCCGCGTTGTCGTAAACGCGGTCGACGGCTTTGGCCGGCTCGTAGCCCGTCTGATGGGACGATGCGGCAACGTAGCTGATCGGCAGAGCCGCATTGCTGGCGCTTGCCGGCCGGTCGCTCCCCAGCAAAGCGGCGATGGCGACGATCGTTCCGGCTGCACAGGCTTTTATCGTTCTCACAGGTACTCCGCCTCTCATTGTCGGTTAAATACCTTGCTGCGGAACCAGGCCGTGGACTTGACGGCATTTCCTTCCCGGATTAATTCCCCGATCTCGTCCATCGCCACGTCGTCCAGCATGCGCTCGATCCCCTGCAGAAAACGTACGCTTTCCCGAACCGCGCCCTGGCCGTCCTCCCTGTAGGGGTATTGATCCATCGAGTACCAGCCCTCGTAGCCGGTCGTTTTCAGCCAGTAGAGCAGCTCGATATATTCGACAAAATGAATCGAGCCTACGATCATGTCGTCGTCCCAGGCTCTGTAGTTGTCGTTGAAATGCATGTGGAACAGCCTGTTCCCCGTCTGCTGCAGCAGCACCGCCGCATCCGCCATGTTCTCGCCCGCCATGATCGAGTGTCCGGTATCGATCGTCACGCCGACGTTAGGCAGCGCCGTGCCGACGGCGGTCAGCAGCGTATCGGCGGCGCGAGCCAGGTAGCTGTGCGTCCTGGGCTCTTTGACTTTGTATTCGAGGCTGAAGCGGAGGTCCGGATAGGCCGCACACGCTTTGGCCAGGCCCTCCTGCAGCCAGACTCTCTCCTGCAGAAAGTTTCCTTGGAGCGGGTAATCGTAACCGTCCTGCCCCGGCCATATGTTAATCAGCGGGCATTTCAATTTTCGCGCCACTTCCGCCATTTTCATCGTCTCTTCCAACGCCTGTTCCCTGACGGACGCGGACTTGGCCGCGAAGCTCCCGCCGCCCCACCGCTTCTGGGCGAACAAGTCGGGAATGATCGATACGCATTGCAGGCTGTTTTTATCGAGCAGGTTACCGATCTCCTCGACGGTGCTCTCCGTAATATCCCAGCTCCCGACAAGCTCCACGCCTTGAATCCCATCGATCTCGGCCGCCTGGCGGAGCATCTCCGCCTGATCCGGCTGATCCTTGTAGCCCGAGCTTAAGAACCGGTCCCGGGTGTTCCCCAGATTGCCGAGAATGACTGCATACTTGTTCATGCCGACCGCTCCCTCGCGTTCATTTTTCGTACCGTGAAAACATAGCTGCCCGAGCCGACCGCAAGCTCGGCGTACCCATCCTTCGGCGCGCAGCCATAGACGCCCGCCGCTCCTTCCACAAACCGCCCCGCCTGCCAAATTGGACTGTGCTCCTCATGAATCTCCCATTCCCCTTCTGGAACGGGCAGACAGACCGTGCCGCCGGCATTGGCCGGCAGTTCGACCTGCATCGTAAAGGCTCCCTCCTCCCGCTGCCACCGCGCGGCTACCCGCCCCTTAACGGTTTGCAAGCCGGCGCCCGCGAATGCGAGGTCTCCCGCCGGATAAGGCTTGATCCGGATCCGGTCGAACCCTTGCGCATCTTGCGCGAGGCCGATGCCGGCCACATACTTGTACAGCCAAGAGCCGACATGGGCGTGCATCGGGTGATTGCGCGAGTTCATCGTATTGCCGATGTCCAGCTCCCATCGCTCCCATACCGTCGTCGCGCCGTTTAAGATCATGAAGCCCCAGCTCGGATACGTCGTCTGCGTCACGAGTCTGTAAGCCGTCTCGATCTGTCCGCGCTCGGCCAGCACCTCGAGCATATGCTTGGTACATTGGTTGCCGGTGCTCAGATGATAGTCGTAACGATCGACGATATCGCGGACCAGATCGGCCAGGACGGCGGCGGCCCGTTCTTCGGGCACCAGTCCGAACCGGAGCGCGATGCTGCCGGGGCCTTGGCCACCGCCTGCGTACCGGCCCGTATACGCATCCAGAAAAGCCGCGTTAAAGGCCCGCTTGATGCTGTCCGCCAATGCCGCGAATCGCGACGCTTCGTCCGGCAGCTCCAGAATATCCGCCGCCCGGGCCAGCAGCGTCGCATTCCAATAGAAGTGCGCCGTCGAGACCAGCGCGCCCGGCGTGTGCTGCGAGACCGCTCCGTCGCCTTCGCCGTTCGGCTCGCATTCGACGACGGGCGAAGCCCAGTCGCCGTAGTAGCTGCGCCTCACGATGAAGTCCTCCGCTTCCTCCTCCAGGCAACGGTTCCACGCCTTCATCCCTTCATAATGCCGCCGCAGCGCGTTCTTGTTCCCGTAATGCCCGTACAGCATCAGCGGAATCGTCAGGTAGCAGCTCGCCACCGGATCGGCCGGCCGGAAGCCCCAGCGGTACGGCGCCGTGTCGGCTATCGCGCCTGTCCGTTCGTCCTGCGTATCCGCAATGTCGTCCAGCCACTTCGGATAAAACCGCGACATGTCGAAGTTGTAGAACGCCTCCTCCGCTCTCGCCGTCGCATCGTTGAGCCAGGCCATGCGCTCGTCCCGCTGCGGACAATCCGTCGGCATGCCGTGAAGATTGCTTGCCTCCGTCCACCAGACGTTGCGATGGAGCCGGTTGACCAGCTCGTCGCTGCATTCGAAGTCTCCCGCGGCGAGGACGGAGGAGCGCACGATCTGGGCGACGATCCGCTCGACCTGCGCCTGTCCCGCCGCAATCTCCACTTGCACGTATCTGAACCCGTGATACGTAAATCTGGGCGCATAAACCTCCTCCCCGCCTCCGCCCAAAATGTAGGTGTCCGTCGCCTCGGCCAGTCTGAGGTTGTCCTGATCCACGAAGCCGTCGTCATGCAGCGTCTCCGCATATCTCATCTTGACGGCTGCGCCGCGTTCGCCGTTCACGGTCAACTGCGCCCAGCCGGCCATGTTCTGGCCGAAATCGTACACCTGCACTTTGTCGCCTAGCAGCCGGCTTTCGGTCGGCTCCAGCTCCCCCATCACCCGGATCGGCTCCATCGTCTGCGGGACGAGCGCGCCTCCGGGACCGTCCGTCGCCGATGCGGTAATCCATCCGTTCGCCCGGTGATTGTACCGGGCCATATCGTAACCGACGGTATCCCACCCTTCCTTTTCCAGTCTCGCATCGTACGTTTCCCCGCCGTAGATGCTGTTGCTCGCGATCGGACCTTGCGCGATATGCCAGCCTTTGTCCCAATCCCAAGCCGTGGCGATTTCCTCCCGCGAGCCGTCCTCCAGCTCGACATTCAGCTGAATGCGCGCCTTCGGCGCGCCATACCAACCATTGCCCAGGACGAGCCCGATGACATGGTCGCCGGCATGAAGGAGATCCGTCACGTCGAAAGTCACATAGAGCACCCGCTTGCCGTAGTCGGTCGGACCCGGATCAAGCACATGATCGCCGACCTTGCTGCCATCCAGCCTCAGCTCAAAGTAACCGAGACCGGCCACATAGGCCCTGGCCTTCACCGCTCTCTTCTCCAGCCGAAATGCCTTGCGCAGCAGCACCGACGCGCCGTTCCAGCCGCCGGCCGGACCGATCCAGCCGCCCTTCCAGTCTCCCGGCTCAAGCAGGCCCATCTCGAAGGAAGCCGTATCGCTGAATAAACCTTCGCGTCCGTCGGCATCCCAGACCTTTACCTTCCAGTAGCAGACTTCGCCGCTGCCAAGCGCCGTCCCGCCGTACGCGATGCCGCAGGACAAGGCCGACTCGAGCTTGCCGGTATCCCACAAGTCGCCGCGGTCCGCCTCCAGCAGCCCGGTCGAGCTCGCCGCGACAATCCGGTAGGCTGTCTGGCGTTGGCCTCTCTCTTTATGCGTCATCGCCCAGCCGAGCTGCGGGCGCTTTTCTTCAATCCCGATGGGATTGACCGCGTACTCGCACGTTAACGACACCGTTTCAAACGGACAACCGCTGTCTTGTTCCATAGGAAGCCTCCGCCTTCAAATTCGACGCGTTCGACGCACACCCTCTAACGGTCGTGCCGTGTCCGTCGCCTTGATTATGACAAGCGCCGGGCTTCGCTTTAAAGTTTAAGATCACGTCATTTGTTTATTTAACTGTACTTCGAGCCTCTAAATTTCCGCAAAAAAGGCCTGTGCGCTCACAGGCCGAATTTGGTTCGATATTCGCTTGTCGTCATGCCGAATTTGGCCTTGAACATCGTGTACAAGTAATTTTTATTTTCCCAGCCGATCTCCTCGGCGATCTCGGCGATGTTCTTTTTGGTCGTACTGAGCAGCTGGGCCGCCCGATTCAGCCTGATCTCGTTCAGATACTCGCCGAAGGACTGGGCGTACGTCTCCTTGAATATTCGGCCCACATAGTCCTTCGATACGTTCAGATCGCTGGCGACGCCTTCCTGGCACAAGCCTTTGTTGCGGTAATCCGTCTCCAGGATGTGAATGATTTTTTCCGCAAGGGCGTTCTTTCGTTTGAATTTTTTCTGCTTCACGACCTCTGCGATCGACGCGAACATTTCCATGAACTTGACGTTGACCTGCTCGAGCGTCTCGCAGGCGACGATCTCCTGCGTGAACGGCTGGATCTCGAGTGGCAGCTTGTCGTAGCCCTTGGACTCGAGGTCGTTGACTTTCATATAGATCAGGTAGCAAAAGTAGAGCAGATAGGAAGCGACGTCGTCGTACGAATAACGCGAGATGTGCCGGACGATATCCGAATAGTGGCGGATGCAGTCGTCCAGCTTGCCTGCGGACAGGCTCTCGTCCAGCTGACGCTCAAGGCTAATGGGCCTCTCGAAAGCCTCCGCGCTGACGGCATCCGTATTCTCCGGTGTCAATATGGATCGATGTCCGTAGATGAAACGGTACTTCGACAGTTCAACCGCGTTTTGGTAGGCGGCGTGAATCTCCGATACGTCCGGCACGAGATATCCGATGGCGACCGTGAGCGACAGACCGGTTTTCTCCGCGAACCATTCCTGAATGCTTCGCATCAGCCCCGGCACCTGCGAATATGCGCCCACGGCATCGTCCGACCGGCTCTGCGCGATCAGGATCAGCTGCCGACCGTCCAGAACGACGAATTCGTGGCGGAACTGCCCGTCGATCATCTCGCCGCTTACGTTCCCGACCATATACCGGAACAGCTCCTGGTCCCGCAAGCTGAATCGGCGCTGGAACGCGTCCAAATCGTCGATCGCAAAATGACAGACCAAAAGCGGACTGTGCGGGAGCAGGCCGACATGCAGACGAAGGAACGTCTTCTCGATCTGTTCCGGACTCAGACTGCGATCGGTGAGCACATGGCGGAGCTCCTGCTGCTTCAGCCGGTTGTCGTTCTCGTTTTTGGCGATTTTCAGCGACTTGGCCGATTCGATGTTATCCATGAACACCCGGGATAAAAATTCGATCTCGCTGATCTGCGCCCCGGCCGGATCCGCATTGACCGCGCTGCCGACCGTGCCGATCACCCGGCGCAGCGGAGAGTACAGGTGCTTGGACAGAAAATAGGCCAGCACCAGCCCGATGGCGGCGATCACGACACAAGCGAGGTAAGTGACCAGCCTGAGCTTATTGATGTCCTTGACGATTTCTTGAAAAGGCGTAGCGCTTACGAATTTCCAGTCCAAAATGTCCGAGGAAACGTAGGTAATGAGCTTGCTGTCTTTTCCGGAACCGGCTTTGAAATACCCGGACTTCTCCGTGCTGCCCACGACCCGCTGCATGGAAGCCTTAGTGAGCGGTCCTGTCTGCTCCGCATCGGCATGCAATCCGTCGCTGATGAGACCGCCGCCGGTTAAGATCGCGACATCGTTGGACAGGGACGAGCCTTTATTTTTCAGCTCCTTGATCAGACCCGTCAGATAATCCACCTTCACGTTGACGACGATGGCGCTCTGAATGCGTCCGCTGTCGGAGTATCGGTCGCATATAAGGTAGGTCAGCACGTTCGTAGCCAGCCGGTTCGCCCCGTTGTAGCTGTTAAGCGGAATTTGCCGGGGAATCGGCGAAAATTGATAATCGGCCGGCAGCAGATTCTGTTCGATCAGCTGCGCCAGATCCCGATCCGGAAAATGATCGGCATCGACGATCGTTCCCGTTTTCGAGGAGTAAAACCGGTCCTGCTCGCCGTTGTATATGTATACGGAATAAATATAGGGAGACTGGTTGACCATCGTATCGATGATCTGGAGCTGTCCGTAGGTCTCTTCCGGATTGGCCGATGGCGCGTATCGCAGCGGAAGATTGTTAGGGTCTGAATAGATGGTGGCGGCGAAGCTTCTCACCGCATCGTTCATATAATTCGCGCTGTAGCTGATCTGGGACAACATATTCACGTTCGAATCGAACGTCATTCTGGATCCGATCTTCTCAAAATTGCGATTGAGGATCAGAGATTGCACGAAGAGAACGACGGCGATCAGAACCGAAATGTAGAGAATCATCTTCTTGTACATGCTGTAGGAACGGTTCAGAAATCTCATCGCTGTGGACTCCTTTGCTGGGCTTCCCCTATCATAACGCCTTCTGCGCGGAAAATGGGAAAGAAATCAGAGCCAGGCGGAGCGCCGGCATCGCCGTGCGCTCGCTGACTCCGACTTACGAATCCGGATCCGCTCGTTTTATTTTTGCGTTTTCCAGGCATCGATCTGCCGCTGCATTTCCTGTACGATCTCCTTGGCGCCGGCTTTGTTCAGCTTGTCGGTGAACTCGGCGAGCGCCTTGGCCGTGTCGAGCGAGCCCGATCCGAGCGCGGGCATATATTGATCGAATATGGCCGTGACGCTCGCCACCTGCGTCTTCACCGCATCCGGATTAAAGACGAAGCCGAGGATCGGCGACAGCTTGGCGGCCTCGACGAACGCCTTCTGGGCCTCGACCTGCGCGACACGGTCCGGGCTGTAGTCGTACAGGATCCACGGATCCGCGAACAGCCAGCCGCCGCCGTTGAGATCGTAGCCGTTGGTCTCTGCCGTGACGCCGTCCGGCCGCTTGATGATCTTGATGTCCGAGGAACTGTCGACGACCGCGTAATGCTTGCCTTCGATCCCGAACGCGAACAGGTTGAGCAGCACGGGGTCCGAGTTCACCAGGTCCAGCAGCATCATCGCTC
This sequence comes from Cohnella sp. GCM10012308, assembly GCF_042649185.1. NCBI lineage: Bacteria > Bacillati > Bacillota > Bacilli > Caryophanales > Paenibacillaceae > Cohnella > Cohnella sp. GCM10012308. The sequence goes on from NZ_JBHRYU010000002.1 coordinate 500,604, forward strand.
TTTCGGGATTTTTGCTTGTTTTGCTGATTGCGGTCATGCTGGAGAAAATGCCGGACGTCGTGATCTCGGGTTCCGTCGTCGTGACCTGGTAAATATCGAAGCCGTAGTTGTTTTTGAACGACACATCCCAGCCCGGCGCGGCATTGTCGACGATGCCTGCGAATTTCTTCGCCTTCAGCGGGGTATCGGAATCCTTCAGCGAGACGGAGTCCTTGTTGATGAAGCCCTTCTCGTTCCAGCTTCTCATCAGCTCCGCGTATTGCTTAAACTCAGGCGTCTCATATTGGTTGACGACCGTAAGCGAGTCGTCGCCTTGCTTGACGGCGCCCGGGAGCTTGTTGTCGATGAACATATAAGGAAGCGTATACATGGCCAGATAAGAGCGTTGGTTGTTGTCCATGCCGACGGGGATAATCCCTTTCTCGTTCTGTACGATCTGCGCGTACAGCGGCTCGAAATCCTCCAGCTTCTTGATGCCGTTCGGATCGAACTGGTACTTGTCGGCCAGCTCCTTGCTGACGTCGATCCCGCGCTGCAGCGCCATGGCGCTGATGTTGTACGGAATCGCGTACAGCTTGCCGTTGACTTGCGCGGAGGGCAGGTACTTGCCGAACTTCTCCTTCAAATGCGGGCCGTACTGATCGAGCAGATCGTTTAAGGGGACATACGCGCCTTTGCCGGCATTGGTGATGTAATTGTTGAACCACGATGCCGTGAAGACGAGATCGAGATTTTCCCCCGTCGCCGTCATCGCGTTGATCTTTTGCTCGAAGGAGCTCCAATCGATGAACTTGATTTTGACGGTCGCGTTAATCTTGTCCTTCAGATATTTGTCGATCTCGGCTTCCACCAGCTCGGTGTCTTTTTGCGGCGTGCCGGGAACGTACCAGGACAGCTCCACCGGCGCCAGACTGGCCGCGGTCGGTGCGGATTCGGAAGCTGCCGCGCTTGCCGAAGCCCCCGCGGACGCCGAAGCTTTTGCCGTTTCTGACGCGGTATCGTTCTCTCCGTTGTTGTTGCCGCAGCCCGCCAGTATCATCGTCCCGGCCATGCATGCGGACAAGACCAACCCTTGCCATTGCTTTGCCCTTTTCATTTTCTTTCCTCCCTGTGTCTACGTATGACAGTCCATCTATACTTATCCGGGCTCCCGGTATAAGCCGTTATCGTTATCCTTTGACCGCGCCGACCTTCAGTCCCGCCACGAAGTACCGCTGCACGAATAAGAAAACGAACAGGATCGGTCCCGTTGCGAGGACGGCGATGGCCATCCTGGTGTTCTCGCCGGGCAGGTGGATCGCCATTCCCGGCATCGGATTCGCTTTGATCGCCGACAAGTTCTGCATGATCGTGTACAGCAAATATTGCAGCGGGAACTTGTGGCTGTCGTCCAGGTACAGAAGTGCCAGATACCAGTCGTTCCAATACATTAAAATGATGAACAAACCGACGGTGGCGATTGCCGGGAGCGACAGCGGAAGCACGATGTTCCACAGAATTCTCAGCTCCCCGGCCCCCTCCAGCTTGGCGCTTTCGAGCAGCGGCTCCGGTATTTCGGAAAAATAGGTTCTAAGGAGCAGCACGAACCACGGTACGATCAGATACGGAAGAATGAGCGAGCCCAGACTGTTTTTCAGATGCAGCGTCTGAGTGACCAGCATATAGCTAGGCACCAGTCCGCCGTTAAACAACATCGTGAAGTAAATAAAGAACGCGAAGCCGCGCCTGTACGCGAAGTCCCGCCGGGACAGCGCATACGCAAGGCAGGACGAGATCAACAGGCTGAGCGCAGTACCGACGATCGTGACGATAATGGTCACTTCATAAGCAGAAAAAATTTGCGACGGATTCGACAGAATGTAGCGGTACGCGTACATGCTGATCGATTTCGGTATGATCGTATAGCCGTATTCGGCGATCGCCGTCTCGTCCGAGAACGAGGCCGATACGACGAGAAGCAGCGGAACGATGCAGACGACGGCGAGAAGAAGCAGCGTCAGGTGAACGAACCCTCGGCCCCATTCGATTTTGCGGCTCATGCCATTACATCCTTTCTTAGAACAAAGCGTTTTCCGGATTTACTTTTTTAACGAGCCAGTTGGATATGCACACAAGGATAAGCCCGCATACCGCCTGGTACAAGCCTGCCGCCGTGGCCATGCCCGCGTCGCCCAGTACGCGGAAGGTACGGAATACGTAAGTATCAATGACGTCGGTCGTGCTGTACAACGCGCCGCTGTTCTGCGTGACGTTGAAAAACAGGCCGAAATCCGCGAAAAAAATTCTTCCGACCTGCATGAGCACCATAATGGTAATGAGCGGGATGAGCAGCGGAAGCGTGATTTTTCGAATCTGCTGGAGCCTGGTCGCCCCGTCCATCGTCGCCGCCTCGTAATACTCCTTGTCGATGCCCAGCATTCCAGCCAAGTAAATGAGACTGAAGTAGCCGACGTTTTTCCATACATAGACGAGGACCATTATCGCCGGCCAGTATTGCGGCTTCGTATACCACTGAACGGCATCCAGCCCTGCAGCTTCCAGCAGTCGGTTCACCGTGCCGGTATCGTAGTTGAGCAGCGCATAAGCGAAGTAGCCGACGATGACCCAGGAGATGAAGTAAGGAAAAAACAGCACTGATTGATAGGACTTCACGAGCCACTTGTTGCGCACTTCCATCATGAGCAAGGCGACGACGATCGAACCGAGGAGCGAGAATACGATGAACAGGGCATTTAAATAGACCGTGTTGATCGTGCTGTTGAACGCATCCCGCGTCGCGAACAAATACTTGAAGTTGTCGAAGCCCGACCATCGGCTCCCGAATATGCCGTCCGTAAAGTTGTATCGCTTGAATGCGAGTACGACGCCGAACATGGGCAGATAAGAGAATAGAATGACGGCGATCGTAGCCGGCGCGGCCAATAACAACAGCCATTTGTTACGTTTAAAAGTAACGATGAAGCTTGATCGGTTGGTGCGGCGGCTGCCCTGTATGCGCACCGATTTCATTGCTCGCGAGCCCCTTTCCTTGGAAGATAGGCTCATCTTAGCATCGGTTTTTGCCGGTCCGGTAGTTTAAATCCACGATCGAACTTTGTTTTGACGATGTACGGGCTTTAGATTGCCGTACGGATAGGAAGTGCAGCCCGATTATGGGAGCGCTCGTCCGGATGTCGATGCCGCTGAATAGAAATATAGGGGGACATGCGGGAGAGGCAACAAGGAGAAGGTCTGGGGGGCACGGCTGAAGACGGAATCGATGGTATGTAAGTTGGCGTAATTCAGCTCGAAAAGCAGCAGGAATAAATTGGCACGCAACAAGATGCTGCCAAGATATTCATGCCGCCGTTTTAAGCGCCGATATTCAGTTTACAGACCTGTCACTCCGTCTTTACCCGCTCACTCAAACATTCAAACATGCGATGGGGGTTTTTTCTTGAAAAAGTTCAGTTCGGTGGCTATGGCGCTTGTTTTGGCTCTCGGTGTCGTTTATGGTTTCTCGTCCTATACCGAAAAGCCGGCATACGCCGCAAGCAGCACGACTACGCAAGTGTTCTCCGCCGCCGCCGACTTCGGAACTGTGCAGGGCCAACATCAATGGTATTATCAGAAGCTCGTAGGCTCCGTGTACACGGATCTCGTATATAATGCCGCGAACAAGCGCTGGCAACCTGCGAACGCCGCTTATCCCTGGGTCTCTGGCGATAAGCAGTATCCGGACGAGAACGCCGACTCCGTCCTCAAGTGGGTAGCGCCGGATAAGGGCACGATCGCGATTACCGGAGAAGTATCCAGAAGCTCCGAGCAAGGGGACGGCATCGTCGTTACGGTCCTCAAGGACAGCAAGATGCTGTGGAAAAATACGCTGACGCTTGTCAAAGGCTACGCGCCGAAGAGCGTCGGAAGCGTTCCGGTCGAAAAAGGAACGGCGATCTACTTCATCGTAAACCGCAGAAATACCGCTGTCGGCGACGAAACGCTCTGGAGTCCGACTATCGAATTCAAGTCCGATACGCCGGCTGCAACGCCGACTCCAACACCGACACCTACTCCGACTCCAACGGCAAAACCGACTGCCACGCCTACACCGACTCCGACGCCTACCGCTACGCCGTCGCCGGCAGCCAAGCCGACAGTAACGGTCGCTCCGACGGCAACGGCCCCTACGCCTATATCAACACCTACTCCGACACCTACTCCGACGCCTACACCGACGCCTACTGCCAAGCCGACTGCAACCGCAACGCCTACACCGGCAGCAGGCATCGACGTGACGAGCTGCGGCGCCATCGCTGACGACGGCAAGGACGACTATGCCGCCTTCGTTTCCTGCCTGACCAAGGCCAAGACGCAAGGCAAGCTCGTAACCGTGCCGGCCGGCAATTTCACGCTCGCCAAAATCCTGACGCTTGACGGCATCAGCCTGCGCGGCGCAGGCAAGGACAAGACGACGCTCACCTCCACCGACCCGCAGAACGGCTCCATCGACATCAAGGGCGACGGCGTCACGCTAAGCGGCATTAAGCATGCGTATGCGACGACGGTCGCGCGGGGCAACGGCGCGAACGAGAAAAACAGCATCACCGTCCGCAGCGCTACGAATTTCGTCATCGACAACATTTATGTGTACAAGTCCAGCACGGCCGGCATTATGGTCACCTATGAAGCCAAGGGCGGCCGGATCACGAATAATGTCGTCGATTCGACGGGCGCCGACGGCATTCATATGACGAACGGCAGCAGCGATATAACGGTCGAAGGCAACCTGGTAAAAGGCGTCGGCGACGATACGATCGCGGTCGTCAGCTACGACGAGCCGGCCGTCAAGAACATCACGATCCGCAACAACGATGTCGGATACGGCTCCCTGGCGCGCGGCATCTCCGTCGTGGGCGGCACAGACGTATTAATTGAAGGCAACTCCGTCAAAGATACGCAAATGGCCGGCATTTATATCGCCTGCGAAGGCTCGTACAATACGACCAACGTCAACAACGTTACGGTCAAAGGCAATACGGTCGACCACACAGGCATCCAGGAGCCGCAGAACCATCCGAACGTGCTCGTGTACGCGTCGACCGGCGTGATCGACAACGTTACCTTCACGGGTAACACGATCAAAAACGCCGCGCACCGCGGAATCGGAGTATGGGGCGACGGTCAGATCAAGGATATCTACTTCACGGGCAATACGCTGATTAACGACAAGGGCGCCAATACGACATTCAAAAACGGCACGATCCACTTGAAGGACAACATCGGCTTCTAAGCTTGGCCGACTATATTGGACCGGCGGCAGGATCCCGCCGCCAACCGTTGCAAAAAAACGCTGCACAGCGCCACATGGCGGGTCCCCGCCGCCAACCGTGGCAAAGAAACGCTGTACAGCGCCACATAGCGGGTCCTCGCCGCCAACCATGGCAAAGAAACGCTGTACAGCGCCACATGGCGGGACCTCGCCGCCAACCGTGGCAAAGTGACGCTGTACAGCGCCACATGGCGGGACTTCGACGCCACCGTGGCAAAGAAACGCTGTACAGCGCCACATGGCGGGACCCCGCCGCCAACCATGGCAAAGAACCGCTGTACAGCGCCACATGGCGGGACCCCGCCGCCAACCATGGCAAAGTGACGCTGCACAACGCCACATGGCGGGACTTCCCCGCCAGCCCAGGCGAAGCAGCCTTTTGAGACAGCCCTGTTTTTCATTCGCCACATATAAGTAAATCCGCCAGGCGGACTGCGCGTCGTCGAACATCTTCAGCAACCGAAGTCCGTCTTCTTCGGCGTTCACGACGGGAACGGCCGCGAAAATATAGCGGCCGCCCATCGCTTTAAACGCATCTATGTCCAGCTGCAAATCGTTGATTTGCGCAGAAGTGTCCTTTTTAAACTCGGCGTTCTTTCCAAGCTCGCTGGCGAACAGATAGCAGCGGCTGCCCCATTCGTCGAAATAAGCTTTTAAATCCGGACTTTTGTCCAGCTCCTTGGCGATGATCTTCCGGAAATCATGCTTGTACGTCAGCGGATAATAATTATTGTAAGAATCCAGCGTGTAAAAGCCGTTATATTGCGCAATGGACGGATGCAGTCCGATGCTGGCTACCCGGTAGGAATCGAGAGGCTTGCCGATATAAGCCCGGATCTGCCTGAACTGGTCCACCGCGTAAAACTGTCCGATCGACGGCTGCCCGTCGACGCGGTACACGATCTCGTCATTGCAGAAGAAGAGAAAGACGATCTGCGCGATCAGAAAAAAGCGCACGTTCTTGCGCCACTTGCCGCCCAGTCTCCAGAGGATGCACAGGCCAAGCGCAAAACTGACGTAAATGACGAGCGGATGCAGAAAGTGAAACCGCCCAAAATTAAACGTCGTCAACAAAGAGAAGCGTTCCTTGATCGGCTCCCACGCTTTGTAAAACCAGAAGGCGTACCACAAGGACAACATGAAATTAAGCCCCAGCAAATAAACGAATCTTTTGTCGGCGCGCCAGCTTCTACGCTCGAACACGATTTTTAAAGCAGTCAAGAAAACGGGCAGAATCACCACGGCCTGCATCGTTAATACATGACTGTGACCCCAAACAAAATTGATGAGGGCGAGTCCGATCGTCTTCAACAAACCATTCGTGGATTCGACGAACTCCGAACGGCTGGTGGGGATGTCCGTTGCGACGAGCCCTACAACAAGGCGATATTCGATCGCCAAATAAAGCGCGGTCATGAATCCGATACTCCACAGAAAAACGGGGTTCCATTTGCACTTTTTGATCGCGTCCCGCAGCCACAGCAAGCCCATCGCCGTCAGAAAAAAGAAAAATCCGAGAACGAAGCTGGAGTACAGCGGCAGAAGCGCGATAACGGCCCACGACCGCCAAGACTTCGCCCTGTTGCGAATATTCAAAAAAGCCCACAGCGCCAATGGCTGTCCCAACGTGCTGAGCATGCCCGGCGGCCAAAACGGCGTCAAGGCAAAAGCGAGCGCAACGCCGACGCGAATCAGGCCGGCGTCTTGCTGCGCGAGCAAGTGTCTTTTAAGCAGCAAGTACATGCCGAAAAAAGCGACGATCCTCGTGATGAGCTGGCTCGCCGCATAAGCCGTCATTGTAGGAAAGAGCGCGTACAGCCAGACGATGCCGCTGAACTCCGTCCCGTATGCGCCCCGCGGCAAACCGTTCATCACCTGCCGCATGGTTGACCTGCCTATCCTTTAAGATTGCCGATTGCCCACTGCCGATTGCCTTTTTGCCGATTAAGACTGCCATCAATCCCCCACGGCTCGCAGCTTCCGCAGAATCTCCAGCAGCATCACATGGAGACTGATCCATGCGCCCCCGAACACATAGCCTGCGAAGACGTCGCTAGGGTACTGCACCCCAAAATAAATCCGGCTGACGCCCACCGCCAGGCAGACCAAGATGACGCCCAGCACGAGGGGAACCCGTACATAACGAAAGTGGTAGTGGCGCAGCAGCAGGAATGCCGAAAATCCGCAGACCGTCAAGGTAATCAGCGTTTCCTCGCTGGGGAACGTATTAAAAAGCTGAACGTCCGCCGCGACCGGCCCCGGACGATGGAAGACCGTGCGCAATATTTCGTCGAGAAACTCCCCGCCTACGACAACCCATACGAGAAAGAGCAGGTCGAGCCTACGCTCCTTGCTGTGCAGCATGATCCAAATCGCCGTCAGGCCAAGCACGGGACCATACAAATAAAGCGTGCCGAGCTGCTCGAAGGCGTGCATCCATCCGTCCCAACCGGGACCGAAGGAGGCGATGACCAGAAAGGACGCAATCTCGTCGAATTGCCCGAACTCCTGCCCCAAAAAGTCCTGAATCACGCCGAGCATTAACGAGAAAAACGCTACGAAGACGGCGAAGGAAGCCAGCAGCAAAAAACGCACCTTGCCGAACGAATGAAAGCGGCGCACCCCTTGCGTCAGAAGCTGCATAAGCGTGTCGAAGACTCGTCCCTTGTATTTCCTGTAAACGTAAACCAACCCGGCCACAACGGCCGAGGCGATGCCGAAGATGATCATATAACGGTTGACCGTCGAGTGGTAGAGCTCCCACTTGGGACCCAGCACCTTGCCCAGGGAGATAAACAGCCCCACCCAGAATATCGCGCCGGTATATGCATAAAGCGCATAACGCCGGAAAGGCATGCGGGTCACGCCGCAAAAATATCCGGTTATATGGCGGACGCCGGGAATAAAATAAGCGACGAAAAGCAGCTTGTCCCCGTACTTTTCAAACCAGAGGGTCAGCTTGTCTATGCGCGCTTCCGTCAGATGGACGCGATGCCCGTAACGAACGATAAACGGCCGGCCCAGCCGGTACCCGATCCAGTAAGAGAGCGTCACGCCGCTCAACACGCCCGCGCCTGCCGATACGATGCTGAACAGCCAGCTCAATTTTTGTTCATATACAAAAAGTCCGATGTAGCTCATCATCATCTCGCCGGGAAGCGGCAGTGCGAGCATCTCGAGACACAGGAACAAGAAGATAAGTCCATATCCGTAGTGCGCCAGCAAGTTTGTCAGCATGTCCAACGGCAATCGCCTCCCTGATGCGCAAAAGCGGCCAGCTTGATGGTATCATTCCTACTTACACCGGCTTTTAACACTTTGCTTCTGTTCATAACAAAGGACGTCGAAATAAATGCCGTTGTTCATCGCGAATAAAATATTTTTTCTGAAAGATCGATCAGGGTATACTTTGTGTACGAACATTGGATAAGGAGAACAATGATGGCAAAAAACAAAAGGGAGCTCCCTCGCCTGAAGGCGCTGAAGCTCCTGTCCACGCTGTACCGGTTAAAAGTGATACAAATCCTGATCCCGCTTGCCGTCATCGGACTTATAATATGGGAAGGCCAGGCTGAATTCCGCCGGATCGACTGGGCGGCCACGCTGCATGTGTTGCGTCAGATAGAGCCGTCGAGGCTGCTCATGCTTATCGCATCGTCTCTGGTTGCCGTCGCGGCGGTCGGCGGCTACGAATTCGTCCTTCGCCGGCATTTCCGGCTTACCATCGGACGCTGGACAACTTTTCGCATTGCTTGGATCGCCAATACCTCGAATAGCGTCATCGGCTTCGCCGGCGTCGCTGGAGCCGCGCTGCGTACCTATCTTTACCGCAACCGCGGTCTATCCGTTCCGACGATAACGGCCATCATCGCCTTCCTGTCTACCATCACGATGACAGGCATATCGCTGCTGGCCTGGGGAGGCATCGGCGGGCTTTTTCCGATCGACGCGGTGGTTCGAACCCATCGCTGGACGCTTTATGCCGTCTGGGCCATCGCGCTTTACCTGCCCGGCTATTTGCTGTTTCAACGCACTTCTTTTTATGCGAAATGGCTGAACCGCGACTTGCCGCGAATGAATCCGTCCACCATCGTCGCATCCGTGCTCGTCTCCGTGGCGGAGTGGGCATTGGCCGGCGCCGTGTTCTGGATGATCGGATCGACGCTGCTTCCGGACCTCCCCTTCCTTACGGCGATGGGCATCTTCACCGTCGCTGCCGTGGCGGGACTGGTGAGCCTCGCCCCCGGCGGCATCGGGGGCTTTGACCTGATCGCGCTGTTCGGTCTTCAAGCGCTCGGCTACGCGCCGGAGAATGCCGCCGCGGTGCTCGTTCTATTTCGCATCCTCTATTATCTGTTCCCTTGGCTTATCGGGCTCATCATGGGCGTCTTCGAATTTGCCCAGAACCGGCAGAAGACAGCGGAGACCGATGAAGACGCGGTAGAGGATTCGCTGAACGGCTGGCAGCGCTTGTGGGAATTCCCCGGCCAGCACGCCTGGATCTCCGAATTCGGCGCTTGGGCGCTCGGCAAGCTGGTGTTCTTAAGCGGAGGCGTCCTGCTCCTGTCGGCCGCGACCCCCGGCCTGCTCGGGCGGCTGGAATTCGCCGAGGAGCTTCTATCCGCGCCGCTCATGCGCTTATCTCACCAATTAAGCCTTATTATCGGATTGATGCTGATCGTTCTGTCCTGGGGCATTTCCCGCAGAATCAAACGCGCCTATCAGTGGACGTTCGGCCTGCTGTGCGCAGGCGCTTTATTTACCTTCACCAAAGCGTTTGATTTCGAGGAAGCGATTTTTCTGCTGTTTGTCGCCCTTTTGCTTTATTTATCGCGGGCGCGCTTCTACAGAATCGGCGCGCCGATCCCTCGGGAACGCATGGCGGTCTGGGCCGCAACCACGCTGCTCATCGCCTATGTCTACGATATCGTAGCCGCCGGTACCGTGCCTCAATTTGTGCACCGGATTCCGGACAATCGCTACCTTCATCTGATTCTGAACCCGACCGAGCACACGATCGCCGTCGTGACGGGCCTCGGCGTGACCTGGCTGCTCCTGTCGCTCGCGCTGCTGCTGCGGCCGAACAAGATAACGGCCCGCGGCGCCTCCGCCGAGGAGCTGGACCAGGTTCGCGATTTTTTGAAGGGCGCCCGGGGCAACCTGCTCACGCACATGCTGTTTGCGGGGGACAAGCATTTTTTCTGGGCTTGCGACGGCCGCGTTCTCATTCCTTATTCGATCATTCGCAACAAGTTCGTGGTACTTGGAGACCCGCTGGGCGATCCGGCGCTGATTAGCAGCGGCATTCAGGAATGCCAGCGGCACGCGGATTTGTACGATCTGGAGGTCGTTTTTTACCAGGTAGCCCCTGCCTATTTACCGATTTATCATGAAAATGGCTACCGTTTCTTTAAGCTGGGCGAAGAAGCGCTGGTTAATCTGTCCACCTTCTCTCTAGTAGGAAAGGCCAACACCAACCTTCGCAATGTCATCAATCGCTTTGAACGCGACGGCTACCGGTTCGAGGTGCTGCAGCCTCCGCATGAGCCGCCAGCGCTGGAGCGTCTGGGCCGGATCTCGGCGGCATGGCTCAAGGGCCGGCGGGAAAAAAGCTTCTCGTTGGGCTGGTTCGAGACCGCCTATCTGCAGAAAGCGCCGATCGCGGCGCTGCTCGCGCCCGACGGGCAAGCGATCGCATTCGCAACGCTGGCGCCAAGCTACGACGACGGGCGGACGATGTCCATCGACCTCATGCGCCATCTGGCGGATACCCCGAACGGGACCATGGACTTTTTGTTTATCCGTCTGCTCGAGTGGTCCCGGGAACAGGGCTATTCCGTCTTTAACCTGGGCATGGCCCCTCTCGCGAGCGTCGGCGAGGCCCGCGCCGCCATGCGCGAGGAAAAGCTGGCGAACCGGCTCTACGAATACGGCGGGCACTGGTACGGCTTCAAGGGACTGCGCAAATACAAAGAGAAATTCCGTCCAAATTGGGAACCTCGATATTTGGCTTATCCTGCGCGCGTCTCGCTGCCCGTGCTGCTAGTCGAATTAATCCTGCTGATTGCCCGGCGACCGAATAAACGGAGCAAGGGCGAGGCCGAACGAGCGGAGCAATAGGAACCATAGACCTGTAGCCCGAAGGCGCGCCACGCGCGGCCTTCGGGCTATTTTATTTCGTCTCGTACAATCAGTCCGTTTGAGACCAGATCTTATACATCACCTGCGCAGCTTCGGCCCTCGAAGCGAATGCGGTCGGACGGAACGCATCGTTGCTGCCTTGCAGGATGCCGGACGCAGACAACGCCTTGATGCCGTCTCGCGCATAAGCGGCGATCTCGGATTCGTCTTTAAACACCATGCTTGCCGCCTGACTCTCGGATGCTGCGAGCCGTCCCGTCGAGACAAGCGCCCGATAGACCATCGCGCTCAGCTCTTGCCTTGATATCCGCTCGCTTGGCCTAAAGCTGCCGCTGCCGTCTCCTTTGACAATACCTGCCTTGGCCGCAGCGCGAAGCGCGGACGCATAGTAGGCGCTGGAGGACACGTCCTTAAAAGAAAGCGTCTCGCCGGAAATGCTGCCGTCATCTGTACGCAGCTCCAACGTTCTCGTCAGGAGCGTCAAAAATTCGGCTCGGGTTACTGCGGCTGCCGGATCGAAGGATCCGTCCGGTCTTCCCTTGACGATGTCCCTGGCTGCCATTGCGCCTACAGCCTGATGCGCCCAATGGGCAACGGGCAGATCCATGAACGTTTCTTCGCCGAACGCTACGGCATACGTGCTGAAATGCGGCGTTCGGAAAGCGACCTTGCCGTCCTTATACCGGCCATTGATGACTGAAGTGGATTGGCCGCTGCCGTCAATGAAGCGAACCGTGAGTCGCTCCTCGGCGTCTTGCTCCTCTTTAGAAGGCGTATAAGGAATCGCGATGCTGACTTCAGAGGACGCGTTGCGCCAATCCATTGGCGCTCCGTCGAGCTTAAGGCCTATATCGACTGCCGGTCGATTGCCGACGCCTGCGCTCGCGGCTTCGTCCCAACCTGCGCGACTCGCTTCTGCAATCGTAAATTCCGCAACCGAAGCGCCGTCTGCGGCCAGCATATCCGAATGGAGCGTTGCGGCGGCAATCGGCGTGTCCAGCGTAATGGACGCCGATTTCGAGTCCGTGCTCAGGGCCGCCGCCGGGAGTGCGATGCGATAAGCTTTTGCCGGTTCTTCCGACTTTGCCTGGATGACGATACGACGTACGCCATCTGCATCCGGCTTCGCCATTTCCATCGCCCGCTTCAGCGCATCGCTGCCGATGATGGCGGAAAGGATGCCATTTGCCGGATCGCGGCTCAAGCGCGGCTTTAATACGACCGATCCGTCAGCGCCCGCGACGATCTCGACATCTGCAGACGGAGAAACCGTCCCCGTACCCGGCTCAGTGCCGTTTGTCGGAGAGCCTGTATAGGTGTATTCGGCTTGCAAAACGTTGCTTCCCGCTCCGGACGGTCCGATCGCGCGAACGCGATAAATGCCCGGCTTCTCGGAAAGGCTTACATAGCTGAAGCGAAAAGCGCCTGTTTCGTCCGTCTTTTTCTGATTGAAATAGTCTGTTCTTCCGTCCGGATCCGTGACCGTGACCAGCACTTCGGCGCCGGGCTCCGCAAGCCTGCCTTCGATGACGACCTTGCGGTCGCTTTGATCGATCGAGGCCGTCAAAGCTCCGGAAGCTGCTGCCGCCACGGCTGGCAGGAGCTGAACGAACAGCGCCGCGATCAGCAATATAATCCACTTTCTCATAGGCCATATCCTCCTCCGTTCCGGACGAGCTCTGTGCCGTCCGGAACTTGTAATACGCTTAACGGCTTACTTTCCGGCCAAGACGGCCGGCTCGCTTAGAATTCCGGAAGGGGCCAAGAAGTTGCTGCCGCTCACGACGAACAGCTTGGCCTTATAACCGGCAATCGCGTTCGGCAGCTTGAAGCCAGCCGTCAGCGTCGACGTCGCGCCGGCGCCGAGCGTTTGCGTTTGGTACGAGAAGTTAACCATCGCTCCGTCCTCGCCCGAGGCATCGAACAACGCCGTCACGAGCGTGACCGTCTGAGCCGTCGCGCCGTTGTTCGTCACTTCCAGAATGCCCGTGAGCAATTCGCCCGGCGCCAGACCCTCCGGCTGCTCGCTGCTGCCGACCTTGAAAGAGCTCGATATCGTAAACGGCGGCTCTGCGTTCACCGTGTAGACGACAGGCTGCTGTCCCTTGGTCGATTGCAGAATCACCTTCATGCCATCCTCGATCGCGCCCCCGGTTACAGGCGTCGTCCCGTCCGCGCGGAACAGGCCGAGCGTAGCGTTGACCGCGGCAAGCTGGCTCAGGAACGTATCGACCGACTCTCCGTTCCGAACGCCTCCGATCGAATACGCCGAGTCGTCGATCGCGTAAGCGGCAGAGGAGAGGAGCGATTCGTCCGTCAACACCTTAAACTCCTTCATCGTCGCCCAGTTGCCCCAGCCCGCGATCATGTTGACTCGCACGTAGCGATAGCTGCCCGCGACGTCGTCCGCAAAAGCGGGGCCTTGCACCGTATTGGACGACCGGTCGGCGAGCACCGTCCAGTCGGACCCGTCGTTGGAGCCTTCGAGCGTATACTTCCACGGATCGTTCGTCAGGTACAGCAGCTCGATCTTGCTCAGTCGATAAGGCCGTCCCAGATCCACCTGGAGCGATTGCGGCAGATCGCCGTTCGCGGCCACCCAGGCCGTCGCTTCGTCGCCGTCCACAGCCATGGCGGGATCGGAGCTTGGCGCATTGTTGCTCGAAGCCGTAACCGGCTTGCCCTGCGATACGACCGCGCTGGACGTCGCGCGCTCGGTGAGCAGAACCGTGCGGTACGAAGCGGCATCGCCGATCGTATTTTCGCCTTGGCCGAAGTTCGTCAAGATCCCCTTCAGCTGGCCGTTCGCGCGGAAATCGCCGATCATGACGCCCAAGCCCAGCTTCATGTTCGGTCCCGGCGTAAACGACTCCCCGTTTTTGCGCAGCGCGCTCCAAGGCAGGAACGCTTCGAGCGCATAACCGTCCGCCGTTAATTTGCCGGCCACCTTAACGCCTGCCCGGTAGTCGGCGCCGCCCCATTTCCAATGCTCGTACCAAGCCGCAGGTCCGCTATGGTCGCTGCCGGACGTCGGCACGAAATCGAAAATATAGGCATCGCCGGTACCCGACGTTTTGCGGTTCATCGGGTCGACCGTCAGCTGGATGACATCATTGTTATTGAGCGGATCGCCCTGGCCGTAAGGATTAAAATACTCGTTATCCCGAACGGTTCCCGCCAGATAGAGTCCGTAGGCGTCCCACATCAAGCGAACGTTGCCGGTCAGGTCCGTCTCGGTTGCGCCGATCAGGCTGCCTTCCCCATGCAGCACTTGCGCGTCGTCGCTCATCTCCACGCTTTCGGCCGACTGCCACTCCGCATCCGTAATATCGCCGTCGATGCTGGGCTTGGCCCCCGCCTTGCTCAAGGTCAGGACCGGCGTTGCCTTGGCGCTGCCGAAAAACACCCCGCCGACGACCGCCCTGCTGTCCGCAGCCCCGATCACCTTCACGACGACATGGCCCGCCGCCTCGAACACGTAATAAACGCCGTTTCCAAAGTCCTTGATTTCCTGCGGCTCGATCATGACATGTCCGGCTTCGTCTTCGACCGTAACGGACTGCTCCAGTCCCTCGCGATTCCAATCCGCCATATAGAAGGCGATCCGGTGCGTCAAGCCGTCCTTCATATCCAGATCGTAGACAAGCGCGCCTCCCTTATCCGCAGAGACCATTGCGCCTGCCGAACGCGCCGTGCCTTGCGCATTGGTCAGCGCTCTGCGATCGGAGGTCGACGCCTGCCAGGCTACCGCGCTCGCGCCGCTTGTCTCGTTCAGCGCGGCATAGTCGGGAAGCTTCGACTCGAATTTTTCCAGCTTATACCCTTCCCGTCCGAAGCGGCTGCGCCAATCGCCCGACGTTGCCGTATCGAGCTCGACGAATTCAGCCTGCAGGGCCTCCGGCAGGTATGTCATGTTCGTCAGCGCGAACCCGTCGGCGGTCCCTTCGAGGAACGGAACCTGCGCGTCGCCTCGATCGATGGTTACGTTCCGGATGGTTCCCGTCGTCTTGTTATTCGGGAAAAACTTGATGCCGCCGCTGGAATTCCCGGGGCTTCTGCCGAAATTGCGAACGGTCGCGCCGTCGACATGGGCGCCGTCGGTGCCGCCCACGCCGCCGTTGTCGAAGATCATGATGCCGGCGCCGTCGATGCCGTCTATAACGGCGTTGCGCAGCGTTACGTTGGAAGCGTCGGTACCGCCTTCAAAATCGAAGCCGACGCCGTCGTAGCCCTGCGAGCCTTTGCCGATGTTGCGAAGCTCGACCCCGTCAAACACGACGTTTTTCGAATTGGCGACGACGATGCCGCCGATGCCGTAAGGATTGACGCCGTCATGCGTGCCGCCCAGCATGCCTACGTTTTCCGCGCTGATATTCGTGATGGCCGCATCCGCCATAAACAGGAAGTTGAAACCCCATTGCTTGGCGTTTGTCGCTGTCAGGCCGTCGACCGTAACATCCTTGAATCTGGCGTTCGTACCGAACCCGGCCGTGTTCGTATATTGGGAAATGGCCCCTTGAAAAAGCGGCGTATTCACGTTGTCGAAGACGATCGACTTCATCGTTAGTCCGCGAAGATGGTACGTCGACGCATTGCCGTTCCCCTTCAAGGCGATCCCCGTCGAAAAGTGGTTATACAAATTCGGCTTGCTGTTGAAGGTATCGTCCATGTCGCGGATGTCGAGGTTTTCGAACGCGAGCGACCGCTTGTCGTAGACGCCGTCGAACTCCGCGTTGATGCCCATCATCGCCTTTTCCATCGCGATGCCGTCGATACGCCAGCCTTCCTCGTTGTGGAGCGTGATGGCCGATGCGTCCGTCAACTGCGGGGAAATAAGCGGCTTGTCTCCCGTTCCGTAGGACGACAGCTCGATCGGCAGTTCCGGCGTGCCGCTGCCGTGCAAGGTGAGCGTCTCTCCGGTCCATCGGTCGCCCGACTTGAGCAGAATGCGGTCTCCGGGCTGAAAAGTCTTCGCCGACACATGCGTCAACGTCTTCCAGGCGGTCGCCTCCGATAAGCCGTCCGCGGCGTCGTCCCCCCCGGATTGGCTGACGTAATAAACGGCCGAAGCCGCCGCATTCGCGACTGCCGGCGAGAATACAAAACCGACGAGCTGGAAAACAAGCAGGAGTGCAACAGCCGTCATAAAAGCCGGCCTCAAACGCGCATATTTCATAGGTGATCGTCTCCTTCTTAATATGAATTCGCTTTCAACTCGGCTAGAAAAAAAGGGGATCAGCCTTCCATTTGCCGAGCCCCTTCACTCATCGTCTGTATAAACAGGCATTCGTACGGCTGCAGCTGCAGCCGGAAAGGCAGAGTCACGCGGGATTGGCTTCCCGTCGCCGGGTCGGAAACGATGGCGTCGCGCCTGCCATCCGGCCATGCTTCCAGCGTCGCTTCCGCGATGCCGTCGCCGGCATGGAGCAGCATTAGCAATTCCTCGCCGTCCTTGCGGTAACGGCTCACGAGCAGCCGTGCGCCGGCCTCGGCTTCCGCGATCCGAAGCGCGGACTCCGCTATCGGTTCGGCGCGGGCAGCCCGAATTCTTGCTGCCGCTTCTACCCTTGGAACAAGCTCGCACGCGCGCATCCGCCGGACGACTTCGGCATGCTCACCGGCGTAAATGCCGCTCGCCGGCAGCGTCCCGGTCCATACGACCCGTCCGCCCGACGCTTCGAAGCGCTGCAGCTTCGCAAGCACGGCGAGCGGAATGACCTCTACGCCCTGCATAAGCAAAACGCGATAACAACTGCCGCCGACTTCAAGCGCCCCATCCTTAAGCTTGGCATCCGCAATGGCCTGATCGTCGAGGAAGTTAAAATCCAGCCCTGCCGACAGCAGCTCGCGAGCCGTGGCCAACAGCGATTCGTGCCGGTCCCACATCGGCCCCGGCTGGCGGCGTACGGCTTGGCGAATCGGTATATAATCCGCCTGATAGGTCTCGATGCCGTAGTAGACGCCGACATCGGGCAGATGCGCCGCGCCCTCCAGCATGACACCGAGCCTGCCGACATGCGCGCAGTAGCGCCGGTATTGCTCCTCTCCCATTTCCAGAGCGTTGTAATAGGAGTTGATGTGCGTCACCCCGCCCATATACAGCAGATTGGCGGTTCCCGTCATGTCGCCTAGCGACGCATCGCCGTCGTATGTAAACGCGCCGGACGGATCGAAGTGAACCGGGCAGATCTCGGCCATCACGTCTCGCCGGCCGGCGGCCCGCGCAGCGGAGCTGACGAACTTCGGCGCGAGCAAATAGCCGAAGGGATCGTCGAGGTACCGCTGCGGCCTTGTCGTCAGCATGTCGACGCCGGGCAACGGCATCTCCCGCAGCACGCGCATGAGGCTGCCGTAGTAAGCGGCGTGATACACCATGCTCTCTTCCAGCAGCGCATGACCCGAAAATCGGATGCCCCGCGACCCGCACCAGTCCGCAAGCTGACGAAAATAACTGTCGGCAAGCAAGCTCGCGACGGTCCTGTAAAACTGCACGCGTACGGTTCGCTCCGCTTCGCCGTCGCCTTCGAACAGCGCATGAAGATAAGGCGCCAGCGCATAGCCATGCTCCCGCTCGAACCGGCCGGGCAGCGCCTCCGTCCACGGAACGGCGGCGCGCTCGTACGTTTCTTCCGTGTTTTGATAGGCGGCCATCAGGCTTGGCTCGTCGGTAAAAAAGGCGGACACCGCTTCGCCGATTCGTCCCTGGCCGATATGGGCCGCATACGGTTCGTACGTCGTCTCGATAAACCGCCGAACCGCCCGGCTGTCCAACAGATTGGGGTAACGCCGCGGCGACCAGCCGTTCCGCTCCGCATGGGTGCCTTCGTACAGGTACTTCTCCACGTATGCGTGCAGCACCCATTCCCCTTCGATGCCGTTCGTCCGCACCGTCGCGCCGTCATCGGCCGCTTCCGCGCAGCGCGCAGTCGCGCCGCTCGCCGCTTCATCTAGCGAATGCAGCGATGCGGAATAGAAGCGAATGCCGTCTTCCGGCAGCGTCACGACCACCGGCGCAAGGCCGCTGCCCGTCACCGAAATCCGGTACAACCCCCGCGCCTGCAGCTCCGGATGGCCTGACAGCGTGAGGCCGTCCGCAGAGCCGCTGGGATAGCCTTTTTCGTCGTACAGCCAGATGCCGAGTCCCCTACCGCTCGCCGCGTCCAATTGCGCATCAAGCTCGCGGAAGGCGCGCTCGTCCCGCAAATAGCGATCGTCCCAGGACACGTTCGTCACGATGCCGCCGATCCCGAGCGACGCCAGGCGTTCCAGCTTCTCCTGCGGGTCGTCGCCCCATTCATGAACGATCTGATAGGGCCGATATCGCAGCGGAGGCGTTTCGAACGCATTTTCTCCGCCGCCGTTCGCGACGTTTGCATCGTCCGCGTCATTCACGTCGTTCACGTCGTTCTTGTCGTTCATCGTCACAAAACCCTCCCCGTTCGCCTGCCCGCGCAACCTAGCCTTTTACCGAGCCGACGACAAGGCCCTTCAGCAAATACTTCTGCGTAAACAGGAAGAACAAGATCATCGGTATGGCGGACAGGAAGCAAAGCGCGTACACCGGTCCCCAATCCACCGTGGCGTTGGCGCCCATGAATTTGTAAACGGACATCATGAGCGGCGCGACCTTGCCGGCATTCAGATAAATCAGCGGGCCTTGAAAATCGTTCCAGTACCAGTACACGGTCGTCGTGACGATCGTTGCGGTCGCCGGCTTGAGCAGCGGCAGGATGATGCGGAAGAACGTCTGGTACCGCCCGCAGCCGTCGATGAATGCCGATTCTTCCAGCGCCTGCGGGATCGTTCTCGTGAAGGCCGCGAAGAACAGCGAAGCGAATGCCGTGCCTCCCGCCACATAGATGATGATCAGAAAAACGGGCGTGTTGATCAGATGCGTCGCCACCCCGAGCTTATAGAGCGGCAGCATGCTCGTCTGGGCGGGAATGATCTGGCCTGCCGCGAACAGCGCATACATCCATTTGATCCATCTGCGCTCGGAGCGGCTGATGATATAGCCGGCCATCGAGGACAGCAGGACGATAAAAAAGAGGGTAACGGCGCAGATGACGACCGTGAGCGACAGAGACGCGAAGAAATCCGTGTTGCGCAGCATGGTCCTGTAATTGCTCAAGTCCGTAATATCCGGCATGTAAAAGGCGTCGAAAATATGCGCTTTATCCTTGAACGTATTCAGGAAGAACAGCAGAAACGGAGCAAGGAACAGCGCACCCATGAGCCATGTGACGGTTTGGGACGCGACGTGAAGAGGCGACCGCGATGCGGCCGCTCCCGCCGGCACGCGATTGACGCGATCGACCTGCCGTTTGGCACGGGCCGAAGTCTGAAGCGCGCTCATCTTAGATCTGCACCTCCTTGCTTCTCGTCAGCCTGAGCTGAAGCAGCGATACGACGCCGACGAACAGAAAGAGAATGATGCCCCCGGCCGTCGCATACCCGTAATTGCTGTAGCTGAACGCATGCTTGTAAATGATCAGGGAGATCGTGTTCGAGGCATCTCCCGGACCGCCGTTCGTCATGATGAAAGGCAAATCGAACATCCGCAGCGTCGTCGTCAGCCCGAGGAAAGTCACGACCGTGATCGACGGCATGAGCAGCGGGAAGGTGATATAGCGAAATACGGATAACGGGCCTGCGCCGTCCAGATTGGCCGCCTCGTAAAGCTCGGCCGGAATCGAGCTGAGGCCGGCAAGAAAGACGATCACGCCAAAGCCGACGCCGCCCCACACCATGATGACGATCAGGGCGGGCATGACCGAATCGTACGTGCCGAGCCACTCCCGTCCCGCCGAACCCAGGCCGATCGATCTCAGCAGCTGGTTCAGCGCGCCGTCGTTGTGATAGATCATCGTCCAGACGATCGACATCGTGACGAAGCTGACGACGCCCGGCAAATAAAAGATCGTGCGCAGCACCGTCTGCGAGCGCCCCGCCCTGTTCAGCGCGAGCGCGAGCGCAAGGCTCAGCGCATTGCTTAAGAAAAGGCCGGCCAGCGCGAAAAGCAGCGTATTGCGAAGCGCAATCCGAAAGCCGGGTTCCTTGAACAAGTTGACGAAGTTGTCGAAGCCGATAAAGACCGGCTTGGAAAATCCGTCCCACTGCGTCAAGGCGTAATAGAACGAACTGACGAACGGCCATACGACGATGATAAGGAACAAAATCAATGCGGGCGCCGCAAAAGAGAGTTCGACCCATGCATTTCTAAAACCCGATTTCATACGCTTCCCTGCTTTCGGTTGTTCGTTGGAAAGAAGAAGGGATACGGCGGCTAAGCTCGATCCGCGGCATCCCTTCTCGGCCTCTCGGCCAGTTGCTGTCCATGATAAAACTTACTGCTCGGGAGCGGCCACGAGCCCCTTGTCGCGAACGAAGGCGCTGTCGGCTTCGTCCAGCCAGGACGGGCTGAACGCTTTGCCTGCCAGCATCTTGGTGAACAGCTTGGCGTAGATGTCGCCGACGGAGGCCGGCATGAACTGCCCTTGAATCATGCTCTTGGTAGCGCCGAGCACGCTCAGGAAATCCTTGTTGCCGACTTCCTTATAATCGATCTCGATCCCTTTGATGGCCGGGAATACGCCCGCATCCTTGTCGCGAATGACGATGGCATCCGGATCGTGCATCGCCGTCACGAGGTCTTTGGCGCGCTGCAGGTTTTTCGTATGTGCGTTGACGCCCGTCAATACGCCGACGGATACGCTGAGCAGCGGGTCGCCTTTATCGCTCGGAAGGGCGAAAAATCCGGTTTCCATGCCGCCGCTGTCTTTCATTTCGCTGTTGACGAGACCGCCGATGTACGGGCCGTGGATAATCATGGCCGCTTTGCCGTCCTCGAAATCCTTGCGCTGCAGATCCCAGCCGTTGCTGAGCGCATTGCTTCCGAAATAGCCTTTGTCCACGAACTGCTGGAGCTTGCCGAATGCGGCTTGGATTTCCGGGCCGTTCAGCTTCTTGGCGCCGTTGTAGACGTCCTTCTCGAACGTATCGCTGCCGTACTCGTTAGGCAGGAAGACGCCGACGGTCATGCTCGCCACCCAGGCGTCCTTGAAGCCGCCGGCAAAAGGCGTGATGCCCTTGCTCTTCAGCGTCTCCGCCGTCTGCACCAGCTCGTCCCACGTTTTCGGCACCTGGATGCCGTTGTCTTCGAACAGCTTGCGGTTATACCAGACGCCGTTGCTGTTCAGGTCGAACGGCGCCGCGTACACTTTGCCGCCGTAGGAGCTCTGCGTTTTTGGCGCGCCGTCGATATTCGCCACGAACGGCATGTCCGACAGGTCGGCGATATAGCCCGCCTTCGCGAACAGCGGGAGCTGCGCGCTCTGGAACTGGACGACGTCGGCGGCCGACGCCGAAGCCATTTGCGCTTTGAGCAGATCGAAGTAAGCCTCGCCCGGCGTATTTTTGTATTCGATCGTGGCATTCGGATATTTGACTTTGTACGCCTTCTCGAACGCTTCGCGGTACGCCTTCACGATGCCGAGCGGCTCATCGCCCAGGTTCCAGCTCGCTACGCTGATCGTAAACGCTTCCGTATCCTGCGTCGCCTCGCTGCTTGCAGTCGCACCGCCGCTTGCCGTGCTTGCGGCCTCCGTATTTACCGCGCCGCTGCCCGTATTCGTGCTTGCGGAAGCCCCGTTCCCGCCCGCATCCGAGTTCGATCCGCATGCCGAGAGCAAGCCGAGCGCAAGGATACTGGCCGGAACCAACGTCTGTACTTTTTTGCGTGTCCGTACGATATTCATTTGAGAACCCCTCCTATGATGAACAGACCATGCGTCACTGTCCCGCATGCTCATTGTAAGCCGGACGCCGCGGCGTCGAATAGAATCAACATCTTGACATCAGGTGCAATTTCTTGATCATCCCATAGAACGCGCTCTGGCGCCATGCTATGATAGGAACAACCTGAGGCACAATAACAACCTGGAGTGGAGCTCGATGCGTAAATGGCGCTTTCCGGCAAACAACTCGATCGCGTATCGGCTGTTCGTGATCTACCTGCTCGCGATATCGGTGCCCGTCTTCCTTTACGGCGCCGTCTCCTACAGCCTGTCCGCGCGCAACGTAGAGAATAACTATATTCGAAATAAAGCGGCCATTTCCGACCAGATCATGCGCAACATCGACGAAAACGTGCTGATCTTGCAGAAGCAGTCGGCTTCCCTCTTCTTAATCAGCAAGGAAATTACCTATATGCTCGGCTCTAGACCGAACGACACGAGCGATGCCTATTTCGACTATAAGGAGCGCCTCGACCGTTATTTTCTCGCCCTCATTCAGATGAACGACAAGCTGAACGGAATCACCCTGATCAATACGCGCGGCGAAATCAAGTACGCTATCAACGTTCAGGGCCGCAACTCCGTCGCAGGCTCCGTTCTGGACGAGCCCTGGTTCAAGAAGACGATGGCGCTTAACGGCGCGCCTCATTTTCTCGATCCGCATACGAACGATTTTCTTTTTAATCCCGTCAGCGCCCCCAAGCCCGTCGTCATCTCGGTCGCGCAGTCGATCACCGATTACAACGCGGACGGACCGGCCGGCGTCTTGCTTGTCGATCAGAACACCGAGCAGTTCTTTGGCGACATCGCCAATATGAACCTGCAGGAGGGCGAGCAGACCGCCATCATCAGCCGGACGGGCAAGCTCATCTATAGCAATGTCCAATGGGAAGAACGGGAGAGCGCCAAGCTGTTGGGCGTCGCCAAAGGACTTGGCCGCGGGCAGGTCAAGACCGACATTGGCGGGCAGAGTATGCTTGTTATCGCAAGCGCCCCGTCCCAGTACGGATTTCAGGTCGTGTCCCTGATTCCGATGTCCGAGCTGCAAAAGAAAAGCGGATTTCTGCGCAGCATTACGGCCGCCATGCTGATTGTCATCTCCGGGATCGTGCTGCTGATCTCCATCGTCGTTTCGTTCCTCATCGTCAAGCCGCTTCGCCGGCTCATGCCCTCGTTCAAGCAACTCGAGATGGGGAACTTCTCCACGCGGGTTCCCGTCAAGGGCAACGACGAGCTGGCCCGCATCAGCCAGGCGTTCAACAGCATGGTCGGGAACATCGAATCGCTGATCGTTCAGAAATATGAAGCGAACCTGCTTCGCAACCAGGCGGAGCTCAATGCGCTGCAGTCGCAGATCAATCCTCACTTTTTGTACAACACGCTGTATGCGACTAAATCGGTCATTGACCGCCACGATTACGAACGCGCTTCCGCCATGGTGCAGAACCTGTCGGGCATCTTCCGGTACAGCCTGCATCAGGGCGGCAGCGCCGTCACGCTGCGCGAGGAGATCGATCACATCCGGAAGTATATCTATCTGCATGATATCCGCTTTGCCGGACGGTTCTCGACCGTTTTCGAGATCGATGACGCATTGTGGGAAAAGCCCGTGCTGAGATTGACGCTGCAGCCGTTGGTCGAGAACGCGATCCAGCACGGACTGGCGAACAAGACGATCGGCGGCGAGCTGCGCATTACGGCCAAGCCGGCCGGCGATCATTGGCTCATCTATATCTACGATAACGGCTCGGGCATGTCCGAAGAAGAAATATCGCGGCTGAACGGCTGGTTCGCGCAATCGTCGTCCGAGGCAGCGGGCTTGCCCCAGCCGGTAACGCACGAAGCGACTACCGTAGGCGGCAAAGGAAACGGGCTCGGCATTCGTAACGTGCATGCGCGTATACGGCTGCAGTTCGGCCCGGAATTCGGCATCAAAATAAGCGGCAAGGCGGGCGTCTTTACGACGGTAAGGATCAAGCTCCCGCTGCACGACAGGCTTGGAGAGGAGGCGGTCTGACATGAATATTCTGATTGTCGAAGACGAGACGCAAATTCGCGGCTCGCTCGAGGACGCCCTCCGCCGGTTCGGCATCGACGATATCCGGATCGCCGGCAATGGCTTGGACGCGCTGGCGCTGCTGGAGGAGCGGCGTGCCGATCTCATCCTGTCCGATATTCGAATGCCCGAAATGGACGGCATCGCCCTTCTGGAGCGCGTGCGAGAGCGTCATGGCGACGTGCCGTTCATCGTGCTGAGCGGCTACGATCTGTTCGAATACGCGCAGAAGGCGCTAAAATTCGGCGCTTACGCCTATCTGCTGAAGCCTGTCGCCGAGGCTGAACTGGAGGATGTCGTCCGCGGCGCGCTGCAGGAATTGATGCAGAAGCGGGATCTGCGCGAAGACGAGCTGCGGCTTCAGATCAAATTAAATGCAGGTACTTCGGAGCTGCGCCGCCGTTACTTGACCGAGATCGTCGAGGGCAAGGAAGCGTCCGGCAGGCAGGCGCGCAAATGCGAAGAATACGGCATCCGTTTTACGTCTCCTTTCCATTATGTATGGCTGGCCGGCATGGATGAGGCGGTCCGCATCGCGCAAACGATGCCGCGTTCCGATGTCGAGTTGCTGAAGTACGGACTTGAAAATCTCTGTCTTGAGGTCTTTCGGGAGGGCGGGCTTGTCGCGGAGCCGTTTCGCTGGGACGATGGGATCGGCCTGCTGCTGAATGGGGACGGGGAGAATGGGCAGAACGCGGATGGGCAGTATGCGGATGGGCAGAGCGGGCTAGGGAAGATCGCGGCGTTGTCGGAGCGGGCATCCGGACTCGCCCTCGACGTGTTGAAGCTGTCTATTACGGCGGGAGTCGGACACGCTGCCGGACGTCTTGACGAGACGCCGGCTTCGTTCGCCTCCGCGCGCCGCGCCTTCGCGCAGAAGCTGGTGCATGGCGGAGGCCGCGTCTATGTCTGCGGCACGGAGCGGGAACCGGCTTCCGAGAGCGTATCGCTCGACCTTGCGGCGGAGCGGGAGCTGCTGGCTCTGTTCGAAGCGCACCGGCAGGACGAGGCGTCCGCGTTTCTTGCGGAGCGATTCGCGCCGTTCCGCGTTCCTTGCTCGTTCGAGATCGCGGACGTGGCCAAGCTGAATTATGAGCTGATCGTGCTGCTCGCCACCATTTTGAAGCAGCTTGGCTTCGACGCCGACGAAGCGCTCGGCGACGAGTATCATCTGTATACGCAGGTCAACTCGCTGCAGCGCATAGAGGAAATGATCGCCTGGTTCCGGCAACGGTGTTCGGACGCCTTCACCCACATCCAGGAAAAGTCGACCCGCTCGACCAAGAAGCTGATGGGGAAGGCGCGCGATTATATTGCCGATCACTTTCACGAGGCCATCAGCCTGGAGCTGGTGGCGGACCACCTGCAGATCAGCCCGGAATACCTCAGCAGGGAGTTTAAAAAGGAGCTCGGCGAAAACTTCACCGACTTCCTGCTGAGGCTACGCATGGAGAAGGCGAAGTTTTACATCCGCGAGGGCCGGTACCGCACCTACGAGATTGCGAATCTCGTCGGCTTTCAAAACGAAAAATATTTCTCCAAGGTGTTCAAGAAGGCGACCGGCTTCACGCCGAGCGAGTTTAAGTTCCGGACGTTGTGAACGCCGCAGGGGCGCGGCCGGAGTCCGGCGGGTAGCGGACGGCGGCGGGGATGGGCGGCGATGGGCGGTGGCTGGTGACCGACGCCGCATGGTGCGAAGCGCTTTCCTAGAGCAGCACATCGCTGCTACCGCGCCTCCGATCGTGCGATGTGCTTTCATACGAAAGCACTTGGTGGGTGCCCGACGCCACATGGTGCGAAGTGCTTTCCTTGAGCAGCACTTCGCCGCTACCGCGCCTCCGATCGTGCGATGTGCTTTCATACGAAAGCACCCGGTTGTTGCCGGTTGCCGCATGGTGCGAGGTGCTTTCCTAGAGCAGCACTTCGCTGCTACCGCGCCTCCGATCGTGCGATGTGCTTTCATACGAAAGCACTCGGTTGTAGCCGGTTGCCGCATGGTGCGATGTGCTTTCCTAGAGCAGCACTTCGCCGGTACCGCGCCTCCGATCGTGCGATGGGGCTGTCCCAAAAGGGTCATGAAAATGACCTGCGGGGCAGTCCTGTTTTTGTAAAACAAAAAGAAACCGTTCTTTGGTAAAATGGAAGTGTCGAGCAACCATTTACGAAAGGAACGGTTTCTTTGTACATTCAATATAGCATGGATCAACTTTGTCTGCCAATGGATCTGGAAACAGATATTCCTGAAAATCATCTTGTACGTGTCGTGAATAGCGCTGT